>DAOUEC010000026.1:0-4068 GCA_034430655.1 Anaerolineae bacterium
TCCGGTTTCCTGCATAGCCGCCTGGACGCACAATACAACATCACCTACCGCTATCTGGACCGCGCTGCCTACAATGCCTCCCACCCCACGCCATCCCCGGAGGACTACACGCTGCTGGTGCTGGAGAACGACTACCTGCGGGTAACGCTGATGCCAAAACTGGGCGGGCGAATCTACCAGATGATCTTCAAGCCCACCGGGCACGACGAGTTCTATCAAAACCCCGTGATCAAACCCACCCACTGGGGGCCGCTGAGCGAAGAGGAGAATTGGTGGCTGGCGGTTGGCGGCATCGAGTGGTGCTTGCCGGTAGAGGAACACGGCTACGAATGGGGCGAGCCGTGGGCCTATCAGGTCCTCACCTCCACGGCGGGCGTCACTGTCACGCTGCAGGATACAACCGCCAACGACCGCATACGCGCCGCCATCACGCTGCACCTGCCGGCCGGCCGGGGCTACCTGGCAGTCACCCCGTGCATTGAGAATCCCACCGGAGGCGACCTCGATTACAAGTTCTGGCTCAACGCGGCGCTCACGCCAGGCGCGGCCAACACCGTCGGCGCGGACCTGCGCTTCGCCTTCAACGCCGAGGAGACGTCCGTCCACTCCACCGGAGACGGCCGCCTGCCGGGCCACAGCACTGTACCGACTGGCCCCGACTACCGTTTCAGTTGGCCGGTCTACAATGGGACCGACTTCTCCCGCCTGGGCAACTGGCACGAGTGGTTGGGCTTCTTCGAGTATCCCCAGGCAGCGGCCAACTTCACCGGCGTCTACGACACCACCGCAAACGAGGGGATAGCGCGGGTCTTCCCTTCCAGCGTGGCCCGCGGCAGCAAAGGGTTCGGCTTCGGCTGGTCGGACCCGACCCCCTCGAACATTTGGACCGATGATGTCTCCACCTACATAGAACTGCACGGCGGCGGCGCGCCAACCTTCTGGGACGCGGCGACCATCACGGCCGGGCAATCGCTGGAGTGGACGGAGTACTGGTATCCGGTGAGCGACATCGGCCAACTGAGCGCAGCGACGGCCGAGGCCGCGCTGGGCGTGCGCGAAAGCGGCGGGCACTTCTACGTCGGCGTGCACTCCACCACGCCCCGCGCCGCTGGCACGAGCACACTCTACGCCTGGGACCGGAACGACTGCACCGAACTGGCCCGTTGGGAGTTGCCGGCCGTCGGCCCAGGAGACCCCTTCGCGGCGTCGGTGGCGACGGGGGGACGGGCGCTGGACAACGTGGCCTTCGTCTACCTGGACAGCGAGGGAAATGTGTTGGCGGCGGTCAACCCTCACGATTGCCTGCCGCCCACCTCGTCGGTCGAGCCGCTGCCGCCGTGGGTGGAGACGACCAGTTTCACTGTCACCTGGGCCGGGCAGGACGTCTGGTCAGGCATCGGGGCCTACGACGTGCAGGTGCGCGACGGCCACGAGGGAGCATGGACCGACTGGCTGACCGATACGACCGCCATCTCAGGCACGTTCGCCGGCACCCACGGCCACACCTATTTCTTCCGCGCCCACGCCCGCGACACCTGCGGCAACCAGGAGCCTTACGGCGACGAGGAATGGGGGCAGGCGTTCACCACAATGCTGACCGAGCCCGCCCCTGTGCTGGTCACCTCGCGCAAGTCCGCCACGCCCTGGCTCTTCCGCCCCGGCCAGACGGTCACGTACACCGTCATCATCAGCAACACCGGCAACCTGACGGCTAATGCCGTGCTGACCGACACGCCCCCGGCAGAGATGGTCGTGCTGACGGGGACACTGGCAGCCACCTCCGGCCCCACGCCTACCTATGCGGGCGGGCAGATTCACTGGAGCGGGTTGGTCACGCCAGACGGCGAGATGCGTTTGACCTACACGCTTTCGCCGACGCTGGCGACACCCATCGGCGCGCCGTTGACCAACACGGCGGAGATCTCCGGGAGCATCCTGGGCCCCTTCACGCGCCGGGAGACAGTCGTGCAGGCGCACGTCTTATGCCTGCCGCTGGTTGTGCGGGGGTGGAGGCCGTAAAGAGGAAAACGCCCGCCCGGGAAGAGCGGAATCCGGGCGGGCGTCCCGCCTCTGCCCTCAAGCCCCCAGGAAGCGCCGCCGCTGCTCGGGAGTGAGCAGGTTGAGGACGTTGGGCACCTCTACCGCCTTTTCGGGCGGCACCCCCTCCAGCAGGGTACGTATGGCCTGGCCAGCCTCAGCCGTCTCTGGCTGCGCCTCCAGTTGGCCCAGGAACTCGTCCACTTTGCCCGCCGTCATCGAGCCCATGAACTGGTCCACTGGCACACCGGCTGTGCTCAGGGTCTGGAGAGCCTCACGGAGCATCGCCGCTGAGACCCCTCGCTTCTCCAGTTCTGGGACGACGTAGTCGTTGAAAAACTTGGCATCCAGAATGGACTTACGGCCCGCTTCGACTTCCCGCATCTCCTTCCAGAGATTGCGGCCTTTAACCAACCCCTCGATGACGCTATGGGTGAGTTCTGTGCCGCCCCAGCCGATCACGCCCGCCGTCAGGATCCAGTCAATCAGCGTGCCCACGGTGAAGTCATCGAAGATGCCGCCGATGCCAGCATTGAAGAGCATCAGGCTGGGATCGGAGAAGAGGACATCGAAGCCCAGCAGTCGAAAGAGGCGGACGTTGGTCAGGCCGATGGCGATCACGGCGATCAGAGTCCCCAGCCAGTGAGAGCCTATTTTCTTTTTCATCACGTAGTCCGAGACCGATGTGTCCAACACCCCCACCGGGTTGGGCCAGATACCAACCTTCTCCCAGCGGTCCCACACTACCTCCAGCACCCGTTCAACGACAGTGGCAATGGCGACCAGGGGAGCCAGGGTAGCCCACAGCACATCCGTTGTGACCTCATCCTGCCCGAGAGGGGCTCCTTCCCCGGCAGCCCACGCAACTGTCGTGGTCAGCGCCAGGAGCACCAACACACCCATACCGATCCAGAATCCCCGTTTGTGCATCTTTTCGACTCCTTCCTATAGCGTATTTTGGCATCAGCAGCTCAGATCAGCGCCGCTGCCAGCAGCCGCCGGGGCCCCGCTTGCTGATGCGCCCAGGACACATCCACGCTTTCGGGATGAACAGTGACGGCTGACGCATCTTCTTGCTGATGTACGGAAGATACACCCGCACTTCCGGTGTGGGCAGCGGCGACTGAAACATCATCTTGCTGACGTATGGAAGATACAGCCACGCTCCCGGGGTGGGCAGTGGCGACTGAAACATCATCTTGCCGGTGCACGGAGAATGCGCCCACGCTGCTGGCGTCGAGGCTCCGCTTGCCGCTGCTATGAGGACACAGGTCATCACGCAGACCGCCATCACAACAACGGCAACCGCCCACCTCTGTGTTGATTCCGATGCTTGTCTCCTATGATCCACCAGGCTTCCGTCTCGCCTCAACTCGCAATGCCCGAAAACAGACTGCATATTGCTGCACTGTCCAGGCTACAAAGCCCACTATGCCGATGAGCAGGTCACTCATAGTGCCCCTTATACACCTGCCTTTTCCCGCTACTGGACAATAACAGTGACAGGCCCCAACATTCTGAAAGCAGCACCGTCACGGAATCTAATCACCAGCCATAGATTGTATGTGCCGGGGGCTGAGATTTTATCGTGCATCTGGTCATGGTGATAGAACTGCTCATTGGCCGCGATTTCCGAGTATATCCAGCTCTTCTGAACCTCACCGGTCTCCTCCACCTGCACTCCGAGATATTCGTACTCAACCGGTGTGTCGGTCTTATTGGTAATCCACATGTGAAACCATATCTCTTGACCGAGAGCGTACGGCCCCGGCGCATCTTCGACCTCAAACTTATCCGGCACCAGCCCGCGGAAGTCGGCGGGCGCCTGCGTCGGGGGAACCGCAGTCGGGACCGGGGTTGCAGTTGACGGCGCAGCGGTTGGCGCGGGTGGCGGTTCGACCCGCGGCACACTATCCATGTTGGAGGCGGTGACAATTTCACCAAAAACCCAACCCGGCGCGTCGTCGTACCGAATCTGCCACCAATCGCTATAGCGACCAATCACCTGAGCCTCAGCGCCCGGGTCGAGAT
>DAOUEC010000027.1:0-30847 GCA_034430655.1 Anaerolineae bacterium
CAATTCCTGGAACTGCCGAAGTCTGCGCATGGTGACGGTATGTCCAATCGTCAGATACGTGGCGGTGGGGTCGTAACCACAGTAGATGCGCAGCGGGCGTCCGGTATTCTCCGCTTCGATCAATCGCTCGCGCAGTTCTGCTCGCATGTGCTCCTTGATCTGCTCGTCGCCAAATTCCGCACCGCGCATCAGAATGGCGACCTGTTCGTCAATTGTGAGTCTGCTCATTAGACACCTCTCATTTCGTGACTGCTCAGCTTACCCTCCCGCAGGTTGCGATTGACAGCATTTGCGGGCTTACATATCCGGTCGAGATGTACTCCTGCGCCTAAAGACACCCAAACCTGCGGGAGGGTGAGTACTACTCTTATCTCCTGGCTCAGAATAACCGGGTAACAAAAACCCGTATCTTCTCAATAATCTGGGGTAGGGGCAGGTCTTGCACCTGCCCGTCAGGGCGACCGCAAGGGTTCGCCCCTACATTTTGAGAAGATACCAAAAAACCCACTCAGCGTGGGTCTGGGCCAAACGGATTGCAGCACAAAGCGACGCAGACGTCTGGTCACTGCGCTACAATCCGCGAGAATAGATATACGTGTGGGCTCTCCAGGCTTGGTGTGTCAACTCCGGCCACCTCGGTGGGCTGGTCTTGTCCAGATTATACCGGAAATGGGCAAAAAGGCAATTGGACAGGCCGGTTGGATGGATCTGTGTTAATCTGTGGTGATTTTGAGCGGCCAGAAATTGGTCAAAGTCCAGTTACGGAGTCTCCATAGTAGCATCGGGCGGCACTGGCGTGGGTCGGTGCGTAGGCGTGGGCGATGGTACTGGTGTATCGGTGGGCGGCAAGGGCGTTTTTGTGGGTAGTGGAGTGTTTGTGGGGGAAGGTGGCGGCCGGTGTGGCGGTGGCGGCGGGGTATTGGTCGGTGGCACCGGGGTGTGCGTGAGTGTGGGTAGCACTCTCGTGCGCGTGGGTGTTGGCGACGCCGGGACGGTTAGATAGGGCCAACCGAACTCTTCGGACGTCTCCGTGGGCTGGCGTGTGGGCGGTCTCAATGTGGGGCTTGCTGTGGGCGCTGCGGTGGAGGAAGGTGTGATCGTCGGAGTGCGGGTAGACGTCAACGTCATGGTGACGAAGATTGTGGGCGTCGCTGTAGCCGTGGGCACGCTCCATAAACTGAATTTACCAGTCACCAATGAGATCACCGTCGCCAGAGACACGAGGGCGATGGCCGCTACAGCAACCCCAACTCGCCAGTCTATCCGTCGTTTTGCAGCGCCTATCCAGGGCAGCAATATGGTCGCACTCGGCGGCGTCGCTAGCGTAGCCGTGCCGCCTTCTGCAAGCGCGGTGCCCTCTGCTTTCACCTTGGATAGAGGCGAGCCAAACAGCGCTTCGTGCATCTCCGCGATACTTTGAAATCGCTGGGATGGTTGCAGAGCCATGGCTTTCATAAGCACTTGCTCAGTCACCTTGCTTAGGTCACCCCTGCGTTGGCGCAGTGGCACCAGTCTCTTTGGGTCCACAACTCGCTCCGTCACCGTCGGCGGCGCCTTTCCTACCAGTGCATGATACAGCGTCGCGCCCAGAGAGTAGACGTCAGTGCGAGCGTCGGTGTATCCCTCTTTAGCGTCGTACTGCTCCGGCGGGGCGTACTCCGGCGTACCCAGCCCTCGCATCACCGTTCGCGTGCGAGGGTCGTTGGGATCTACCAACTTCACCAATCCGAAATCAACCAGCATTGCGCGCCCTTGCGACGTGATAACTACATTCTGCGGCTTGACGTCGCGGTGGATCACGCCTTGCTCGTGGCAATAGGCGAGGGCATCCATCAATTGCTGGGCCCACCCAAGCACCTCGCCTTCAGTCAGCCTCCCCTTCTGGGCGATAATTTCATCCAACCGCTTGCCCTGAACCAAATCCATCACCAGATAGGCGTTGCCATCCTCCTCGAAGTGATCGGTGACGCGGGGCAGGTTGGGGCAGCGGAAATCTGCCAGCACTTGTGCTTCTTGCTGGAACTGCTCACGAAGTTGAGGCAGTGCGGTCCCCGGAGTGCCCGGATAGGGTATCATCTCCTTGAGCGCACAGCGGATGCCAAGAGTGCTATCCATCGCCTCGTAGACAGCACTCATGCCACCCTGGCTCAGCAAGGCGACGACCCGGTAGCGACCGTGAACTACCTGTCCTGGGATAAGGGACATTACAATTCCTGCATCCGAATCTGCCTCCAGGGAGACTCTGTGTTGAGTGCACGAGGAGGCTCTGGCTAGAGTAGGGGCTATCCGATAGTCTGACCAGTCTGAGCGAGGAGAGAATGCAATGGTTTTCGATCGGTTCAGCCAATTTATATTGTAGCCGAGAAACCAGTCGTTGTCAATGATGGCCGGCTGAAAGGGTATAGGTCAACACTCGGGGGACTTGGCGCAGCGGTGACCTTACCCCCGCCGCAGGCGGAGGCCTTACCAGCGGTGACAGCCGGTAGCAGCCGCCCATTGGCGCGGTCAGGACAGTTGCGCTATAATTAAATTATGACCCAGTGGCGTCATCTCCGTCTATGGTTCCTGTGGGTGCTGACCGTGGCGCTCGTCGCCGCTACGGCGCTGTGGCTGCGCGGTGCACTGTCCGGTGGCGGCCGCGAATCGCCCCTGCCTACCCCTTTAGGCTCAGCGATGTCACCGCTTCTCGCTCCAACGCCTGCACACACCGCAGCCCAGCCTCCCTCCCGGACCGGTGCTGGAGCGGCCTTGTCGTGGGCGCTATTAGGCGTCGCGCTGGCCCTGGGTATCGCCTTCGTAGTCCTCCGCTGGTATCGTCGTGCCGCGTGATGAGCCGTTCGCGTTCCTACTGCCGCGTCGTCATTAGCCTGTTGGCGCTGGCCGCTTTCGCCGTGCGCGCCGCGTCTCTCGACGCCCAGTCGCTCTGGCGGGACGAGGTGGACGCGCTGCATTTCGCTGCTGCACCCTGGCCAGAGATGCTCTCCAATTTCACCCGTCCAGGTTGGAACGGGCCGTTTTATTTCCTGCTGCTGCGCGGCTGGGTCACGCTCACCGGCACGAGCGAGTACGCGATGCGCTTCTTCTCGCTCGCTTTTGGTGTCCTCTGCGTGCCGCTGGTCTACGCGCTGGGTCGCCGCCTGTTTAACCGGCAGACAGGCACCCTTGCCGCGCTGCTGGTGACCACTTCCCCCTACCTGACCTGGTACAGTCAGGAAGTGAAGATGTACACGCTGGTGCCGGCCCTGGTCTTGCTGGCGATTTACGGACTGCGCCGCGCCATCGAAGGAGAGGGCTGGCGCTGGTGGGCGGTGCAGGTCGCCGCCACCAGCCTGGCCTTCTACTCCCACATCCTGGCCGCCCTGCTCATTCCCGTGCAAGTGCTGCTCTGCCTCGCCTGGTGGCCCCAGACACGCAAGCAGTGGGCAGGAGTACTGGTCAGCCTGGCCTGCCTCACTCTGCCCTACCTGCCGCTGGCCGACTGGCAGGCGCGGCTGGTGCTCCAGGAGCGCGAGACAGGCTTCGCACGCCACTCGCTGGGCAATATGGTGCAGATACTGCTCGACGGTTGGAGCATGGGTGTCTTCGGTGCCTCCAGTTGGAGCGGGCACTGGTCTCGATCGCTGGTAGGTGTGCTGGTTGAGTGGGGACGGAGTGTCATCGGTTGGTGCTGGCCCTGGGGCGCGGTGCGAGCGGTACGAATGGATGCACTGGCTGCGTGGGTGCTAGATATCCTCAATAAGGGCTGGTCGTTGGACACAATGCTGATGAGTATATTGGCCATGTGGGGGTTAGCGAGTCCTCTACTTGTGCCCCACAAAGAGAAAAGGCGGGAAGGGCGTCTGGCACTGGTGTGCTGGCTCATGACCCCGCTATTGGCTGTGTGGCTCATCTCGCTGCGGCAGCCGCTCTTCACCGACCGCTACCTCATCTGGGCTGCGCCAGCCTTCTACCTGTTGATCGCTCTGGGGTTGGCCTCCTTGCTACGCTTCGGAGGCTGGTGGCGTTGGGCGGTGGTGCTCTTGGTAGGCATCATCCTCCTGTCTAACATCGTCAATCAGTTGCAGCAGGCCACTACCCCAATGAAGTCCGACTTTCGCGCTGCCGCCGCCTATATAGCCGGCTATCATACGTCCGATGAGCCAAGCGTTTCCCGGCCTCCCCTTCAGGTCACCGATGAAGAATACGCCTTCAAATGCTACCTGCCACTTGCCACAACCGGCCGCCGTCCATTCGACGGATTGATTATTTTTCAGATTCCCCATGGCCGGTACACCTTCAATTACTACTTCCCCGAGGAGGAGTATCCCTGGGCCGAGGGGCTCTACACCAACCACCGCGCCCCAGACGGCTCCTATCTGATGAGCGAACAGGAAGCCGCGTACCGCATGCGGGAGATGACAGCAAGGTACGACGTGGTCTGGCTGGTCGCCACAGAGATGCCGATGTGGGATGAGCGCGGGCTCGTGCAGGCGTGGCTGGAGTCCAACGCGCTGCGGGTAGACGAGGCACATTTTGCGCGGGTGGACGTGTACCGATATCTAACGCGCAAAACGTAAATTAGGAAACACTTCCGCTTCGCGCTTTGGGCGTCTTTGCTGTATAATACCCTCGCGAACCCGTGTTTGGAGGTCACACTTGGAAATTGGTACTGTACAACCGGTAGACATTGAGCGCGAGATGCGCAGCGCTTACCTGGACTATGCCATGAGCGTCATCGTCGCGCGTGCCCTGCCCGACGCCCGCGATGGCCTCAAGCCTGTACACCGCCGTATCCTCTACGCGATGCACGATATGGGCATGCGGCCCGACACGCCGTACAAGAAGTCGGCCCGCATCGTCGGTGAGGTGCTGGGCAAATATCACCCTCACGGCGATGTGGCGGTGTACGATGCGATGGCACGCATGGCCCAGGACTTCAGCCTGCGCTACCCGTTGGTGGATGGGCAGGGGAACTTCGGGTCGGTGGACGGCGACAGCCCCGCCGCGATGCGTTACACCGAGGCCCGCCTGAATCGCATCGCCACCGAACTTCTGCTCGACATTGATAAAGATACCGTGGGCTGGGTGGACAATTTCGACGGCACGCTGGAGGAGCCATCTGTACTCCCGGCCCGTCTACCCAACCTGCTGGTCAACGGCTCGTCCGGCATCGCCGTCGGCATGGCGACCAACATCCCGCCCCACAACCTGGGCGAGATATGCGACGCGCTGGGCTGCCTGATTGACCGCTGGGACGAATTGGACGAGGTGACGATCGAGGACCTGATGCAGTACGTCGAAGGACCCGACTTCCCTACCGGCGGCACCATCGTTGGGCGGGAAGGGATCGTGCAGGCCTACGCCACCGGTCGCGGGCGGATCGTCGTGCGGGCAATGGCCCATATCGAGGAAATGCCCGGCAATCGCCACCGCATCGTCGTCACCGAACTGCCCTACCAGATCAATAAATCCTCCCTCCTGGAGCGCATCGCTTCTCTCGTTCGCTCCGGCCGGATTGACACCATCTCCGATCTGCGGGACGAGTCGGACCGGCGCGGGATGAGCATCATCATCGAACTCAAGCGCGGCGCACAACCGCGCAAGACACTCAACCAACTCTTCAAGTACACCCCCCTTCAGTCCACCTTCGGCGTGCAGATGTTGGCGCTGGTGAACGACGAGCCGCGCTTGCTGAGCCTCAAGCGGGCGCTACAACTCTACGTCGAGCATCGCCGCGAGGTGCTGATCCGTCGCGCGCGCTACGAACTGGAGAAAGCCCGTCATCGCGCCCATGTCCTCGAAGGCCTAAAAGTCGCCCTCGACCACCTGGATGCCATCATCAAGACCATCCGCCAGTCGCCCGACGCCGATGCCGCCCGCCAGCGGCTGATGAAGCGCTTCCAACTGACGGAGATCCAGGCGCGGGCGATCCTGGACATGCAACTGCGACGGTTGGCGGCGTTGGAGCGCCAGAAGATCGAGGACGAGTACCTGGAGTTAATCCAGCGTATCGCCTACCTGGAGGACCTACTGGCCTCACCGCGCAAGATACTCTACCTTATCAAGGAGGAGTTGGCTGATCTTAAGCGCACCTACGGGGACGGTCGCCGCACCCGCATCGTCAAGGGGGAGACGGAGTTAAATGAGGAGGACTTGGTCATCGAGGAGGACGTGCTGATCACCATCACACAGCGCGGCTACATCAAGCGCGTGCCGGTGGAGGCCTACCGGGCCCAGGGGCGTGGCGGGCGCGGGGTGATTGGGATGACCACCCACGATGAGGATGTCATCCTTTACCTCTTCTCCGCCCAAACTCTCGACTCCATTCTATTCTTCAGCAACCATGGTAAGGTCTACCAGGAACGCGTGTATCAGATTCCCGACACTGGACGCACCGCCAAGGGCGTGCTACTGGCTGGCATCCTCGCCCTCGACGCCGATGAACTGATCACGGCAGCGTTGACCGTACCGGGTTTCGAGCAGGCCGGCTACCTGACGATGTTCACGCGGCTGGGCCGGGTCAAGCGCACCGGGCTGGGCGAATTCAACAGCGTGCGACCCAGCGGGTTGGTCGCCATCAACCTGAAGGAGGGGGATGAACTGGGCTGGGTCAGCCTGACGCAAGGTGACCAGGACCTGATCGTCGTGACTGAGCAGGGGCAGGCGTTGCGCTTCCGTGAGGATGATGTGCGCCCAATGGGACGCGCTGCTGCCGGCATCTATGCCATCAAACTGGCCCCAGGTGACCTCGTCGCCAGTGCGTGCGTCGTCGAACCGGGGGGCGAACTGCTGGTTGTCACGACCAATGGGTACGGCAAGCGCACGCCGTTGAGCGAGTTTTCGATCAAGGGACGCTACGGAAAAGGGGTGCGCTGTCTGGGCGGCAAACGGGAACGCACCGGCGTCATCGCCGCCGCCCGCGTGGTGCGCCCCGACGACGAGGTGACGCTCATCTCGTCGGCGGGCATGGTCTTGCGTACTCCTGTGAACAATATCCCCCAGATGGGACGGGCGGCTCGGGGAGCGAAAATGATGGACCTGAAGCCCGGGGACGAGGCAACGTCAGTGGCAGTGGTGGAGGGCGACAACCCCTCAGAGTCGAAACAGGAAGACTGACATATGTTTCCCATATACCCTCTCCCCGTTCCTTGGCTCTGGCCTTATCACGAGTACGCGCCGCTCATCTGGTTCAGCGGTATTATCTGTCTCTGGCTGACGCGCTACACGCACCAACTGGCGCAGCGATGGGGTAAGCGCTACTACTTGCTCTCTGCCCTCGTGCGCCCACTGGGCGTGCTGCTGATTGTCGTTGGATGGCTGGCCGTATCCGCCGATCCTATGGGAAGGATACCCAACAGCTTGCAGGACTGGTTGAACTTCCTGGGCTGGCATGGCAGGCCCAGCGCACTGCTCTGGATAAGTGTGTTGCACTACCTGGGGGCCGTACTCTCCCTGGGATTTGGGCTGTGGGCCATCGCGGTACTGGGGCTGCGGCGCTCGTTCCTCTACCGCCGGCTGGATGACACATTGATCACACGCGGCCCATACAGCATGGTGCGCCATCCGCAGTTTTTGTCCGCTATCGGCGTAACCTTCTTCGCAGCACAGGTCTTTCCTGGTGAGTTCTATTTCGGGCCGAACGCAATGATGGCGAATTGGGTGCTGTTCACAGCCGCCCTATGGCTGCTGGCCGTGCTTGAAGACCGTGAACTGGCGGCCCACTTCGGCGCGGAGTACGAAGAGTACGCCCGGCGCGTGTCGCGCCTGTTCCCGAATTGAGCAGAGGCAAAGGTGAGGATGTGGACCGATCTGCATAAGCGTCGCCCCGGCCAGATGCTGGCCTTTATGCCAGGGCCGGAGGCTCAACTGCTGGCGGAGACGTTGGTGGCCTTCGCCAACTCCGACGGCGGCACCATTCTCATCGGCGTGGACGAGAAAGGGCAAGCCACCGGTCAGGTCTACGCGGACGAGGTCGAAGTGGCACTGCAGGCCGCGGTGCAGGAGTGCCGTTCGCCGGTGGAGGCCCGCTGGCACCAGGCGGCGGCTGAAGAGGGCCTGGCCTTCGCCATCGTCGTCGCCCGCAGCCCCGAACTGCATAGTCTGGCCGATGGGCGCGTGCTAATCCGCAGGGGCGCAGAGAACCGGCCCCTCAGTGGCGACCAGATCCGCCAACTGGCCGCCACCAAGTCCACCGGCGATTTCGAGGCGGAACTCGCGCCTGGGGCACGGCGGGAGGACTTCGACGACGAGGTGATCGCTGAGTTCGTCACGAAGTGGGAGGAACGCCAGCACCGGGAATGGTCGCGTCCCGTGGACGACCTGCTGCTCGAGGTGGGGGCCGTGGATGCGGATGGTCGCCCCACTGTGGCAGGCGTGCTGCTGTTCGCGGGCAATCCCCAGGCGTTCCTGCCCCAGAGTGGACTGACATTCGTCAAATTCATCGGCACGCTGCCCCGGGGCGAGACTGGGCAGCCAGGCTATGGCCGTCGCGAGGAGATCGGCGGGCCACTGGCACGCATCATCCAGCGCACCTGGGAGGTCGTGGGCGAGGAGATGCGCACTGGCGCGGTTGTCACCGGGCTCGAGCGGCAGGAACGCACCGAGTACCCGGTCGCAGCCGTGCGCGAGGCGTTGGTCAACGCTGTGGCGCACCGGGACTACCGGCTGGGTGGGCGGCGCGTCGAGGTGCGCATGTTCTCCGACCGCATGGAGGTCACAAGCCCGGGCGGATTGCCCGGCTTTATCACCGTGGACAACATCGTCGAGGAGCATTTTTCACGCAACCCGCGTATCGTCTCCGGTCTGTATCAGTGGGGCTACATTGAGGAACTGGGGCTGGGTGTGGATCTGATGATTGAGGAGATGGTGCGAGCCGGTCATCCCCCTCCCAAATTCAAAGATACCCCCTACTCCTTCGCCGTCACGCTCCACAACGTCCGCGAGCGCGCGCCCCTGCCTGTCTGGACACGCACGATGAACGAGCGGCAGGTCCGGGCGCTGGCCTACGTGCAGGAGCACAGCCGCATCACCAACCGCGAGTATCGCACCCTCTGCCAAGACGTCAGCGCGGAGACGCTGCGACTGGACCTGGTTGACCTGGTGGAGCGAGGGGTTTTGCTCAAGATTGGGGCTAAGAAGGGAACGTATTACATACTGAAGTGACAAATGACCAAACCGGCGTTGTTTATCCCAAATTTATCCCAAATCCAATTTGGGATATTTTGTCCAAAACCATTATTATGTTAAGGAGGAACTCTGATGGACCTGCAACTCAGCGATGAACACCGTATGATTCGTGACATGGCGCGTGACTTCGCCCAGAAGGAGATCGCGCCTGTCGCCGCCCAATACGACGAGACGGGCGAGTTCCCCTACGAGACGATCATGAAAATGGGCGCACATGGCTTTATGGGCATTGCCGTGCCTGAGGAGTACGGCGGCGTGGGGATGGACACGCTGGCCTACGTGCTCGCGTTGGAGGAAATCGCCAAGGTAGATGCCTCCCACGCGGTCGTCATGTCCGTCTGCAACTCCCTCTTCTGCTACGGCATCTTCCACTACGGCACCGAGGAGCAGAAGCAGAAGTACCTGCGGGCAGTCGCCAGCGGCAAGGTGGTGGGCGCATACGCACTCACCGAGCCCCAGTCCGGCTCCGACGCCGCCAACATCCGGGTAACGGCTCTCCTCTCACCTGGCGGCTCCCACTACGTCGTCAACGGCACCAAGTCCTGGATCACCAGCGGGCCGGTGGCGAAATACATCCTGCTGTTCGCCCAGACCGACCCCGACGCGAAGCCCCGCTACCGGGGCGTCACTGCCCTACTGATTGATACCGACGAGCCGGGCTTCGAGCGGGGGAAGACCGAGCCCAAACTGGGCATCCGTGCCTCCGCTACCTGCGAGGTTCACTTCGAGGACTATAGGTGTCCGGTGGAGGCCCGGTTGGGCGAGGAGGGGAAGGGTTTCAAGATATCGATGGCAGTCCTGGACGCGGGCCGCATCGGCATCGCCGCCCAGGCACTGGGCATCGCCGAGGCGGCCTACGAGGCCTCCGTGGCATACGCCCGCGAGCGGGAGGCCTTTGGTCAGAAGATTGGCCAGTTCCAGATGATCCAACAGAAACTGGCCGACATGAAGACCCGCATTGAGGCCAGCAGGCTGCTCATCTACAAGGCGGCGCTGGCCAAGGAGGCGGCCAAGAAGACAGGCAAACGCTACACGCTGGAGTCCTGCATGGCCAAAACGTTTGCCTCCGAGACCGCAATGTGGGTGACGACGCAGGCAATCCAGATCCACGGCGGGATGGGCTACTCTAAGGAACTGCCCGTCGAGCGCTACTTCCGCGACGCCAAGGTCACCGAGATCTACGAAGGGACCAGCGAGATCCAGCGCATGGTGATCGCCCGGCTGGAGACGGGACTGAGATGAGGGCTGAGGTGAACCAATGAAAGCCCTTTGCTTCTACGAACACGGCGAACTGGACGTTTTGCAGTATACGAACGTACCCGACCCCGAACCAGGCCCAGGCCAGGTGCTGGTGCGGGTGCGGGCCTGTACCCTCAATCACCTCGACGTCTTTGTGCGGCGGGGCTGGCCGGGTCTGAAACTGGAGATGCCCCACTGTACCGGGGCGGACGTGGCGGGGGAGGTGGCCGCGCTGGGTGAGGGAGTCAGTGGCTGGGAGGTGGGCCAGAGGGTAGTGGTGGATCCCGGCGTCAGCACCCGCGAGGACGAGTTCACCCGCCGGGGAGAGCACTCTCTCAGTCCCGGCTACGTCATCCTGGGGGAACAGATACGAGGCGGGCAGGCGGAGTACGTGGCGGCACCGGCCGTCAACCTGATGCTCATCCCCGAAGGCTGGGACTTCCCCCAGGCAGCCGCACCGTTGCTGGTGAGCCTCACCGCCTGGCGCATGCTCATCCACCGCGCCAAACTGCGGACCGGCGAATCCGTCCTCATCGTCGGCGCCGGCGGCGGGGTCAACTCGATGGCCATTCAGATCGCCAAACTGGCCGGCGCCACCGTCTACGCCCTCACCAGCACCGAGGAGAAGATGGAAAAGGCCCGCGAACTGGGAGCCGACGTTGTGCTCAACTACCGGGAGGACCCCAGGTGGAGCAAGACGCTCTATAAGATGACCGGCAAGCGGGGGGTGGACGTGGTGGTGGACAACGTCGGGCGGGCAACGCTGGCCCAGAGCATGCGAGCCGTGGCCCGGGGCGGGCGTATCGTCATCGTCGGCAACACCTCCGGGCCGCAAACCGAGATAGACATCCGTTTCATCTTTGGCAAACAGATCAGCATCATCGGCTCCACCATGGGCACCCACCAGGACTTTCGCGACGTAATGGGCCTGATGTGGGCGGGAAAACTGAAGCCGGTGGTGGACCGGGTGATGCCACTCAGCAAGGGCAAGGCGGCCTTCGAGGTGCTGGAGCGGGGGGAGCAATTCGGGAAGATCGTGCTGACGCCGTGAGCGGGCCCTCCAGTTTGATGACCTCATCCTACCGTTTTGCCTTTGGCGACGAGGCTGGAGATACTGGCCTCAAGTTTGATCGGGGTTCCAGCACCCACTTTGTGCCGACATTGGTCCTCGCGAACGACCCTGACGGGCTACGCGCTTACGTCAGCGACTTTCGGCGTAGCCTGGGTTTGCATAAACCTGGCGAGTTGAGTTTTCATTGCACACCCGATCGGAACCGACTTGCCTTTCTGCGGGGGTTAGCATCCCTCGACCTGGCTGCACACGCGCTGGTCGTTGACAAACGGACACTGCTGCCGGAACTGCGCGGGCTGGACAAACTGGCCTTTTACACCACCTTCTTCACAGCTTTGCTGCTGCGCTTGATCCCGGATGAACTAGAGCAGGCCACGGTGATTCTCGACGAGTTCGGCAACAAGGGTGTGACAATCATAGCCCTGCGCCAGCACCTCAAACGTGCCTATGGGGGCTACGTCCGACCGTTTGTCAAACGGCTGGCCGCGAGGAGATCACAGAGCGAACCCGCGGTGCAGACTGCCGATATGGTCGCTGGCGCAGTGTTCCGGTACGTCACTCAGGGTGATGCTCGCTTCTATAAGGCGATCCGACCCTACACGACGCTCTGGGAGTGGACAGGGAACGAAAAACCCCCTGGCTAGCCTGGGGCTTACCCAGGCAGGCCGCCAACTCGGCGGCTCTTCACCAGGGGGAAAACGAGCGGTGCTCGTTTGTTTTGCGCCTAAATTATACTCGGAATCAACCAAATGTCAAGCACTCACGTACAAGAGACCCTTGCAAATCGGAGCGGGGGGAGCAGTTTG
Organism: Anaerolineae bacterium; assembly: GCA_034430655.1. Classification (GTDB taxonomy): domain Bacteria; phylum Chloroflexota; class Anaerolineae; order B4-G1; family B4-G1; genus JAUWNP01. The sequence goes on from DAOUEC010000027.1 coordinate 12,283, forward strand.
GGAAGATCGTGCTTGCGCCGTGAGTTGGTCACCTTTGTCGAGTTCCACGGATGCTCTAATTGACAGCGTTGGTCGTCGAGGAGTAGTGCAAGTGAGTTACGAAGAAGTGAAACGCGTCAACTATAAGGGTGAACTTTGGACTCTCCAGAAGCCGCACCCCGCGCTCGCCGACTTCCTGAGCGCAAAGGATCTCTTGATCGTTCTGCGCCACGGAGAGCCGCCCTTCAAAGTGGTCCTGGGTGTACCACATCAGGCAGCAGTGGGGGAAGAACGCATTTGCGAAAATCGCATAACAGGTGGAAATCTAGACCCGCGTAACTCTGATGAGAACGCAGCGTTGTATGCGTTGGTTGCTTTCACCACAATGAGGGACCGTAACGTCCCCTGCAAATTGGTGATTATGGCTCACGCTACGACCCACGATCCTAACAAGGAACTGGAAAGCCCCTACTGCAAAGAAGTCTTTGCAGATGAAGCAGCACTACTCTTCGAATGTCACGGCGCAGGGCCACGGCGTCTTCGGTCGCTAGAGCTCAGTGCCGGAAAGAATCGCTTGGCTGATACGGTGCGCTTCGGTCGAGCGCTGGCGGCGGCGGTGGAATATCGCTATACATTGGGCGTGCAGAAAGAAGCCTGTAAGAAGAGTGCATTGATCTTTGGAACTGACGGCGTTGAGATTGAGAATGGAGAAGTACTGGAACGGCCAGCCTTGCAGACGACGTCATTGGTCGAGGCTGAGAATCAAGGAATGCCAGCATTGCACTTGGAGGCCAAGCCTGCTTTCCGCAAGCCGGCCGATGGAAGCAACACAGTGACGCCGGACGGTCTTGTCCTTGGGCGGGCGATTGCTCAAGCGATTATCCTGCATCTTTCTGAGTCTCCCGACGATCTGGAATCTTCGGGGGACTTTGCAGCGGCGAAGACGAAGGTGGATTAGCAGCGGCTTTACGGTACACAATTTGATGCTCCAGTATCTGCTCAGAAACTTGGGGCAATCGGGCTGCAGAGCGTAGGTCGGATTGGCAATCCGACTTACTTGCCCCAGAATATTGAGAAGATACATGCTCCATTAGGCGATAGTCAGTCGAAGGAGGTTCGGTATGGCGGACTGGCTTTCAATGACTTACTCAAGCAATACAAGATCCAGTGACGAAGAGTAGGAAGCGCCTTACCTGCCCCCAGAAGCAGGTGGTCGCCCTCAGCCTGCTGATGTTAGCGTTGGGACTGGCGAATCTGGGGCGGGCAGCAATGGCCCTGCGCTACGCTGCCCACCTGCCCGACCTGCCAATGACGGTGTCCTGGGCCTATCTGGTGGTGATGGGCGGCTTCTGGAGCGCAGTCTCCGTCGTGTGCGCGGTGGGTCTCGTGCGCTTCCGCCCCTGGGGCCGGTGGTCCACCCTGGCAGCGACGACCCTCTACGAGGCCCACGTCTGGGTCAACCATCTGCTCTTTGACGCTTCCGACTATGCCCGTCAGACCCGGCCTCGCGACCTGCTGCTCACGTTTCTCCTACTGGCCTTCACCTGGGGCCTGCTTAGCCTGCACAGCGTGCGAAAGACGTTTGAAAGTGAGGAAGAAACATGACCCGATTTGTCGTTCTGTCCGACATCCACGGCAATCTGCCGGCCCTGGAGGCTGTCCTGGCCGACATCCATGCCCAGGGCACACCGGACGCCTACTGGGTGCTGGGCGACCTGGTTGCCTTCTGCCCCTGGCCGGCCGAGTCGCTGGCGCGGCTGCGGGCGCTGTCCAACGTCGCCTTCCTGCAGGGCAACACCGATCGCTACCTGGTCACCGGCCGGCGGCCTGTCTTCCCGGTCCACTCGGCCGAGGACTGGGCATGCATGCCTGTCTCGCTGGCTGAGCGCGACGCCAACTTCCGCTGGACCGTGGAGCGTCTCTCCTACGCCGATTACGAGTTCCTGCGCGACCTCCCGTCACGGCTGGAAATGGATGTAGGGGCGGGGTCATCCCGCCCCCACGGCCGCGTCATCGCCGTCCACGCCACTCCCAACGACGATGAGACCAACCTCTACCCGGACACCCCCGACGACGAGATTTGCCCCCACCTGGCCGGCCTGGACGCCCGCTTGCTGCTCTACGGTCACACCCACCGCCCCGTGGACCGTACCGTGGACTCCGTCCGGCTGGTCAACGCCGGCAGCGTGGGATTGCCGCTGGACGGCGACCCCCGCCCTGTCTATGCCCTGCTCGACTTCGAGAACGGCCGGTGCGCCGTCACCCTCCGCCGTGTCGAGTACGACCTGGAGGCCGTAGTCGCCGAACTGGAGCGGGTGGAGCACCCTTCGCGAGAGTGGCTTGCGCGGATGCTGCGGGAGGCGAGGATATAGCGGATGCGCGAACTTGTTCGCGTGCATCCGCAACAAGTTGCGGCGTCCAATGCCACAGACCGAGGAGGAGACAGTGGGCGACCTGAAACGCGCCAAGCAGGCGTGGGAGGAGAAAAGCGTCAAACCAATTCTTGACCGCTTCCCTGAACGGCGGGAGCAGTTCGAGACTCTCTCCGGCATCCCCCTCGACCGGGCCTATACCCCCGCCGACGTGGAGGTGGACTACCTCAAGGACCTGGGCTTCCCCGGTCAGTATCCCTTCACCCGGGGAGTGCAGCCGACGATGTATCGGGGCCGCCTGTGGACGATGCGTCAGTACGCCGGATACGCCGCCGCCGAGGAGTCCAACGCCCGCTACAAGTACCTGCTGGAGCAGGGGCAGACCGGCCTCTCGGTGGCCTTCGACCTGCCTACGCAGATCGGTTACGACGCCGACGACCCGCTGGCCGAGGGGGAGGTAGGCAAGGTCGGCGTCTCCATCAGCAGCCTGGACGATATGCGCGTCCTCTTCGATGGTATCCCGCTGGACAAGGTCAGTACCTCAATGACCATCAACGCCCCGGCGGCCATCCTCCTGGCGATGTATATCGCTGTGGCGAAGGAGCAGGGAGTGGAGCCCAGGCAACTGCGCGGCACGGTACAGAACGACATCCTGAAGGAGTACGTCGCCCGCGGCACCTACATCTTCCCACCTCGCCCCTCAATGCGGCTGGTGACCGACCTCTTCCGCTACTGCGCTGCCGAGGTCCCCAGGTGGAACACCATCAGCATCAGCGGCTACCACATCCGCGAGGCCGGCTCCACCGCCGTCCAGGAGGTCGCCTTCACGCTAGCCAACGGCATCGCTTACGTCCAGGCAGCCATTGACGCGGGGTTGGACGTGGACACTTTCGCCCCGCGTCTTTCATTCTTCTTCAACGCCCACAACGACTTCCTGGAGGAGATCGCCAAGTTCCGCGCTGCCCGTCGCCTTTGGGCGCGCATCATGCGGGAGCGGTTCGGCGCGCAGAAACCCCGCAGTTGGAAACTCCGCTTCCACACCCAGACCGCTGGCTGCACTCTCACCGCCCAGCAGCCGGACAATAACGTCGTGCGAGTGACACTCCAGGCACTGGCGGCGGTGCTGGGTGGCACCCAATCCCTGCACGCCAACTCCCGCGACGAGGCCCTGTGGCTGCCCACCGAGGAGTCGGTCCGCATCGCCCTACGCACCCAGCAGATCATCGCCCACGAGTCGGGTGTGGCCAACACGGTGGATCCCCTGGTCGGTTCCTACGTCATTGAGCACCTCACCAGCGAGATCGAGCAGCAGGTGCAGGCATACATCAAGAGAATTGACGCGATGGGCGGGGCCCTCTCCGCCATTGAGCAGGGGTACATTCAGCAGGAGATCGCCGACGCTGCCTACCGCTACCAGAGAGAGATGGAGACAGAAGACAGGATTGTGGTGGGAGTAAATGAGTATCGGGTGGACGAGAAAGAAGTGGAGATGGAGCAGTTGGTAGTGGATCCCGCTATTGAGGAGCGGCAGCGGGCGCGGCTGGCCACCCTGCGGGCGCGGCGGGACGGGGAACGGGCTTCGGCTCTCCTTTCCCGCATCGAAGCGGCCGCCCACGCCCTCGATGGTTCGACTGCGCTCACCACAGGCGAGCCGTTGATGCCTCTCTTCATCGTCGCCGTGGAGGCCGGCTGCACGCTGGGAGAGATCTGCGGCGTCCTGCGGCGGGTGTGGGGGGAGTACCGGCCGCGAATAAACATTTGAGAGCTTGACTTCTGACTACAATTCGTATACGATTGACTACAAATTGTAGTTGGAGCGGGTGAGGTGCTGGATAAACTGACGACACCGAGGCCAGGCACCTGCTGGTAGAGGCCCGGAAGTTTGCTGAGATTGCCCAGGCCTGGATTCAGGAGCGACATCCAGAATTGACGCCGGTGTGAATACCTTGTTGCGATGCTTGATGCTAGTTGGCAGGATACTTGCTGTTCTCATTCTATTCTCACTACTGACGGCGTGCGCGGCTGACCCCATCGCCACTCTCTACCCCACACCCACCCCGCCGCCGACGGCCACACCGACGTCCCTGCCCTCCCCATCCCCTACTGCTAGCGCCACCCATACTCCCATGCCATCCCTCACCCATACCCACACCCCATCCCCCACACCCACCCCCCTCCCTATCCCCATACTCCCCACACTCACTCCCACTCCCATCCCCACGCCCCTCCCCCCTACTCCCACACTTCCACCCCCTTTCGCCCCTGCCCCCCCACCTGGGCGGGAGTTCGCCACGCTGGACGACTTCTGGGCCGGGGCCGCCGAGTGGGTGCTGGAGGAGTTCGACGTGGGCCTGCCCGTGGGCGAATCGGACACCGCCTACCGGGGCGGGGGGGAGTTCTGGTCCTACCTGCATGCCAGCCACCAATCGGCGCGGGTAGTGGATCAGTGCGGCAACCCGGCCCCCTTCCCCGGCTGCGTCACGCTGTGGAAGAGCCATGATGGCGGATTCCACTTCGTCCTCGAGGACCCCGTCTGCCTCTTCCCGTGCGCCACCTGTCCCTGCGGTTCCAGCGACCACACCCAACAGCAGCAGTACCCGCGCGTTTTCTTCGATACTGACCGCGCCTATATGGTCTACGAGTGGGGAGCGGGTACCTGCCTGCGCACCTCCCCCGATGGCCTCAACTGGTCTGCCGAGGCCTACGTGCCCGGCACCGGGGCCTGGCACAGCGAGCAGGGGACTTGCAGCGAAGCGGAATCCATTGGCGAACATCCCCACATCTACTCGGAACTGGAGTTTGAGTGCCTGGTGGGCGCGCCGCCCGGCATCTACGTCGAGGGTAATCTGCTCTACGTCTTCGTTGGACTGGGACGGGCCCCCGGGCACATGGGCTGCTATGTGGGTGACAAGTATGCCGGGGCGAGAGGCCTGCGCAGGTGCGGTTCCAATCCGCTCTTTGGGGCGGAACTTGGCTACGGCCCGGTCGAGATGTTGGGAGCCGCTGCGAACCCATACTTCGAGTTCCGCACCATCTCCTCGGCCGATGTGGTGCGGGTGGGCGATCATTACTACATGGCATACGAGGGAGTGCGTGGCCCCAGCAATCCCACCGTCGTGGATGACCAGTTTGGCCTGGGGCTCGCCCGCAGCGTGGGGCTGGCCATTGACGGACCGTGGGAGAAATACCCCGGCAACCCGGTGATTATGGACCTGGCCAACAATTGGGGTATCGGCCACGCCGACATCGTCATCGTCGGCCCGGTCACTTACCTCTATACGGCCACCTCGACCACCACGCGCGGGCGGTACGTGCTGGTACGACGATAACCGCCTGCGCAGTGCATCAGTCGTATACAGAGATGGCCGAGGGCACCGGGACGAGGGAATTGATCTCCACAGATGCCCCGCCCGCCTCCAGCCACAGCCCCGTGGAGAAGCCCCCATCCAGGTTGAGCGCCACGTCCACGCCGAGGTCAGAGTCCGCGAGGAAGCAGGCCAGTTCGTGAAGGCTGAGGTAGCCGCGAGGCGCAACGACGAACAGGATATGCCCCTGACGGTCCTGGGCTACAACGGTGCGACGGGAGGGGAGGCCATCGTCGGCATCGGCGGGGAAGCCCATCACGCCGCCCGGCTTGACCAGCACCGGGAACGACTGCAGCGCCTCTTTCAGAGACTCGCCGGGATCATAGGGCTGGTCTCGAAGCCAGCGCACACTCACCCTCTCCCCTTCCCTCGCAGAGGGGGGATTGACGGCGAAAAGCCCTGCGAAGTTCCCGTAGGGGGTGCCCCAGGCCTGCCCGTCGCTGATGAGCAGGCCCACAGTCTCGTTTTCGGGGGTGAAGTAGCCGCCGTTGACGACCAGCAACGGCTGGAGCCGCTCGGCCCAGGCGCTCACCGGACAGGGCGCGATGGGGTCGTAGTGCACGCGAAAGCGCACGGCGGTGGGATCGAATCGCACGATGATCAGTCGCTCGGCGACCTCGCCGGTCTCTACACGCACCTGGCGCAGTTCGACGCCCGGTTGCAGCAGTTGCCAGCCGGTGTCGGGCGGCTCGGGGGTGAACGTTGGCCATGGGGTGGGAGAGGGCGTCGGGGTTGGTATCGGGGTGAGCGTGGGCGTCGGGGTGGAGGGGAGCGGAAGCAAGGCACAGCCCGATGCCAGAAGCAGGGTCAGGCAAAGAAATTGGTAGGCTGGTACATTGGTAGATTGGCACATTGGCACATTAGTAGATTGGCAAACCGATGAATTCGCCCCAACTTACCAATTTACCAGTTCCCAATCCACCAGACTACTGGTTCCCCTTACCTTGCCGTCACTTACCCGGCAATGTATCTTCTCAATTAATCTGGGGTAGGGGCAGGTCTTGCACCTGCCCGTCAGGGCGACCGCAAGGGTTCGCCCCTACATTTTGAGAAGATACCCGGCAATGTTATGGGGAGTACGTGACCGGTTCGTCCGCAATGCGCTGCGCGCACTCCGCCAGTTCACGCAGCCGCTGTGCCTCTACAGAGAGGCCACGGGCGCGCCGCATGTGCTCAAAGGCCTGGCCGTATAGCGTGGCTGCGTGCTCCCACTCATGGGTGAATTCAGCGATGCGGGCCGCCTGCTCCAACGCCAGCGATGCCAGTTCCCACTTGCCCTCGTCGGCATACTGGGCGGCTGCCTGCTCCAGGTCAGCCGGGCGCTGTTTGGGCAGTGGGCGTTTGGCCTCGGTCAGGACGCGTTCAACGGTCGGCAGCAGCAGATCGTACCAGTTTGACTTGGGCAAGTATTCGTATAGGTCCAGTTGTGTGGCGCGGGTCTCGGTCTCCAGCGAAGCATAGCCGGTAAATATGATCACCCGCAACTCAGGCTGCAACTGGCGCAGCATCGCAGCCACCTGGAAACCGTCCATCTCGGGCATCTTCATGTCCAACACGGCCACGTCGCAGGGCACCTCCCGTGCCCGCTCGACTGCTTCACGGGCGCTGCTGGCCGCCACGACGGCATAGCCAGACCGTTTCAGGTAGTCATCCAGGCTTTCGAGCGCGAGCAGATCGTCGTCCATCACCAGTATAGTTGATGACATTATACTTAACCTCCTGCAAGGTTTAGAGTGGTAGGGGCGGGGTCACCCCGCCCCTACGGGCTGAATCGGCAATCGGACAGTCACAGTGGTCCCCTCGCCTACGGCGCTGGTCACCTCAATGCGACCGCCGTGGTTCTCAATGTTCCTGCGGGCAACGTACAGTCCCAGCCCGCTCCCTTTTTGCCCGTTTCTCCAATCCGAGAAACCGATACGGAAGATCTTCCTCTGCACCTCCGGGGGGATACCGGTGCCTGTATCCTCAATGTCAACGGCGACCCACCCCCCTCCGGCTCCCCCCTGGGAGGGGGGAGGGGCTTCCCGCCGCGTGCGCAGCGTGAGCGTCCCGCCATCAGGCATAGCCCGCCCGGCGTTGGTCAGCAGGTTGTGGAAAGCCCGTTCCAACTGGGCGCGACTGCCCTGTACCGGCGGGATGTCTGCGCCCCACTCCCGCGCGACTGTCACGCCAGGGTAGCCGTAACTGAACTCCTGCACCAACCGTTCCAGCAGGCGATGTAGGTCGAGCGTCTCCCAGCGCCAGGCCTCGCTGCTATCCAGGGCCACCGCCACGTGGCCCAAGTCGTCGGCCAGACGCTTGATGCGGGCCAGAATCTGCTGTATGACCTCGATGGAGCGATCAGCCTCCGGCTCCCCCGCCACCAGCCTGGCCAATGCCTGCACCCGCTGGGTGAGCACGAAGTAGGTCGTGCCGCCGATGTCGTGGCCCACCTCACGCGCCAGGAGCCGCAGTTCCTCCTCGACCTGCTGCTTGCGACGGCGCAGTTCCTGCCACTCGAAGCCGCGCTCGATGCGCACGATCCACTGGTCCAGCGGCTCGGACTTGTTGACGAAGTCCTTTGCCCCTCCGCGCATGGCCGCGACCACGTTCTCGTACACGCCGTAGGCGCTGAGCATGATGACGTAAGTCTGCTCCAGCATGTGCTTCTCGTGCATCAGGCGGAGCACTTCCATCCCATCCAGCCCCGGCATGTTGATGTCGAGCAGCATCACGTCGTAGGAAGCCTGCCCCAGCCGGGTCAGCGCCTCTTCCCCACTCGCCGCGGATTCCACTTTCCAGCCCTGCGCTGCAAAAGAGGGGTTGGTGAGGAAAGCGACCACTTCCTCGCGGAAGAATGGCTCGTCGTCTACCACCAGAATCGTCTTCTGACCTGCCTCCATATCAACCTTTCTTCAGTGGCAATTCAAGCACAAAGCAGACCCCTTTGTCCCGCACTTCCCATCTGAGAGAGCCCGCATACTGCGTCTCCACCGTTTCCCGTGCCAACGCCCACTCGAAGTGAAGGGGCGATAGTTCCTCAGGTGCGCCTGCCGCCGGTTCGATAATGGACGAAACCGTCCCGGCCAGCGGTGCCTCTGGCGCGTGTATCTCTGTGCACACGCGTTGACCGTTGGCGGACGACGAAGTGCGTACCTCGATGAGGCCTCCGTGCATCTCGAGGGCTTCCATCGTCAGGCGTAGGACGGTGACCAGGACACCGAACATTTCGTTCGGCTCGATGAACAGCAACGGCAGGTCTCCGTAGACGGCGTGCACCTCCACCCCGCGTCGTTGCCGCTCCGCCGCCAGCCAGATGAGAGCCTCGCGCATCACGTCGTTCCACTTCGTGGTCGTGCGGATAAAGCCGATGCGCTGCGAGAACTTGAGCAGGTCCAACAGTTTGCTGCTTGCCTCGTTCAGGTTGGCCTCAATGATGTCCAGCCGTCCTAAGGAACCAGGTTTTTGAGAAAAACCTGGTTTCTCCTGGAGGTCGCTGCGCAGGTTGGTCACCGCCAGGCGGGCCACGGCCAGCGGGTTTGCCGCCTCGTGCCGTATCCGCTGGGCGAGGGTGCCAAAAGAGGCGACGCGCTGCATCCGCATCGCGGTCACTCCCACGTCGCCCAGAGTCTTGAGATAGCGAGCGCCTTCCAGCACGCCGCTGATGGCCGTGGAGAGCAGGCGCAAGTACTCCTCATCGTCGTCGGTGAACCAATCGCGGTGACCGGGTCCACTGGGGATCTTGTTAATCAACTCAAATGTGCCCAGGATCTCGTCGCCCAACCGCAGGGGGACACCGAGGAAGGAGCGATAGATGCCGGAGGGGAGATGTGAGGCGATTTCTGCAACGTGATGGTCATTCCAGCCCTCCAACGCGGCTGCTTCGCGTATCTGGATGGGTGCTCCGGTGCGGGCGATGTGGCCCGTCAGCCCTTCCCCCACCTCATACGTCAGTTTGCCGATCAGCGCTCCGGGGAGGCCGCTGGCGGCCCGCATCACCGTCCGGTCGGCGCTTTCCTCATCCCGGAGATAGATCAGGCAGGCCTCGGTGCGGAAGCCCTGCCTGACCCGCCCTGTGACGGCCTGCAGCATCTCGGCGATGGGACGTCGTGGGTCCAACTCGCTGCTGATGTCCAGCAGCAGCCGGAAGTAGCGCGCACGGCGCTTCTCCCGCTCGTAGCGCTGCGAGTTTTCGATGGCGATGCTCACCATTGCAGCCACGTGGCTCAGTAGTGCTTCATCCTGCGCATCGAATTGCTCCCCTTCCGCCTTCCCGGAGACCCGCAACACGCCGAGAACGCCCCTCCTCTGGCTCCCCCCTGGGAGGGGGGAAGAGAGGATCGGCACCCCCAGGTAAGCCCGGCCCGATTTGGTGCTGATCTCAGAGTACTTCTTGCTCCAGACCAGATCCCCAGCGATGAGGCGCAACTCCCCGTTGTCCCTGACGTTGGCGATGCGCAGCGGCTGGCCATGTCTGGCGATCCAGCCGGTCAGTCCCTCCCCGGGCTTATACTCCACCCGCTTGGCGGACATCTCTGCGCCCTCGAGAAGGCCAGTGGTGCCGCGCAGGACGTAGCGACCGGTGATGTCGTCGCGCAGGAAGATAGAGCAACCGCCGGCGCCGAGCCGGTCGCGGGCATAGCCCACAACCAGTGCCATCAGCCGGTCACGGTCCAGCTCACCGTAGATTTCCAGTAACTCCTGATCGAGTCCCGTCGCTTGGTTCATAGAAGTCAGATCCTCAGAGCGGTAGACCAGTTCCCCATTTAGTGCCAGTGCAGCCCATAGGCATAGAAGAGCGGAAGAAGCGTGATGGCAAGGACGTTCTGCAACTTGATAAGAATATGCAACGACGGTCCAGCGGTGTCCTTGAGTGGGTCGCCAAAGGTATCGCCGATAACACCGGCCTTGTGGGGCTCCGACCCCTTGCCGCCGAAGTGGCCTTCCTCGACGTACTTCTTGGCATTGTCCCACGCGCCCCCGGCGTTAAACATAAAGATAGCCAGCGTCGCGCCAACGACCTTCACGCCGATCAGATAGAAGGCCAGCGCCCACGGCCCCATCAGGAAACCGACGGCGATGGGGAAGGCGACCCCGGTAAGCGTCGGCGCGATCATCTCCCGCAGCGCGTGACGCGTCCCCAGGTCCACGCAAGCGCTGTATTCGGGGACGGCCCGGCCGGCTAGAAGCCCGGGGATCTCACGGAATTGCCGTCGCACCTCGTCCACCATGCGGAAGGCCGTCCGGCCCACCGCCTTCATCGCCTGGGAGGAGAACAGGAAGGGAACGGTGGCGCCGATCATCAGCGCGGCTACGTTCAGCGGGTGGGCCAGGTTGAGGCTGCGCACAATCCGCAGGGCCGCCCCTTCCGGATTGGCGCCGCCGAAGGCGACGAAATTGGCCAGGCTATCGCTGCCTACCCCGACCAACTCAGCAGCGCTGAGAAGATAGGCAAAGAGGATGACGACGCTGGTCATCAGGGCACAGGCCATGCCATATCCCTTGGTGATGGCCTTGGTGATGTTACCGGCCGCATCCAGCACATCCCCAGTGCGACGCACCTGCGGCCCCAATCCCGCCATCTCGGCTATGCCGCTGGCGTTGTCAACGATGGGGCCGAAGGCATCGGCCGCCATGATGATGCCCTTCATCTCGGTGATGCCCAGCGTGGCCGCCGTGATGCCGAAGATGCCGGACAGACCACCGCCCATGATGTAGAAAGCGATCACGTTAACGACGGCCACCAGGATGATCAGAATGACCGCGCTCTCCATCCCCCAGGCGAAGCCATAGATCAGGTTGATGGCCACGCCGCTCTTGCCCCCCTCAGCGATCTGTCTGACCGGTCTCTGGGTGATGCCGGTATAGAATTGCACCAGAAGCGAGACCATGATGGCGGTGATCAGCCCCAGCGTGAGGCAGTAGAACAGGCGGACGTCGTGCATCACGCAGGTGCCCAGGAAGTAGAAAGAGGCGGTGGAGAACAGAGCGGTTACCAGGAACCCCAGGTTCATAGACATGATGGGGTTGCGCTTCTCCGTACCGCGCACTGCCAGCACCCCCACCACCGCGCCGACGGCGCCGATGGCCCGGCTGAGCAGGGGAAAGAGCACCGCTGCCCAACCATAGATGGGGACGAAGGTCAGGCCCACGATCATGGTGGCGATCAGGTTGTCGGAGCCGGACTCGAAGAGATCCGCCCCACGCCCGGCCACGTCCCCCACGTTATCGCCGACCAGGTCGGCGATAACGGCGGCATTGCGGGGGTCGTCCTCCGGGATGCCCCGTTCCACCTTTCCCACCAGGTCGGCCGCGATATCTGCCCCTTTGGTGAAGATGCCGCCGCCCAACTGGGCGAACAGGGCGGAGAAACTGGCCCCGAAGCCGAAGCCGACGAGCAGGTGTACGTTCTCCGGGCTGCTCTGTGTCACGCCGAAGAGGAGCGCCAGCGCGAAGATGCCCAGCAGGTTCAGCGCCACGATGGAGAGTCCCATCGTGCCCCCGCCACGGAAGGCGATCAGCAGCGCCTGCGCAGCCGAGGAGCGGGCCGCAGCGGTGGTGCGCACGTTGGCCCGCACCGCCGCGTTCATCCCGATGAAAATGGTCAGCAGGGAGGAGGCAGCGCCGACGACGAAGCCCAGCGCGATCTGCCAGTTCCCTTCCGGCATGACCACGAGCAACAGCAGGGCCAGGATCGCCACGAAGGGGGCGATGGTGAGGAACTCCCGGCGGAGGAACGCATTCGCCCCGATCTGGATGAAGTGGGCGACTTCCTGCATCCGTTCAGTGCCGGCGTCCTGCTTTCGCAGCCACAGGTAGAGCATCGCGACTACGGCCAGGGTTAAGATGCCGATCAGAGGAGCAAAGATATTGACGAGTAGAGCCAAATCCATTATATCTCCTGGCTTGCAGAGTTAGAGAGCGATGCGGATAAGAATTCTATGCCAGAGGCGGGAAAAGTCAAATTTGACTGGCAGGCATTTGACACGCCCCTGCCATTGTGCTAGAATGTCTACAGGATATCAATCCAGCCTGGGTCAGGAGGTGAGAGGATGCCGAACAGTGAGGATACGATTGTGCAACTAGAAGAGCAGGAGATAGACATCTTACAGGCGCTGCTGAAAAAGGGGCCGGCGCTGCCGGTCGAAGTGGCGGTGCGTACCTTCTCCTTCCCTGACGAAGTCGCTGCTCCCTTGGAGGAGTTGGAGCAGCAAGGGTACATCCAGCGGCAGAAGATGCAGAAGGGCGAGATGTTCATCCTGACTAAGAAGGGCCACGAGCGGGCGCTGGGGGTGTAGACCGTCATCAGCCCAGAAAGACGAAACAATGCCGACTTTCCTTCAATCTGTCATCACCTGGCTGGCGGCGGTGCACGGTGATCTCTACGCCATCACTGCTGTGATGGCCCTCGTCTGGGCGGCCAGCGAGGTGGTCATCGGCTACCTGGACCGGCCGGTGCGAGCGCTGCGGACGTGGGGCGCGTGGCTGTTGATGCTCGCCAACGCGCTCTTTGCTTGTCTGGCGCTGGCCGCCAGCCTGACGCTGATCCCCGGTTCGGCCTCGGCCTGGATGGCGCTGGGCGTGGGTCTCAGTTGGCAGGCCATGCTGCGCGGGGGCATCAACATCCAACCCGTGCCAATCTCGGCGGCGCCGGACGTGGGTGGGGAACAACCGTTGGGTGTGCCCCTGAACGAACTCTATGCCCGCCTGCAGGGTTTCTGCGTCGGCCAGATCCAACGCCAATTGGTCGGCGAGCGGGTGGCGCTGATGGAGCGGGCGATGGCCAAACTGGACATGGCCGACCTGGCGCGCATCGCCCGGCTGGTGATCGCCGCCCTCGCCGCTTCGACCGCCGAGGCCGAGCAGTACATCCAGAAGATCGAGACCTCCTCCGATCTCTCCGAGGAGCGGCGGGGGATCATGCTCATCTCGCTGATCCTCGATAACGGCGGGACCGACATCCTGCGCGAGCGTGTGAGGCAGCGACGCAAAGCGTAATGCGTAAAACGTAATCCCACTCTACGCATCGCGTTTTACGTATCACGTCCTCTGGTATACTCACGGGAGCAGATGATGTACCTCACGATCACCCGCGAGCGCGTGACGCTGGACGGGGCGACGGCCACGCTTGAGCCACCGCTGGATCTGGCCGGATGGGCCGATGACCTGGCCCGCCTGCATACCTTCACGCTGGTCGGGGCGCGGGAAGCCGGCGTAGACGCCGCCTACCTGGCCGACCTGGGGACCCGGCTCTTCCGGCGGGTCTTCGTCGGCGACGTTCTGGCCGCCTACCAGGATGCGCTTGCAGTGGGGCCTGTCCACCTGGGACTGAGCGCCGCAGGCAGACTGGCCGCGCTCCCCTGGGAACTGCTGTACGACCCCCAGGCGCGCCACTACCTGGGCGCGGCCGGCCCTGTCACCCTGTTCCGCCGGGTCTCAGAGCTGGCGGGAACAGGCTCCCCCGCGCCGGCCCCCGCGCCGGCCACCCCCACACGGCTACTCCTGGTCTTCGCCCCGCCCGGTGACCCGCCCGTCTACGCCCCCAGCGAGATCGTCGCCATGGTGCGGGAACCGCTGGCGGCGGCGCTGGCCGACGGCCGGGTCGTGCTGGACTATGAACTGAGCGGCACCGTCGCCGCGCTCAACGACCGGCTCAACGACCCGGCGACCCGCCCCCACCTGGTTCACTTCTTCGGCCACGGCGGTGTCGAAGGCGACCAGGGAGTGCTGGGCTTCGCCGACGACGCCGAGGTGAACGAGAGCGCGCCGTTGGGCGGCGTGAGGCTACGCGATCTCTTCGCTGGCAAGGGGGTACAGGGGGTGCTCCTCACCGCCTGCCACTCCGGGCAGGTGACCGGCGCTGCGGACCCGCTGGCGATGGCCGCCCGGGCCATCCTGGGGGCGGGCGTCCCGGCGGTCGTGGCGCAGCAGTTTGCTGCGCGGGTGGAGACCACGCAGCGCTTCTTCGCCCGGCTCTACGCCGCGCTGGACGATGGCGACCCGCTGGAGCGGGCGGCCGCCTTCGGCCGGCACGCGCTGTGGGTCGAGACGCCCCCCGGCGACGACAACCCGCTGGGCTTCGCCGTCCCGGTCTGCTACCTGGCGGCCGGACGAGGTCCCCGGCTGGGCCCGGCCCTTCGACTGGGCTCAGGGCAGGCCCCGCCCGAGCCGCCCGGGCTGGCGGCGGTCGAATCGGCCCCGCCCACCTTCACCGGCCGCGAGCGGGACGTGCGGCGGGTGGAGGCGGCCTGGCGGACGCGGGCGTTAGTGGCGCTCTGCGGGGGCGGCGGCGTAGGCAAGACGGCATTAGCGGCCCACCTGGCCCGCGCCAACCGTTGGCGCTTCCCCGGCGGCCTCTTCTGGGCCTCCGCCCGCGGGCGGGAGGGCTTCAGCGTGGACCATGTGGCCGAAGCGGTGCTGCATGGGCTGGGGGTGGAACTGGCGGGCGTGCGGAATTCCCCCGCCGAGGCCCGCCGCCAACTGAGGGGCCGCGCCTGCTTGGTCGTCGTGGACAACTTCGAGGCCGTCCCCCGGCCGAACCGCCGCCCCATCTACGACTGGTTGCGCAGCCTGCCGCAGGGGACGACGGCACTCTTGACCTCGCGGGAGCGATTGAAGGTGAAGGGGCTGCAGACGCTCTCGTTGGCCCCACTGGACCGGGCGGCGGCACGGGACCTGTTCCGCGAGTTGCTGGCCGACTGGCGCGAAGGGGCGCGGGTGACGGGCGAGGAAGTGGTCGCCGTGGGGGACATCCTGGCGCTCCTGGGAGGCTGGCCGCTGGCGCTGGAGATCGTCGCCGCGCTGGCCGCCGATGCGTCGCTGGGGGCAATCCGGGACGACCTGCGCTCCGACCGGGCGGAGGCGCTGACGGCGGAGATCGAGGAAGAGGAGGAGAGCATTGTGCGCTCGCTGGGCACTTCCTACGACCGGCTGGGGGAGGGGGAGCGGGCGCTCTTCCGGTATCTAGGCGCGCTGTGGGGGGACTTCGGGCCGGAGGCGGCGGCGGTCGTGGGGCAGGTGGAGGACGGGGAGACGCTGAAGCGGGGGCTGGCGGCGCTGGTGAAGCGCTCGCTAGTGGAGCGGCTGCACCCGGCGATACCGCGGTGGCGGATCCACGGGGCGGTATCGCTTTTCGCCCGCAGCCGGCTGCAGGTGGAGGAGGGGGAGGGGGAGGGGGAGGGGGCGGTGCGGGCAGCCCGCCTCCGCGCCGCCGAGTACTTCCGCGACTACGCCCAACTGTGGCAGCAGGGCCTTGACACAGCCGGGCTCACGGAGGCACTACGCGCCAGGATGGACGAACTACGCCCGCAACTGCTGGCCCAACTGCCAGTCGAAATCCGTGCTGAGGTCACCGACGAGCAGTTGATGGAACTGGTTATCTCGACGGGCGTGGCCCAGGCCCGCGCCGCGCTGGAGATGGAGCGGGCCAACGTCGGCGCGGCGATCCAGTGGGCGGCGAAGGCGGGGGAGCACGGGCTGGTGCAGAAACTGGTGGACGCAGTGGATCCCTTCCTGAGGACGGCTGGCTACTGGCGCGACCTGGTACAGTACGAGCGACTGGCGCTGGCGGCGGCCCGTGAGGCAGGGGACGAGCGGGCTGTGGCGGTGTGGGCACACAACCTGGCGGTGACGCTGGACGGCCTGGGGGAGAAGGCAGAGGCGGAGGCGCTGTACCGGGAGAGCCGCCACGTGAGGGAGGGATTAGGAGATGCAGTATTCCTGGCCAAGACGCTCCACCAGCAGGGTGTGAGCGCCTACGGGCGCGGCGAGTGGGACGAGGCGCTGCGGCTATGGAACGAGGCGGTGACAGCGTTCGAGGCCGCTGGTGACCACGCGAATGCTGCCAAGACCCTGCACAACATCGGGATGGTGCACCAAGATCGGGGCGACTACGACGCGGCGCTGGAGCACTACCGAAGCAGCCTGGAGATTAAGAAGCAACTGGGCGACCGGGCGGGGGTGGCGTCGAGCCTGCACCAGATCGGGACAGTGCACCAGTTGCGGGGCGACTACGAGGCGGCGCTGGATCACTACCGCCGCAGCCTGAAGACCTTCGAGCAACTGGGCGACCGGGCGGGAGTGGCGTCGAGCCTGCACCAGATTGGGAACGTGCACTACCTGCAAGGTGACTACGAAGCGGCGCTGGCCCACTACCGCCGCAGCCTGGAGATCGAGCAGCAACTGGGCGATCGGGCGGGGGTGGCGTCGAGCCTGGGGCAGATCGGGATAGTGCACGAGTTGCGGGGCGACTACGAAGCGGCGCTGGATCACTATCGGCAGGCAGGGGCGAGGTTCGAGGAACTAGGGGCCAGGAGGGAGCAAGCCACCGTCCTGCACCAGATCGGGACAGTGCACGAGTTGCGGGGCGACTACGAAGCGGCGCTGGAGCACTACCGCCGCAGCCTGGAGATAGCCGAGCAACTGGGTAGCCGGGCAGGGGTGGCGTCGAGCCTGCACCAGATCGGGATAGTGCACCAGTTGCGGGGCGACTACGACGCGGCGCTGGCCCACTACCGCCGCAGCCTGAAGACCTTCGAGCAACTGGGCGACCGGGCGGGGGTGGCGACGAGCCTGCACCAGATTGGGATGGTGCACCAGGATCGGGGCGACTACGACGCGGCGCTGGACCACTACCGCCGCAGCCTGGAGATAGCCGAGCAACTGGGTGATCGGGCGGGGGTGGCGAAGAGCCTGGGGCAGATCGGGCAGGTGGCGCAGTTGCAGGGGGACTACGTGGCGGCCGTGCGGCTGTGGGCCCAGGCGCTGGCCACCTTCGAGGCGCTGGGGATGCCGGAGCGGGACATCGTCCGGGGGTGGTTCGCCCATCTGCGGGAGGAGTTGGGGGCGGAGCGGTTCGAGGGGGTGCTGCAGGAGGCGGGGGTGGGGTAGTGCGCCGCCGTGAACAGGCGGCGCTGGAAGGGGCAGCCCAGCACCAGCGCTTCAGGCTGGTGCGGCCGGAAGCAGGGCACCGCCGTAAACAGGCGGCATTGGGGGAGACGCCGCCGTGAACAGGCGGCGCTGGAAGGAGCAGCCCAGCACCAGCGCTTCAGGCTGGTGCGGCCGGAGGCGAAGCGCCGCCGTAAACAGGCGGCATTGGGGGAGACGCCGCCGTAAACAGGCGGCGCTGGAAGGGGCAGCCCAGCACCAGCGCTTCAGGCTGGTGCGGCCGGAAGCAGGGCGCTGCCGTGAACAGGCGGCGCTGGAAGGGGCAACCCAGCACCAGCGCTTCAGGCCGGGGCGTCAATAAGGAGTCCATCATGCCTTGGGATCTTGGAGAAGACCACAAACCTAATCACAACAGTTATGCCCTGTACTATCACGTCGTCTTTGTCACCTACAAGCGGGAACCGCTGATCAATCGGGAAATCGCCGCATTTCTGGAGCAGTTCTTTCCCGACAAATGCGCCGAATTGGAGGTTCACCTGCTGGAGCAGGGCATCCTGTGCGATCACGTCCATCTGATCCTGAGTCTGCGCCCCACGCATTACCTCCCGGAGGTCATCAACTACCTCAAGGGAACTGCCGCACACGAGGCGAACAATCACCACGACTTCCAGAATGTCCTGCGCTGGATGCGTGGCTATCGCATTGACACCATCAGCGCGAGCAACCTGGAGCGGGCAAAGGAGTACGTCCGAGATCAATACAAACATCATCCAGACAGAATACCTGCCTGATCCGCAGCGCTTGTTGCAGGGGCCGCGCCGCCGTAAACAGGCGGCGCTAGCAGCTTGTCGGAGAGAACTTATTTTGCCGAAAAATGCCCCACTCAAGCGCAGTTTTTGGCCTGAATTGGGGTTTCGCGCCCCACTTTTGCCTCGAAAACGCATCAATTTAGGGACGGCACTCTTCACTCCGACAGCCTGCTAG
>DAOUEC010000028.1:0-7137 GCA_034430655.1 Anaerolineae bacterium
GGCGCTGCACATGGGGGACGAGTGTCACAATCGCAACCGCGCCGGCACGTCTCTCTTCCTGCGGGCGGTCACCCCGGCGATCATACGCACTTGCCTGGACGGTGAGGGTGCTCCCCCCCGCTCCGGGGGGGTTGGGGGGGGTGAGTGGGCGGCGCAGGTGTTCAAGTTCATCGAGCGCAACGATCACTTCTTCCTGAACCTCTCGATGGCGGCGGGGAAGGCGATGCTCGAACCGGCAGAGGGGATTGAGGGCGCGACCATCCTCACGGTGATGGCCCGCAGCGGCACCGACTTTGGCATCAGGATGGCTGGTATGCCAGACCGCTGGTTCGTCGCCCCGGCTGGTGTAGTGGATGGCCTCTACCTGCCGGGTTTTACGGCGGAGGACGCCAACCCGGACATCGGCGACAGCACCGTCACCGAGACGGCGGGCTTCGGGGGCTTCGCGATGGCGGCCGCCCCGGCCATCGCCCGCTTTGTGGGGGGCACGCCGGAGGATGCCCTGAGCGCCACGCTGGAGATGTACGAGATCTGCTTCACCGAGCACGAGCACTTCACCATCCCCGCGCTTGGTTTCCGGGGCACGCCGCTGGGGATTGACGTGCGAAAGGTAGCGGAGACAGGCATCCTGCCGCGCCTGAACACCGGCATCGCCCACAAGGAGCCAGGCATTGGCATGGTGGGCGCGGGGGTGCTGCGTGCGCCGGAGCAGTGCTTCGCCGAGGCGTTCGAGGCGGTGAGGAAGTGGTGAGAGGAGAACAGCGGATTGGCGGGATTTGCGGATCAATCCGTAAATCCTGCACATCTGTGTTCTAAAATCGGGTCCGTTCGGGTGAAAGGAGAGCAACAATGGCAGAGAGCGTTTACAAGGTGATCGAACTGGTTGGGACCAGCGCTGAGTCGTGGGAGAAGGCTGCCGCGGCCGCCGTGGAGAGGGCGGCGCAGTCCTTGCGAGACCTGCGCATCGCCGAGATCGTCGCTTTGGACATGCAGATCGAGGACGGGGAGATTCACACCTATCGCGCCAAGGTGAAGGTCTCCTTCAAGTACGAAGGCGGCGACTGAGCCGGATCCCGTGCGGGCGACCTCTCTGCCGAGGCTGCCCGATTGCGGTCCCATAATGTGATAGGGGCTTCCAAAGCAGCCCGGCTGGCGGAAGCAGGCGCCGAAGGGCTGGTGGTGCTCTGCCTCGGACTCCTGGGGCTGGGGCGGAGTTCAGGCTCCTGCGCGGTCCCGACCGCGTGGCCTGCACGACCGTCGCCGCAGGTTGTAGGGTGGCAATGCGCCAGGATTTTGAACCACCGAGGCACTGAATGAACTGAGGCCACTGAAAGAGTCTCACTACTCAGTGAATTCCAGCGCGATCAGTGTTTCAGCGGTTCAACCTGAGGAGACGCCACTAGGGATTGACGTGCGCAAGGTGGCGGAGACGGGTATCCTGCCTCGCCTCAACACCGGCATCGCCCACAAGGAGCCGGGCATCGGCATGGTCGGGGTGGGGGGTGCTGCGTGCGCCGGAGCAGTGCTTCGCCGAGGCGTTCGAGGCGGTGCGGGCGTGGTGAGTGGAAGAACAGTGGACTGGCGGGATTTGCGGATCAATCTGTGAACCCTGCATATCTGTGTTCTGAGGAGCGTCATATCTTGAACAGGAAGAGAAACGGGATAAATTCTGCCATTGTCGCCTATGTACTCTGGGGAGTGCTCACGGTTTACTGGAAATTCCTCCAGACCGTCCCTGCTTTCGAGATCGTATGTCATCGCGCAGTCTGGTCGTTTGTGTTCGTCACGTTTCTGCTGATCTGGAAAAATCGCTGGCAATGGCTACAGCAGATAAGAGAGCGACCGGCGACGCTGATTACATTCTTGGGCACATCCGGTATTCTGTCGCTGAATTGGTGCACGTACATCTGGGCGGTGAACGCGGGCCACGTGGTAGACGTGAGTCTGGGGTACTTTATCAACCCGTTGGTCAGCGTGCTCCTGGGGGTGATTTTTCTGCGAGAGCGGCTCCGTCCATGGCAATGGATAGCGATTGGGTTGGCCGCCGGCGGGGTGATTTTCCTCACGTGGAGTTATGGCGTGTTCCCCTGGATCGCGGTTACACTGGCTATCTCTTTTGGTTCCTACGGCCTGCTGAGAAAAATCGCGCCTCTAGGGGCACTCGAAGGACTTTCGTTGGAGAGCACCATCCTATTCCTGCCCGCACTGGCGTATCTGGTCTACCTTGAACTGACGGGCAGCGCGTCTTTCGGACATACTGGGATAGCGACGAGCGTCTTGCTCACGTCCGCCGGAGTTGTCACCGCTTCTCCCCTGCTTTTGTTTGCCTCTGCTACGAGACAGATTAGGCTTGCCACAGTAGGGATTCTGCAATACATCACCCCGACGCTGCAATGTCTTCTGGGAGTGCTGGTCTATGGAGAGGCGCTTACAGGAGCACGTCTGATAGGATTTGGCGTGGTCTGGACCGCGCTCTTAATTTACTTCCTCGAAGGTGTCGTGGAAAGGAGGAGGCTGGTGGCCGGCTAGAACGCGTCACCTCAATTGTTTGGATTGACAATATCGTAACAAAGGAGCAAAAAATGAAACTGATAGACCTGACCATCCCCTTAGGCATCGCCACGCCACCGTGGCCGACCTACGAGCCGTTGCAGATCAAGTACTTCAAGCGGCTGGCCCCCAACGGGGCCAACGGACAGGTGCTCACCCACTCTAACCACCTGGGCACCCACCTGGACGGCGAGATCCACTTCTACACCCCGGGCAAGGACATCGCCGCGCTGGAACTGAACGACTTCCTGGTGGGGCCGGGAGCAGTGGTGGATCTCTCCGACGCGACCGGCGACTACCAGATCTACACCTCGAAGATGGTCGAGGAACGGGTGGAGGTCCGAGAGGGGGACATCCTGATCATCCACACCGGCTACCATCACTTCGGCTGGGATATGCCCACCGCCGACGAGATTCGGTATATGGTCAAGCACCCCGGCCCCGACCGGGAATTTGCTGAGTGGGCCAAGCGGAAGAAGATTCGCTGGATCGGCGTGGACTGCGGCAGCGCCGACCACCCGATGAACACCATCATCCGCGATTGGATGCCGCGCCAGGCCGCCGAGGCCGACAAGGTCTTCCGCGAGGTGTACGGCCAGCCGCTGGCGGAGCGGTTCACCCCCGACAAGTACCAGTTGATGCACATTGAGATGTTTCCGCACCACATCATCCACGCCGAGTGCCTCGGGGGGGAGATTGACCTGCTGGCCAACCGGCGGACGACCATCGGCTTCTTCCCCTGGCGCTTCGTGGATGGGGAGTCCTGCATCGGCCGCTGCGTGGCCTTCGTGGACGACGACGAGTACGAGGAACTGATGGCCCGCAAGGCGGAACTCCCCCAGACCCGCTTCGGCGACTGCTACGACCCGGAGCACGTGGGGCGGATTAACCGGCTGACCCGGTAGGGGCGAGGCATCCCCATGGGAAAGTCTGGCCTGTTGGCTTCTTCCGTGGCGAGCGACCTCGCTGATTCCTCCGAATGCACAGGGATGCCTCGCCCCTACAGGAGGACTGTGCTATAATTGAACGTGGAGGTGAATGATGAACCTGCGAGAGATTCTAGCTGACATTCACGCGCTTGAAGAGGATTTGTTGACTTTTGAGCACAAATATGGCATCCGTTCGGAAACCTTCTATGCCGCGTACGTCAGCGGCGAAGAGCCAGAGGATGATAGTTGGGTATTGGATTTCGGGGAATGGGCCAGCGTCTACCGAACCTGGCTTGCGCGTCAGGCTGATTACCGCAATGAAGTTCAACGGCTTCAACGGCAAGCGCCAAGCCTGGCGGGGCTGATCCGAGTAGCCGCGTGAACAATCCGCTGCGCACTCCAGAGGATTATGAACTGTTCTTGTACACCCTCATGGAGCAGTTCCCGTCAATACGCCGCTCTACCGTGACCTTTGTTCGGCTAGGTGTATCACTCGCGCGGGTGGCAGGCGAACTGCACTTTGATCAGGAGATCCGACTGGTCGTTCGTGAGCGAATCCTGTACCATCGTTTGCCTGCCATCATAGACTGGTACGGTTACGAAGTTTGGCGAGGGGAACAGAAACTGTACTGGTACGATTCCCAACCACATCCGAACGATCCAGCCTTGCGAAGCACTCATCCTCATCACAAACACGTTCCCTCAGACATCAAGCATAATCGCATCCCCGCGCCGGAGATGAGCTTTACCCAACCCGATCTATCTGTGCTCATTCGGGAGATTGAGACCCTCATCCAGAGAATAGAGAGCGAGACCGAGTCGAAACAGGACTGACCTCACCAGACACACAGCACTCGGGAGGTCTTATGCAACGATTCACCATCGCCTGCGCTCAATTCGCCGTCGCGCCGATGGCGGTACAGGAGAACGTGCAGAAGGCCGTCGCCTGGGTGGAGCGGGCGGTGCGGGAGACCGACGCCCGGTTGATCGTGCTGCCGGAGACGGTCACTACCGGCTTTACCCCCGGCTGCCCGGCGGAGGAACTGTGGGAGCGCGTGGACACGCTCCCTGGCCGGATGACGGAGCCGATGGCCGACGCTGCGCGGGGGCTGGAGGTCTACATTGTCTTCCCCACCTACGAGCGGGGAGCGGAGCGGGGCGTGGTCTACAACAGCGCGGCCCTTTTCGGCCCCGAAGGGGAACTGCTGTCCGTCTACCGCAAGACCCACCTCTTCCCGACCGAGCGGCTCTCCGGTGGGGGCTGGTCCACCCCAGGCCACGAGCCGGTCGTCGTGGAGACGCCCCTGGCCAACGTCGGCCTGACCTTATGCTACGACGGCGACTTCCCCGAACTCTACCGCTGCGAGGCCATCCGGGGGGCGGAGGTCATCGTCCGCCCGGCGGCCCTCCTCCGCAGTTTCGAGATCTGGGAGATGACCAACCGCGCCCGTGCCTACGACAATCACGTTTACGTCGCCGCCTGCAACGCTATCGGCCCTGACGCGGGGGGCAATTATTACTTCGGGCACAGTATGATCGTCAGCCCCATCGCCCAGGTGCTGGCGCTGGCCCGGGGCACTGAGGAGATCGTCGCCGCCGAACTGGACCCGGACCCCATCAAGTACATCACCTACGGCGCGCGCACGCCGATGGTCTTCGACCACCTGGAGGACCGCAACCTGGCGGCCTATCGGGACATACTCACGCCAGCGCGGAGCCGCTTTGAGCCAGCCCGACGCATTCCACAAACCAACCCTCCCGCAGGTTCCGAACCTGCGGGAGGGTAAGCGAGGACTGATGCAACCACTGGAGGGCATTCGCGTTCTTGACCTGACGCGCGCCCTGGCCGGCCCCTACTGCACCATGAT
Source organism: Anaerolineae bacterium (assembly GCA_034430655.1). Taxonomy (GTDB): domain Bacteria; phylum Chloroflexota; class Anaerolineae; order B4-G1; family B4-G1; genus JAUWNP01. The sequence continues at coordinate 5,348 of DAOUEC010000028.1, forward strand.
GCTGGGCGACCTGGGGGCGGACGTGATCAAGGTGGAGCGGCCCGGCCGGGGGGACGACAGCCGGGGCTGGGGGCCACCCTTCGTAGGAGAGCCCTACGGCCCCTATCCGGGCGAATCAGCCTACTTCATCGCCGCCAACCGGAACAAGCGCAGTCTCACGGTCAATCTCAAGAGCGCGGAGGGGCAGGAGATCGTCCGGCGGCTGGCTGGCGTCTCCGACGCCCTTGTGGAGAACTTCCGCACCGGCGTGCTGGACGGGATGGGCCTGGGTTGCGATGACCTGCACGCTCTCAACCCGCGCCTGGTCTACTGCTCCATCAGCGGCTATGGCCGCACCGGCCCCTACGCCGGGCGGCCCGGCTACGACTTCATCGTCCAGGCCGAGGGCGGGATGATGGGCATCACCGGGCCGGAGGAGGGGCCGCCATCTCGGGTGGGAGTGCCTATCGTGGACATCACGGCTGGGATGTTCTCTGCAACGGCGGTCCTGGCGGCGCTGCGCGCCCGCGACCTGGCGGGCGAGGGGCAGTTGGTGGACGTCTCGCTGCTGGATACGCAGGTGGCTCTCCTGGCGAACGTGGCTTCCAACTACCTGGTCGGGGGGGCGGCCCCCCGCCGCCTGGGCAACGCCCACCCCAACATCGCCCCCTACGAGGCCTTCCGCGCCCGCGACCGCTGGTTCGCGCTGGCGGCGGCCAACGAGCGGCAATGGGCCACGCTGTGTGACGCGATCGGCCGGCCGGACCTGAAGGATGACCCTCGCTTCTCCACCAACGGGGTGCGCGTCTCCAACCGGGCAGTGTTGATAGAGGCCCTCAGCGGGACCTTCGCCGCCCGCGACGCTGGCGAGTGGCTGGCGGATCTGCGGGCGGCCGGGCTGCCCTGCGGGCCGATCAACACTGTGCCGGATGTCTTCGACCATCCTCAGGCACAGGCGCGAGGTCTGGTGCTGGAGGCGGAGCATCCCACGGCCGGCCCGGTGCGGCTGACCGGCTTCCCCTACAAACTGTCGCAGACCCCGGCTGAGGTGCGCCGGCCGCCGCCGCTGCTGGGTCAGCATACGGGCGAGGTCTTGGTGGACCTGTTGGGCTATTCTGTCGAGGACATGGTAGCCTTTCGGGAGCGTGGGATCATTTAGAGACGTATCCGAAAGCGGAGCGCAGGAGGGGGACAAGAATGGACAAGAAAACGATCTTGCTCTTGCACGGCTTTGCATCTTCCGGACGATCCGCCAAAGCACAATACCTCGGAGAGAAGTTCAAAGCGCTTCCACAGGTGGAGTTTCACGCGATTGATTTCAACCCAACGCCCACGGATTTCGAGTACATGACGGTCACAGGCATGATCAACCGTCTGAGGCAGTACGTGCTGGATCATTGCCTGGAGAACCTCAGTCTCATCGGAAGTTCCCTGGGTGGGTTGGTCGGCCTGCACTACGCGCATCGCTTTGGCGGCGTTGAGAAGATGCTTCTCCTGGCGCCGGGTTTGTCCTGGCTGTCAGGAGGGCTTTCGGAGGATGAGATCGAGCAATGGAAAAAGGTGGGTGTTGGGCCAGTTTTCCACTATGCGTTTGAGCAAGATCTTCCGGTGAGGTATGACCTGCACGTGGATGGGCTGCGCTATCTTGAGTCCATTCCCCCGGCAACTCCCATCACCATCATCCATGGCCGAAACGATGATGTTGTACCGGTAGACCACAGCCGAGCGTACGCGGCCAACTTCCCTGATACCGTTCACTTGATTGAGGTGGATGCAGGTCACGATCTCAATGACCATTTAGACTTCATTTG
>DAOUEC010000029.1:0-6765 GCA_034430655.1 Anaerolineae bacterium
ATTGTTAGCCACAGGTTTGCCTCCTTGTGTTGTTTTCTTGCAAACACAATCTTACAAGGATTTGGCAAACCTGTGTAGTTCACAGGCCAGTTGATACGCTATGGAGCAATTTTGGATCTACTGAGACTAGAGAACAAGTGAAACGGGAACTGGCCGACCTGGCTGATCCAGTCCAGTTGGTGGTGTTTACCCAGGAGTTTGAGTGTCAATACTGCGCCGAGACCCGGCAACTGGTGGAGGAAATGGCCTAGCTTTCCGACCAACTGACGGCTGAGGTCTGTAACTTTGTCGCCGACGGGGAGAAAGCTGAGGAACTGGGCATAGACAATATCCCGGCCATTGCCATAATGGGCGCAGAGGACTACGGCGTGCGCTTCTACGGCATCCCCTCCGGTTACGAGTTCACTTCCTTGTTGCAAGCCATTGATGCGGTGGCAACAGGGAAGCCAGAGCTGAGCGAGAAAACGATGGAAGCACTGGCAAAAGTGACCGAACCGATCCACATGCAAGTGTTCGTGACTCCGACTTGTCCCTATTGCCCTCAGGCTGTGATGCTGGCTCATCAGATAGCCGTCGCCAGCCCGATGGTGCGGGCCGATATGGTCGAGGCGATGGAGTTTCCCCATCTGGCGACGAAGTATCAGGTGATGGGGGTGCCACGCACGGTGATCAACGAGACTGTACATATCGAGGGTGCAGCGCCGGAGCCGATGGTGTTGGATAGGCTCTGGGAAGCTCTGGGTGCGGAGAGGCGTTACACCAAGGGCGAGCGGTAATCATCGCCACTGGCGCGATGGGGCGCAAGAGGCGCGTTCCCGGCGAGGAGCGTCTGTTGGGGCGTGGTGCAAGTTACTGCGCCACGTGCGACGGGGCCTTCTTCAAGGGACAGGAAGTGGCTGTTACCGTCAACAACGACGAAGCGGTGGAGGAGGCATTGACGTTGACCCGCCTTGTTTCCCACTGAGAAGCAGCAGCCTCAACTGGCAGCATACGCAGCGCTCCACCGAGAACTCGGCGAAAAACCGGCTGACGTAGCCCTGGCGTGGTTGCTCCACAATCGTGCAGTCTCAGTGGTGGATCAAGACGCCGCTAGTTCAGAAACCTGCTCCAGTGTATAGAGTCGGTGTCAAATCAACTGGCTGAAGGGAACGCGCGTTTGACAAGTGGAGCCTTCTCTTGTATGATCTTTGGACTGGATTGTAGTTTGGACTTTGGACAAAACAGTTTTTGCCCCAATGCCGGTTATGCCCGTTATGTCTGCCCCGGTTGCCAGTACGAGCGCTATGTCCCCTTCGACAGACTCAGGGCAGGCTCTTTCTCCTGCAAGACCCGCTTCTGTCCTTCCTGTGGCAAGGTCCGTGTCGACAACGCGAACTCCTCAGAGTTCGAGTTAGCGACATCGCCCGCGATCTCTACGACGTGCCGCACCTCCACGTCACCCTCACCACCGATGATCTCCTGTGGCCGTTCTCTTTCGCCGACCGCCCACTCCTGAAGGTACTCCTAAAGACCGCAGCCCAGGCCTGCCCTGAGCATAGTCGAAGGGCCTGCCCTGAGCATAGTCGAAGGGCCGTCCGCGAGTTGGCGCAAGAACCCTACCCTGGCGTGCGCATCGGCATGATCTACACCGTCCACACCGGCGGGCGCGATCTCGGCTTCAAACCCCACGTCCACCTCGTGATGACCAAAGGCGGCCTGAAAGACGGTGAGTGGGTAGAGATCGAAAGTGGCTGACCAGGGACGGTCACCCCGGCCTGAGCACGGTCACGCATTCGCTCAACAGTGTGGTCTTGCCAAAACCCGCCGGGGCGGATGATGAAGCCGATGCTTCGCATCGAGGTGAGCTTGCGGTGCAGCCCTGCGTTCAGCCGCTCGATCAAACGCGGGCGCGGCGGCGGGATGTAGAGTTTGGTGGTCAGGAGTGGACTGGACATTGGTAAATTATTTGGACTTTGGACAAATTGAGCCCTCCTGCCTGCCTCGCAGCAGGGCGGAATGGTGACAAGCAACCGCCGATCTCGGCTCCTTAACTCCTTGAGACCCAAGATTCTTTACAAATGAGACAAGATTTACATTGCAGCAGATCCCAACAGGGCGCAATCGACTAATGCATCAATCTCAACCGCTGCGGTTTTCAAGGCTTCAGCTAAGTAAGTAGCGGAAAGTTTCTTGCACTTTCGCTGCAACGGTGGTAAAACAGCGGCGGAGGTGCACTATGCTCTACGCGAAACAACCCACAACTGAAGAATACAAGGAACTCAAGCGCATGATTCGCCAGGAAGTGGGACGGGTCAGCCAGCGGGCTCACATGGTTCTGTTGTCTGTGCGACGGGAAACCGTCCCGGAGATCGCTGGCATCTTTGCAGTTAGTCAGGCGACTGTTCGTTTCTGGATTAAGCGCTTCAACGCGCACGGCCCGGCAGGGCTGTACGATAAGGAACGCAGTGGCCGGCCAGGCAAGTGTACCTCCAAGGTGGAGGACGCGGTGGTTGAGATGGTGCAGGACGATCCTCAGAAGGAAGGGTATGTGTCCACCTTCTGGACCGTGGCAATGTTGGTGCTGGCCTTGACCAACAAGCTGGGGGTGACCTTGAGCCTCACCACACTGCGGGGAGTCTTGCATCGGATCGGCTTGCGGTGGGGACGTCCCCGTTTGAGAATGCCGGACAAGGTGGACCCTGAGAAAACACAGAAACAGTGGGCCATTGCCAAGGCCGTGGTAGAAGCGCCAGCAGATGCGGCGATCGTGTACGCCGACGAGTCGCGGATTCAACTCCTGCCTTTGATTCGTGGGATGTGGCATTGGGTGGGCCAGCAAATTCGCATCCCGACTCCAGGCACGAACGTCGCCCGAGTAGTGTTCGGGGCACTGAACATCCACACGGGGCAATGGACCTACCTCATCCGTGAGCATATACGCAAAGAGGACTTCATTGCTTTCTTGGAACATCTGTTGATTGTCTATCCGAGCGGCCCGATTATCCTGATTGTGGACAATTTCAGCAGCCACAAAGCTCACCTCGTCCGAGGGTGGTTGGCACAACACCCTCGTCTGCAACTGTACTACCTACCCACGTACTGCTCGCACTTGAATCCGGTGGAAGACATTTGGCTCCGACTCAAGAACAGCATTGCAGCCAACCGCTTGTACGGCTCAATGAAGTTGCTGATGGAGGCCGTTGAGACCTTCTTCGATCAGATGACGCCCCAGGAAGCCCTGACCTGGGCCGCCGCTTGAAATGTTGAAGTTATTTTTCGCTACCTACTTAGAGCGAAAGAAGGGGAGGGCTCAGGGACACACGCGGATAAACCCGGGCGGAACACCCGTGCGTACAGTTTGGTGGAAAAGATAGCGAACTTACTGCCCAGTTCGGTCAGCCGATAGCTGTACGATCCTGGGAGGCGAACCATCAAACCTTTGTGTCGCAGTCTCCGTAGGTCATACGACATTTGGGCACTGGTGTAGTCCCGACCAAGAAACTGCGCGACCCGCGGACGCAAGGTTTTGTTGGTGAGTTCTCCAGGAATGAACACCTGACAGGATAAGGCCGCCAGTAAGGCCATCACCCGCTCATCGGCAAAGCGTAAGGCAGACGCCCGTTGCCCATTTTCCAACCGCGTGGGTTGGCCCAGGGCGCGGACTTCATCCAGAGGCATAAAGCAGTCCTGGCTGATGCGCAGTTGCTCCAGCAACCGCTTGTTGTACCGCCGACCCAAGGCTACCAAATCGTCCCAGTTCTTCTGAAGACCTTTATTCATCCCGAAGTCAACCGCATTGTTGATCATCATCTCAATGCGTACAGCCCGCCCGTCTTTGAAGTATAGCTTCAGGACACTGTGCTTGTAACGAATCCGGATGCTAGGCAACACTCCGTATTGAATCACACGGGTATAGAACTCACTGGGAGTTCGCTTAGTCACACGCCGGTCAAAGATCAGGCTCACCCGGTCGGGACGCCCCAGGTCCAGGTTGTCGCGGATGATGCTCTCCACCAGGGCGCGTCCTTGTTCCGGGTCAGTAAACACCCGAGTTTGGCTGACTTCTAACTGCCAGACACTCGGTAGATGCTCATAGCCGGCTGCATGGTCTTCCGCGCTTAACGGCCAGGGCAATTGTTCGACCCAATAGTCGAAAAAGGCCTGAATCTTGTCGGCGCTTAACGAGTGACAAATCTCTTGTAACCGCTCCGGATCATCACAAGCGGCGAATCCATTATCCAATGCTTCAAAGCCAATGCCGGCCTGCCGCAATTGTTGCTTGGCCCATTCGTGGCCATTGAAACAGACTTTGACCTCAAAGGGAAAGTAGGTGCAGACTTTAATGAACGCCAGACCAAAATCTTTGTCCAGGATGTAGAAGTAGTAATGGGTCACATATACTTGGCGGCGGCTATACTCGAATCACACTTTGCCCCGGTCAACCCGCCGGGCTCTGTAGCCCAGGGCTGTCTCTTGGGCTTTCCCTATCAACACCACGCCGCTCTCACCTCCAAACTGTGCCAGATACTCTTTGGCTGTCTCTTCCTTTACCTCCCCTTTCTTGAAGCTAGTCAGGGGAATGCCTTGGTCAGCGGCAAATTGTTCCACCCCTTCACGAAACGCTTGGCTCAAGTTCTTCATCATTTGTGGCGAAGGGATGGGCCAATGTTTCTGATCCCGAATGAAGTTAACCACACCGCCCGGCATCTGCAGATATTTGACGTACCCATTCAAATACACCCGGTCAACACACTCGATGTCCAAAGCAACTTTGTCTCGAAGCACTTTTTTCACTGTCAGCATAGCCAACCTCCGTTGGCTATTATATGCTCATGCTTCGCTTATGCCACTCGGTAGTTACATGTGGTCGCAGATCATCTGCGAAAATCTGCATCCTGGCTAACTTGTCGGTTTGAGGCGAAGCTTCGCTAGACAGTTACTATCGCGTCCGCGAGCAAGCCGAGGAACTAGGCCACCACCAGGAGCTTTTGGAGCAGGACTTGGCAGCGCAGGGCATGGTGGATCGTCAATTTGTCGACCGCCTGACGGAACAGATCAACGCTCTCGACAGCGCCAACGCGGCCTTGCAGGATGCCCAACGCCGGTTGCTGACCGAACTCGAACAAGAGCGCAAGTACCTGGCCCGCGAGATCCACGACCAAGTGATCCAAGACCTGCTGAGCGTGAACTACGAGTTGGAGGAGATCGAGGCATCTGAGGCAGCGACGTTGGGGCCAGGTGAAGAACTACCCGACATTCGAGAGAGTATTCGTGGCCTGGTAGCCGATCTACGCCGCATCTGCGGCAGCCTGCGCCCGCCGACCATAGACAACCTGGGACTAGGCGCGGCGATCCAATCCTATACCCACGACTGGAACAGGCGCACGGATATCTCCATTACCCTTGACCTGGACGACAATCTGGGACGCCTTCCTGAGACCATCGAACTCTCCATCTTTCGCATCGTGCAGGAAGGGCTGAACAACGTGCGCAAGCATTCCAACGCCAACGATGTGGAGATCTCTCTCAAACACACGTCGCCGCGCACGCTGTTGCTCTCCATTGCTGACAACGGGCGGGGCCTGGCCGAAGATTTCAAACTCGCGCAACTCCCGCCCGAGGGGCACTACGGCCTGCTGGGCATCAGCGAGCGGGTGGCGCTGCTGGGAGGGCGCGTAGAGTTTCCAAACCAGGCCAACGGTGGGCTGCTCATCCAGGCGGAAATACCGCACCCCCGGATAGCACAGCCCAGCGAGGATCAACCGTAGACGATATCCACATTACTCCTCCTCTGCAAAGAAAGCCGCCACGTCCTCGAACCGCAGCGTCCTGCGCGCCCGAGGCAGGCTGGCGATCACCTGTGAGCCGTACCGCTTGGTGTTGATGCGCGAATCGAGGATCGCCATCACGCCTCGATCCGTCTCGGCACGGATGAGCCGTCCCACACCCTGCTTCAAGGCCAGGATCGCCTCCGGCAACATGACTTGCATAAACGGGTTGCCGCCGGCTTCGCGGATGCGCTGCTCCCGATGCTGGACCACCGGGTCGCGATAAGGCGCAAAGGGCAACTTGTCTATGATGACCAGCGACAGCAGTTCGCCAGGGACGTCCACCCCTTCCCAGAAACTCTTGGTCGCAAAGAGCACAGCCCTGTCCACCATAGGGATACCGGCAGGAATCGCCGAGCTAGCTATGATTGACTCGGCTTCAATACAGATTATTGCTGCGGGATTATTTACTCAACGGCGACGGTAAAAACCTAAAGACTAAACATTAACAGTTTGTTGCACAAGTCATCCTGACGCAGGTTTGAGCACCTGGAAAAAGGAAATCCCGGCCTTTGTGGACCCAGTTACTCAAACTGACATACACCCTACCCTTTGAACTGGACTCTACCCCGCCCCGATCGCCCGCGCAAGCTCCCGCGTGACTGGGGAATCGTAGCAGTTCTGAGGCTCTCTAAGGCCCTCCAGAGCCGTCCTATAGCGTTCGGCAAATTCATCAACCCCACTCTCAACAGCAGGCATGCGGTTAGATGCGCTCTGCGGCCTCCCAAGTGTTTCTGGGTTTCGTTCTGCTACGATTTCCCTAGACTGCTGACGACCCGACCGCCCCGGCCCACCACGGTTGGGGCGGTAGGTATTGTATTGCTGTCAGGGTATAAGTCAAAACTTTGGGGAAAAGGTAGAGCGCAATCTTGCAAATTGAGGAGTGACGGGTATACTTGCGCTAGTCAAAAGATCACAGAAGGAGGAGCAAAAGATGGCCCGCCAGATGTCACAGAGC
>DAOUEC010000030.1:0-38484 GCA_034430655.1 Anaerolineae bacterium
CGCCCGTAGCGGATGTTCTCCATCACCGTGTCGGCGAAGAGGAAATTATCCTGCAGCACCAGGCCCAGTTTGCGGCGCAAGTCGTCCTTCTTGATATCGCGAATGTCAGCACCGTCGATGCGGATGGCGCCGCTGTCAACGTCGTAGAAGCGGGTGAGCAGGTTGACGATAGTCGTCTTGCCAGCGCCCGTCGGCCCGACCAGGGCGATCATCTCGCCAGGGTTGTTGTACATACTCACGTGCTTGAGCACGGGGACGCCAGGCTCATAGCTGAAGCAGACGTCCTCAAACGTCACCTCGCCCCGGATGTGCTCCAGCGGCTTGGCGTCAGGGCCATCGACCAGCTCCGGCTCTTCGTCGAGGATCTCAAAGACGCGCTCTGCCCCGGCCAGCGCCGACTGGATCACGTTGAACAACTGTGCGATCTGGTTCAGCGGCCGGGCGAACTGCCGGGCATAGATGACGAAGGCCGCGATGGTGCCGACCGTGGCCCAGCCCTGCACCGCCATCCAGCCGCCAGCACCTGCCACCAGAGCCAGACTGATGTTATTGACCAGGTTCATCACAGGCCCCATGAAACCGGCGAATATCTCCGCCTGAGTCGCCGCCTTCTGCAGCTTGCGATTGATGACCTCGAAGGTCTCGATCGCCTCCGCCTCGCGCACGTAGGCCTTGACCACCTGCTGCCCGGTGATCGTCTCTTCGATGATGCCGTTCAGCTCGCCCAGGTGCTTTTGCTGCGCGCGGAAGCCTGTGCGCGTGCGCCCGGTGACGCTCTTGGTCGAGACCAGCATCAGCGGCAGAACCAACAGGGTCACTATCGCCAGCGGCGCGTTGATGATAAACATCATCACGGTCACGCCGACGATGGTCAGCACGCTGGAGATCAACTGCGCGGCATTCGACGTGAGCACGTTGCTGATGTTTTCCACGTCGTTGCTCAGGCGGCTCATCAGGTCGCCGTGAGGGTGCTGGTCAAAGTAGCGCAGCGAGAGCGTTTGCAGCTTGGCGAAGAGATCGTCGCGCAGGTCACGCACCGTGCGCTGCGCCACACCCGCCATGATCGTCTCCCGAAGCCAGATGCCCAGCGACGCCAACAGGTACACGCCGAGCATCAGCAGCGCAATGCGCGCCAGGCCGGGGAGATCCCCTTTCATAATGAACTCGTCTATCGCTACTCCCATCAAGTAGGGGCCGACCACACCCAAGACCGTTGTCAGCACGACCAGGCCCACGATGCCCAGAAGCGTCCACTTCTGGTGCTGCAAGTAGCCCCACAGTCGGAGGAGTGTTCCTCGTGTGTCCTTGACTTTTTGCCCGCTGCCGTGCGCTCCAGGCCAGCGCCGGGGGCGGTTCATCAGGTTAGGCGCTTCGCTGCGTTTGGGTTGCATCGTCTGCGATTGCTTAGCCATGAGCCATTGCTCCATTTCCTAGTTGGGATTCGTAGATTTCGCGGTAGATGGGGCTGCTCGCCATAAGTTCGGTGTGCGTGCCCTCCGCAGCGATCTGGCCGTCATCGAGCACCAGGATCTTGTCGGCGGTGAGCACGGTGCTGATGCGCTGTGCAATGATGAAACTGGTGCGGTCGCGCATCAGGTCTTCGAGCGCGGCCTGGATCTTGGTCTCGGTCTCCACGTCCACCGAACTGGTGCTGTCATCCAGGATCAGCACCGCCGGCTGCAGCAGAAGCGCCCGCGCGATGGCGATGCGCTGCTTCTGCCCGCCGGAGAGGTTGACGCCCCGCTGGCCCAGCACGGTGTCGTAGCCCTCCGGGAACGACATGATGAAGTCGTGGGCCTGCGCGGCCTTGGCCGCGGCGACCACCTCCTCGTCGCTCGCATCGGGCCGCCCGTAGCGGATGTTATCGCGGATTGTGCCGGAGAACAGCACCGTCTCCTGCAGCGCGATGCCGATGTTGCGGCGCAGGGTGTCTTTGGCCACATCCCGCACGTCGACGCCGTCGAGCGTCACGCGCCCGGCGGTCACGTCGTAGAAGCGAGGGATTAGGTGCACCAGGCTTGATTTGCCCGCGCCCGTGGTGCCCAGCAGGGCCACCGTCTGCCCCGGCCCGGCCACGAAGTCGACGTCCTTGAGCACCGGATCGCCGCCATTGCTGTCGTAGCTGAAGCGCACGTTTTCGAACGCCACGCACCCCTGGAACTGACGATCCCGCAGGGCCTTCGGCTTGTTCTGGACGGACGGTTCGGCGTCTAGCACCTCGGCGATGCGCTGCGCCGACGCTTCGGCGCGGGAGATTTGCAGCACGATCATGCTGACGATCATCAGCGACATCAAGGTGCGCATGAGGTAGTTGGCGAAGGAGATGATCTCGCCGGTCTGCATCCCGCCCGCCGCCACCTGAATGCCGCCGGACCAGATCACGGCGGCGAGGCCGACGTTCATCGCCAACATCACAAACGGCATCGTCACGGCGATCACGCGCGCCACGCGGATGGTCTGATCCATCAAGTCCTCGTTGGCCGCGCCGAAGCGCTGCTTCTCGTGATGGCCGCGGACGAAGGCCTTGACCACCCGCACGCCTGCCAGGTTCTCCTGCATCACCGTGTTGAGCGCGTCGAGCTTTTCCTGCACCACACTGTAGAGCGGGTACGCCTTGTTTATGATCAACAGAACACCGATCAAGACCACTACCAGCAGCACCAGCGGCAGGGACATCAACTGCGGCGTGGTGAGAACCACCATGACGAGGCTCCCGATCAACAAGAGCGGCGCTCGAACAAAAATTCTGATCAGTTGATGCAGCGCCGTCTGCACCTGGGTCACGTCATTGGTCAGGCGGGTCACAAGCTGCCCGGTCTCCAGTTCATCCAGGTTGGCGAACGACAGCGTTTGCACCTTGCGGAAGAGTGCCTCCCGAAGATCAGCGCCAAAGCCCTGCGAGGCTTTCGCCGCAAAGATGCCATTGGTGGTGCCGCCCACCGCGCCGACCAGCGCCAGGCCGATCATCAGCAGACCCGTGCGCACGACCAGCGCGATATCCAACTGTGCGATGCCCTCGTCTACAATGCGTTCGATCAGCCACGGCTGCAAGAGATCCATAGCAACCTCGAGCATCATCAGCAGCGGGGCTAGCACCATCCAACGCCGGTAAGGTTTCAGGAACACGGCCAGTTTACGTACCGATTTCATATCACAAATCAACTCCTTGTTTATTTTGCCGTCTAACAAACGGGGTAAAAAAAAGAGCCTCTAGCACACCGAGTCCTGCTCGGTCGCCCGCAACAGATTATCGCGGATCTGAAGCAAGAATCGGCGCAGCAAAACGCACTCCTCGAAGGTGAAGCCAGCGAACGTCTCGTCTTCAAGCGCGCGCAACTTTTGTTTCGCTTCCTCTTGGATCGCCCGCCCGCTCTCGGTGAGATAAACGCGCGACACGCGCTGATCCTCCAGGTCCTGCTTGCGCTCCACAAAGCCAGCACGCTCCATCCGTGTGACCATTTTCGTGATGGTCGCGGGCTGAACGTGCAAATGCTCTGCCAGTTTGGAGTGGGAGCGGCCGTCTTTTTCCCGTAGGATGAACAGCAGAGGCGGTTGCCCGCGGTACAGGCCCATCCCTTCCAGCAAGGCACGAGCCCTGGTGTGATGTAGCCGGCAGACCTGCGTAAGCATAAAGTCAATTGATTCCGACTGGGGTTCCTGCGACATCCGACGCTCCTTTTATTTAGCCAGCCAATAGTTAGACGGCTAAATTGTATACCCAAACACACCAAGTGTCAAATCAGGTATGGTGTACTTGCTGCCCCCGACACGCCGCAGCAGGGCGCGCATCTGGGCCAGCAGCTCAAGCCAGCTGTAGGGCCAGGTCAGATAGTCGTCGGCGCCTGATTCTAGCGTTGCCAGCCCGATCGCCTCGTCGTCCCGGCAACTCAACACGATCACGCCTGCTTTGCTCTCGCGGCGCAGCACGTATTCGGCAAAGCCCGTCTCGTTTTGTGTTTCGTGAACGAGGGTACACGTGTTCATCCATACTGAAGCGGCGCGGCTGCCCGATTGGCATACACTGCTCATAGGACTCCGTGGCCTCCATCGGGTTTAGATTGTCTGTTGACGCAAGCAGTCTAACCCAAGTGGTGCCCGGAGTCCAGTTGATTGCTGAGAAACTTGCCAGTTCATACTACTTCAGGGAAATCGGTGCGTCAGTATCCCAGCTTCCGGCTCCGCTGGTGCATCTTGACCGACGGCAGCAGGAATAGAGCACCCATCAGCAGCAGCGCAGCCAGGTCCAACCAGGGGTTGAGTAGGGGCGCGGTCACCGCGCCCCTACCCAGCACGGCGTGGTTCATCAAGTCCTGGGCGTAGGTCAGCGGCGAGAGATAGGCCAACGCCTGTGCCACCGGCGCCATCTCCCCCAGCGGGATGAAGACGCCGCTGACGAAGAGCAGCCCCCAGCGCAGCAACAGGCTCGGCATCGCCACGTCGCCCGGGTTGCGGGTGGGGATGGAGCCAAAGATCAACCCCAGGGCCGAAAAAGAGAACGACCCCAGGAGTACACCGGCCGCCAGCAGCCAGGGTTGAGCAATGCTGGCTCCAAAAATCACCACGCCGACGGCCAACGAGACGGCCGATACGGCAATAGATAGGACAGCCCCCACTGCCGTCTTGCCCAGCAGCAGGGTCAGGAGCGACATCGGCGCGGCCAGCAGCCGGTCGTAGGTGCCGAGGCGTCGTTCCAGGGGAATGATGAACGGCCCGGCGGCGGCCGCGGTGAAGAAGATGGTCATAGCCAGCAACCGGGCGATGCCCTGGGTAGCCCCCATCCCCCGCTGCACCGAGAAGGAGAAAAACATGAAGAACGGCGACAAGAGACCGGTCATAATCATCCCCGGAAAGAGGTAGTAGATCTTCATGTCCTTGACCGTCACCGTCCACACCTGGGCCAGTTCGTCCCCCAGTCGTTGTAGCCATCTATTGTCTTTCATCGCCGGTCTCCTCTCTGTCCCCTCGCTCCCCGTCGCCGGGGCTTACCTTCCCGCGTCTCGTGGCGCACCGTGCCCACCTGCTGGCCGGTGATTTGCAGAAAGACATCCTCCAGGCTGGGGCCTAACGTGCTCAGGCTGACCACCCGCAACCTCTGCGAGCGGGCATAGTCCATCACCTGAGGCAGCAGCGCCGAGGGGTCCTCGGTGTACAGTCGCCACTTGTCCCCCATCTTGACCGACGTGGTCACTCCCTGCAACGCTGCCAGCGGTTGGCCGTGGGCCTGGCCGTCCGGCTCCAGCGCCACCTCCACCGATTGCACTCGCTGGAAGGCTCGCTTCAGCCGCTCCGGGGTGTCTATGACCGCGATTTGGCCGTGGTTGATGATGGCCACCCTGTCGCAGAGCCGGTTGGCTTCCTCGATCTGGTGAGTGGTCAGGAAGATGGTCGTCCCTTCGACGTTCAGTTGGCGTATCAGGTTTCGAATAGCGCGAGCGCTCTGGGCATCCAAACCTGGTGTTGGCTCGTCCAGGAAAAGGAGCGTCGGCTTATGGACGATGGCCATGGCGATGCTCAGGCGACGTCGCATCCCCTTGGAGAAATTCTCTGCCTTGACGTCTCGCTTCTCCCAGAGGCCGAAAGCCTCTAGCAGTTCCCGCGCCCGCTCCGCCCGTTTGGCCCGGGGCACGCGGTAGAGCCGGGCGGTGAACATCAGGTTGTCCCAGGCGGTCAGTTCGGTGTAGACGTTGGATTCCTCCGGCACCAAGCCCATCTGCCGCTTGACCGGGTAGGCATCGCGGGCCAGGTCGTGGCCGTTGATGACCATGTGACCCTCGCTCGGCTCCAGCAGTGTGGTTAACATCCGCTGGGTGGTCGTTTTGCCCGCCCCGTTGGGCCCCAGGAAGCCAAAGACTTCGCCCTGCCGCACCTCAAAGTTGATGTGATCCACCGCCAGCAGATCGCCATAGTATTTGGTCAGGTTTTCTGCCTTGATCGTATTGTTCGTTGTGCCATGCATGTTCGCGCCTCCTTTTCACATTAGCGCCTGGCAATAAACTAATAAATCGAGGCAAAAAAACTTACTTTACAACCACAAAATCCTCACCCAGGGTCTCCTGCAGTAAGGATCTGTACTGCTCCAGCCCGTCCCGGTCGAGCGAGTAGTGCACAAATGGGTCTTGTCAACTTGTACCGATGACCAGCCCCCAGTCTATGCCTGGTAGTCCACCCGACATCCCCTTGCCCGCTCCAACAGCCTCTCCGCCAACGCGATCAACAGCATGAACGGCAGGTCGACCGCGATCGTGAGAGCACACATCGTCGCCAGCCAGCGCAGCGCTATGGTGAGAGGCTGGGTCAGGCTCTCGACAATCGCCGGCCCCAGCCTTGCTGCCCAGACTAACACGCCGATCAGGAGCAGGAAGATGATCACAGGTGTCCATGCCTGTCGGTCGGCACGGCTGGGCAGCATAGTATTGCCCACGGCGAAGATCGCGTAAGCCCAGATCCAGACGTCGGACACTTTCAGCATCTCCAGCAGTCCTGTGACCAGGTTGGCCCAGTCCCCGGCGACAGGTGCCGTCCCCGCCGTGCCGATGCCGAAGACCCAGTACCCGATCAGCAGAATGGCGGTGCTCCCGGCTAGAAGAGGGGCCAGCCCAATCAGGCTGGCCCGTACAGCATCGGTCCTCTCGACCGGCACGAAACCTAACTGGACGCGTTGCCCTGCCAGTTTGGGCCGGATGGAGATGCGGCCCACCCGCACCCCCAGGAATATCGCCGCGAGTGCGTGGCTCAACTCGTGGAGGAGGATGCCTGGAAGCAGTGGCAGCGCGTACAACACTACTGCGATCTCGGGGTCGTCCATGAGCAGTAGCATGACCCCCTGCAGGTGGCGGTGAATCCAGCGCTCAATCACCAGCAGGATCACCAGTGTTGGTGCTAGCCAGATGAGAGGTGTCCAGTCCATGGAGGGATACAAGTAAACAAGGATACAGGTACACAAGGAGCATGGACCTTGTCTACTTATCTACTTGTGTACTTATCTACTTGTGTACTTGTCTACTAACAATGCTTCTTTGACAATCGCCGCGAAGTCGGCTGCTCGCAGACTGGCCCCGCCCACCAGTGCGCCGTCAATCTCTGGTTGCGTCATAAACTCGGCGATGTTGCCGGGCTTGACGCTGCCGCCGTACTGGATGCGCATTGCCTGCGCCACTTCGTCGCCGTACAACGTGGCCAGCGTCCCGCGCACTGTGCCCCCGATGGTGGCATTGGCCCCCTCGCCGGTGGCTGGCACTCCCGTGCCGATGGCCCAGATGGGCTCGTAGGCCACCGTGATGGCTCGTGCCTGCTCCGCCGTGATGCCCGCGAAGTCGGCGCGTATCTGGCCGCCGACGAACTCCTCCGTCTCTCCGGCCTGGTTCTGCTCCAGGTTCTCCCCTATGCAGAGGATGAGCTTCAGGCCGTGGGTCAGCGCCGCGTGTAGTTTTTTGTTGACCATTTCGTCGGTCTCGCCGAAGAGGGTGCGCCGCTCTGAGTGGCCGATGATGACATAATCGCACAGGCCGACCAGTATCAGTGGGCTGACCTCACCGGTGAAAGCTCCCTGCTCCTCCCAGTGCATATTCTGCGCGCCCAGGCCAATGGCCGACCCGGCCAGGGCCTCGCGCACGGCGGCCAGGGCGGGGAAAGGGGGGCAGATGGCTACGTCACAGCCTGCGGCGCCTTCCAGCGCGGCTCGCAGTTCCTGTGCAAGCGCGACGGCCTCCTCGATGGTTGTGTGCATCTTCCAGTTACCAGCGATAAATGGTTTGCGCATTGTGTCTCCTATCTATCCTCCAGCACCGCCACACAGGGCAGGATTTTGCCCTCCAGGAACTCCAGGCTGGCCCCTCCGCCGGTGGAGACGTGGGTCATCCTGGCCGTCAGGCCGGCCTGCCGCACCGCCGCCGCCGAGTCGCCGCCGCCGATGATGGTCACGGCGTCCAGGTCGGCCAGTGACTGGGCCAGGGCGAAGGTGCCCTTGGCAAAGTTGGGCATCTCGAACACGCCCAGCGGCCCGTTCCAGACCACCGTCTTCGCCCCGCCCAGCGCCGACTCGAACGTGGATACCGTCTTGGGGCCGACGTCGAGGATGCGCCAGCCTGGAGGGACCTCGTTGGGGGCCACGACCCGCGTGCGGGCGTCGTTGTCGAAAGCGTCGGCGATGACCACGTCCACAGGCAGAACCAGTGTGCCCCCCGCCTGCTTGAGCAGCGCCTCAGCCGTCTCCACGGCCCCCTCTTCGATCAGCGAATCGCCCACCTCGAAGCCCATCGCTTTGAAGAAGGTGTTCGCCATCCCGCCGCCGATCAGCAGCCGGTCGCACTCCTTCAGCAGGTTTTCGATGACGCCGATTTTGTCGGAGATCTTGGCCCCCCCCAGGATAGCGACGTAAGGGTGCTCTGGGTTCTCGGTCGCCTGTCCCAGGAACTTCAGTTCCTTCTCCATCAGGAAACCAGCCACGGCCGGCAGGTAGTGCGTCACTCCCTCGGTTGAGGCGTGAGCGCGGTGCGCCGCACCGAAGGCATCGTTGACGTAGATCTCGGCCAGCGAAGCCAGTTGTTGGGCGAACTCAGGGTCGTTGGCCCGTTCCTCCGGGTGGAAGCGAGTGTTCTCCAGCAGGATGACGTCGCCGGGCGGCGTGGCTTTGACTACTGTCTCGACCTCCGGCCCGACGCAGTCGTCGAGTTTCTTCACCGGGCGGCCCAGCAGTTCCGCCAGCCGCGTCGCTACCGGGGCCATCCTCAACTCCGGCACGATTTTCCCTTTGGGCCGGCCCAGGTGCGAGCACAGGATGAGGGTTGCGCCCTGCTCCAGCAGATAGTTGACTGTGGGAAGTGCGGCCCGGATGCGCGTATCGTCTGCCACGGCCCCGTCTTTGAGCGGCACATTGAAGTCCACGCGCACCAGCACGCGCTTGCCGCGCACGTCCACGTCACGGATAGTTTTCTTGTTCATCACGTCTCCTTGTCAGAAGGGAGTAGACAAGTGCACAAGTAGACAAGGACATAAAGCGCGGTTGCCCTTGTCTACTTGTATTCTCGTTTCCTTGTCTACTTTTCCGCCATGAACTTCGCCAGGTCGGCCATGCGGACCGAAAAGGCCCACTCGTTATCGTACCAGGCCAATACCTTGAAGAAGTTATCGCCTATGGCCATTGTGCTGAGGGCGTCGAAGATGGATGAGCGGTCATCGCCTTTGTAGTCCATGCTGACCAATGGCTCTTCGGAGTAGCCCAGGATGCCCTTCATCGGGCCTTCGGAAGCGGCCTTCATCGCTGCATTGATTTCCTCGACACTGGTCGGCTTTTCCAATAGCACGACCATGTCAATGAGTGAGACTGTTGGCGTGGGGATGCGCAGGGCCATGCCGTTCATCTTGCCGTCCAGTTCGGGCAACACCAGCCCAACCGCCTTGGCAGCGCCGGTGGTGGTGGGGATCATATTGATGGCGGCAGCCCGCGCCCGTCGCAGGTCTTTGTGAGCCAGGTCCAGGATGCGCTGGTCGTTGGTGTAAGAGTGGATAGTGGTCATCAAGCCCTTGGCGATGCCGAAGTTGTCGTTCAGTACCTTGGAGACGGGAGCCAGGCAGTTGGTGGTGCACGAGCCCATCGAAAGGATATGGTGCTTCGCCGGATCGTACTTCTCATCGTTCACGCCCAGCACGATGGTCAAGTCCACACTGTCGGCCGGCTTGGCCGGAGCGCTGATGATGACCTTCTTTGCCCCCGCCGGGTCAATGTGCGCCGCTGCCTTCCTTCCGTCGCGGAAGACGCCGGTCGACTCGATCACGATCTCCACGCCCAGGTTACCCCAGGGCAGTTTCGCCGGGTCGCGCTCGGCGAAGACCTTGATGCGGTCACCGTCCACGACGATGTCTCCCTCGATCACCTCTACCGTGCCGTCGTACTTGCCGAAGTTGGAATCGTACTTGAACAGGTGGGCGTTGATCTCAGGGGCGAAGAGGTCATTGACGGCGACGACGTCGAACTCATCGGCGTACTTCTCCTTCATCGCCTTGAGCACCTGCCGGCCGATGCGACCGAAACCGTTGATACCGATTTTCACTGTCATGGCTTTACTCCTTTCATTTGTTGGTAATAGTTGTTCTCACAACAGGCGTAGCAACGCTTGCGCCAGTTTGTGGCTGTCGTGTCGCCAGGGATGGGCGGGGTCAACCAGGTCGGCGGTAATCACGCGGTATCTTGCGTCCGGTGGAAAGTCCACCGGTACTAACCTGACCCCGGGGGGCGCATCGAGATCCACGTCCAGGTTGCCGTTGGCCAGTACCACCGGGAAGAGACCCTGTCCCACGTGCGCTTCCAGCGCTGCGACGTGATCGCCTACGCTGTATCCATCCGTTTCGCCGCGCTGGGTGGCGACGTTGCAGACGTAGACCTTGAGCGCCCGGCTGGCTGCGACCGCCCGCGCCACGTCCGGCACGAGCAGGTTGGGAAGGACGCTGGTGTAAAGGCTGCCGGGGCCGGCTACGATCAGGTCTGCCTCCAGCAGTGCTCGCACCGCGTCGGGGTAAGCCGGGACGGCGTTGGGTTCCAGGTAAACCCGTTCGATGGCCCTGCCTGCCTCAGTGATGCTCGACTCGCCGGCCATTCGTACGGGCGGGGTTACCCCGCCCCTACCGGCCGGATCGGCTCGCAGATCGGCCATCAGCGTCACGTCCTGCAGCGTGCTGGGCAACACGCGCCCCCTCACTGCCAGCACCCGCCCCGACTCCAGGATCGCCCGCTCGAAACTGCCGGTCACCTCCGCCATCGCAGTGATGAAGAGGTTGCCGAAACTGTGGCCGTTGAGCCCGCTGCCGTTGCCGAAGCGGTACTGGAACAACTGGGTCGTCAGTGCCTCGTCGTCGGCGAGCGCAGCGATGCAGTTGCGGAAGTCGCCCGGCGGCGGCACTCCCAGTTCCCGTCGCAGCCGCCCTGAACTGCCTCCATCGTCGGCGACGGTGACGATGGAGGTGATGTTGGCGGTGTGGGTCTTCAGGCCGCGCAGGAGGGTGGACAGGCCATGCCCTCCGCCGATGGCGACGATCTTGGGGCCGCGCT
Source organism: Anaerolineae bacterium (assembly GCA_034430655.1). Classification (GTDB taxonomy): domain Bacteria; phylum Chloroflexota; class Anaerolineae; order B4-G1; family B4-G1; genus JAUWNP01. The sequence continues at coordinate 11,045 of DAOUEC010000030.1, forward strand.
CCCGCTGGCGATAGCGGTACACAGCGTTCACCACCGTCTCCGGGTCTGGTTCCACGAAAGGCTCCAGCAGCGCCCAGTTGAGGCGGATCAGTGCGAACGCCACTGCCGCCACGCCGGCCAGCCCGAAGAGCCCGGCCCGCATATCGCGTGGAATGAACTGGAATGTCAGGTAGTAAAAGATGCTCGGTAGAGGGTAGAGTCCTCGGAGCAAAAAACTGAAGCCCAGGCTCAAAAGCGTGATACCGCAGGCAAGAAGCAGGAGCCAGCGTTTGACCCCTATGCCAGGGGTCAACCACTTGAGGATGGATTGGATATGCTGGCGAGATTTCATCGTTTACTTCGGCCGTTTCTGTGTGCTTCATCCATCTGTGTCAGCAGCGACGTTATTATAACCGAACGCGGCACGGACGTCAACAGCCGCCGGTCCGCACTTTACAGCACACAGGCCGGAGCCTACTTCCGGCCCTTCCAGCGTCAGCGACCGTGGCCCTGATCGGCTTGGCGCAGGTGGAGCGTGGCTCGGATAGTGTAGACGGCAGCAGTGACAGCGGCATGCAAGGCCATGGTGAACAACGCCACCAGCGGCACACCCAACAGGATGGTCAGCAGCAGGTGGAGAGAGTAGGTGTTACGCCGCCCGTCGAAGCGGCGGAACGCACGGTCAAAGGGGGCGTAGTCGGCCAACGATACGCCGGTCACCTGTTTGAACTGCATCGAGACGTGGCGGGCGAAGGAGTCACACAGCAGCATCGCCGTACCGAGTGCCAACGGGAGCAGGCTCCCGCTCATACGATACATCCCCCAGGCGAATCCGGCGTACCAGGCTTGTTCGTACAGACAGTCAAACGAATGCTCCAACTCGCCCAGTTTTGAGGTGAGCCCCTTGACCCGGGCCAACTTGCCGTCCAGCCCATCCATCACGTTGACGACCAGCGCCAGCAACACGCCGGGCAGCAGGTTACTGCTCAGGAACAGTCCGGCCACGGCGAACCCGACCAGGCTGGTGAGCGCACTCATCTGGTTGGGCGTGATGGGCCAGTCAGCGATACGGCACACGATCCAGTTCTCGATGGGGCGGTGGACGTACCAGGCGATGACGTCAAGGGTGCCCTTCTGCGCGCTCTCGACGAGCGAGTCTTTGCAACGCTGCGCGTCGGCCGGCGTCCGGATGCGGCACCAGAGGGGGCGCACTGTTCGCCTGGAACCGGGCACGTATGGGTCAATGGCTGACACGTCAAGGGTGGTGATGGGATGGGTCTGGGTCAGTTTGCTCAACTGACCGGCCCATCCCTCGTCTGCCCACTCGCGGGGGAGGCCCAATATCCGCGCCGGGCCCACGGTTGCTCCGGCGTACCCACCGTTGGCTGTCACAACTCCCGTGCCGATGGCCCGCAACCGACCATCCTCCACTGTCACGGGCACGGACTGGGTGGGTAAGGGCTGGCTGTCGTAGGCCACGATGCATTCCTCCGGCTGCGCCAGCAGCGCGCGCAGAATCCGCTCGTCCAGGACGTAGTCACCTTCGACGATGAAGACACGCTCGTCGAGAGCCAGCCCCAGGCTCGCATCTGCCACCTTTATGGATAGCCCCAGACGCTCGGCTCTGCTCCGCACTGATCGCAGCCATTCATGTTCACTGTCTCCCGCGACGAGGATGACGTCATACAGCCCAGTGGCCCGCAACGTGCGCAGCAGTCTTTCGATCACCGGCATTCCACATAGCCTAATCGCCGCACCTGTCCCGCCTTCCATGCTCCTGGCGACGGAGATGACAGCAATGCATGGAGGTGTCTGTTCCTTATGATGCATCATGGTCGCGTCTCCTCGTGAAGGTCGGTTGGAGAGGCGATCTGTTGCGCGCCCGTAGCACGCGCTCGGCGTGGCGCAGGTCTGCCGGGGTATCCATGTCCATCCAGAACATGCTCGACACGTCGCAGGCCCTCAGCCCTCTCCCGTGCTCGATCAGCCAGCGGCATGCCTGGGTGAGGGTAGGTGCAGAGATGCCGCTCGCGCGCAGGGCCTCCACAGCCTGGAAGATGGCCGGCGTCAGCCAGAACACGCCTGTGTCTAGACCGTTCCAGCGCAGGAGGTTCTTGCCGATGCGCCTGATCCATCCCGTCCGGTCTACCCACACCTGGGTGGCCTCGTCCACTTGGATGACGGGGGAGGGCTGGCGGTCCACGCAAAGAGTAGCCTGCGCGGGCCGTGTTGCCAGCAGCCGCCTGACGAGGCGGGTCGGAATGAGATGGTCGGCCATCATCAGAATGAATGGCTCCTCTCCGACGGCTTCACGGGCTGCGTAGAGGGAAAGGCCGTTGCCATCGTGCCTGTCTGGACTCTCTACGTAGGTCAGGCGCGCGCCGCGGTAGTGGGTGTCGCCCAGCGCGTGGCGAATCTGGTCACCCAGGTATCCTACAACGATAATCAGTTCGGTCACGCCCGTCTCGATCAGTGCGTGCAACCCATACGTCACCATAGGGCGTCCGGCAACTGTCACCAGTGACTTGGGTGTATGGCGCGTGAGTGGCTCAAGGCGTGTACCATCACCTGCAGCCAGAATTACACCTTTCACGTTGTACCTCCTCTCGCTTGTGTTCCGTAACCATAAGCAGAAGTTGTACCTGTGGAGCAGCCTTTCTAGGCTGCTGACAGGCTGGAAGCCTGCCCGACGTGTCACTTTTACTATGGTGCGAAAAAAACTGGCGCAGCAGGCTGCGCCAGTCCGTTGAAGATACCAACGTAGAATTGTCGCTTCCTACTGCCGACGGGGTTAGCTGGCGGGTTCGGGTTGGAAGCCTGCCCTACTCGTCGTACAGACGAGACACACCCCACACGTTTGGTTCCCCCGCTCCCCGATTGGGGATTAGGCGTACTCTGTTTGTGTAGTTAGTATACCAGTCGAAGCGTTTCCTGTCAAGACCCTGCATCGCCAGCCGTAGTCAGTGGACCACCAACACTGGGCGGTTGGCCGCCAATAGGATGTCCGCGCTCAGGTCATTCACCAGACGCGCGTCCAGGCCGGGGGTGACGTGAGCCCCGGTCACCAGCAGGTCATATTGGCCCTCCCGGGCCTCGGCGATGATCTCGTCCCGCACCAGCCCGTGACGGATCACTGCGCGGCCTGCCACCCCCTCCGCTGCCAGCAGGGCCAGCATCCGGCTGAGGTGCACCCCCTCTTGCGAGCCGCGCTGGATCAGTTCCTCCGCCGACGCTTCCAGGTCGTCTGTGAGCGCGTCTTCGGCCAGCGGCAGCTGGGACATCACGTGGAGCAGGGTCACCGAGGCCCCCAGAGCCCGGGCCAGGCAGCCGGCGAACCGGACGGTGTGCTCGCTCACGGGACCGGCGGAGGAACCGATCAGGAACTGCCCGAGGTCACGGACGCGCCCCTTGACCACCAGGACAGAGGCCGGTATGTGCTCGGTGACGTGGAGGGCCACTGAGCCTAGCAGCAGCCGCGCCACTCCCCGCCGCCCCCGGCTGCCGATGACCACCAGATCGTACGGGGAAGCCTGTGCCTGGCGAACCACCTCCTCGGCCACCCGGCCAGTCCGCTGGTGGAGGGCTACTGGGAGCCCTGTTGCTTTCAGATCGGCGGCGGCCGCCTCGGCCATCTGACGAGCCTCCTTCTCTCGGCCGCGTTCGGCCACGACCAGGATGTCCACGGCGCTCGCGGCCCTTCGCGCCATGCGCGCTCCCAGGTCTAGCGCCTGGGCTGTGTACGGGGAGCCGTTGGTGCAGAGCAGGATCTTCATTGTTTTCACCACCCACTTTACAGCAAGATAAGTGCTACAGGAACGACAAAGATGACGCCCAAGAAAAGGGCGAAGTTCCTACGCCGGCGGGTGATCCAGGCCAGCGTGTCCGAGACGGCCCGCTCGTAGGGCCGGTAGGCTAACACGATGAGAGGTAGGGAGACTATGGCCGCGCAGGCTATATGCGTCACTACTACCGTCACCGCTCGGGGGTCCCCCAGCAGCGCCGCTGCGACCAGTGTGTCTGCCAGCGTAGAGACGTTCGCCCCCAGGATGTAGGGGATGATGTTCTCCCGGCGCATGTAGCCACGGGTGGAGAGGGGGACCAGAATGCCCACAGAGATGGAGACGGACATCGTAACCAGGGTGATCACCAGTCCCATCAGGAACATGACCTCGGGGCGATAGACCAACCTGGGGACTTGGCCGAAACTGGTCTTCTCCAGGCGAACCTGAGGCAGGGCCTGGTCGAAGAGGCGGAAACTGAGCGTTACCAGCCCCACCCCGGCTACGAAAAGCACCCAGCCGGGAAGGAAGGCTGCGAGGGGGCCGATCAGCGGCTCCAGTCCCCGGTTGACGCTGGCTGCCAGTTTCTCCAGAGCGGGAAGGGAAAGACGGTTGAGCCAGCCTCGGCCGAGGATCAGCAGACCCATCGGCAGGACCAGCAACTGGATCGAGCCGGTAAGCAGGAGGGAGAGGACGCCTGCGGTGAGCGCGGTCCAGCGCTCGTGCCCCCGTAGGGCGTAGATGAAGCCGACCAGCAGGACGATGAAGGAGGCACCCAGGCGGGAGCCGGCGACCATGGTGAAGGCATGGAGAGATGGCAGCGCGTCGGCGCTCAGCAGGGCCACCGCTGCAGCCGCCACCGGCGACCCGCTCAGGACCAGATAGGCCATCAGCCAGCCGAACCCCATGCTATCGGCGGCGTTGGTGATCTCCAGGTGGCCCCCCAGCAGCGGCGCCAGCCCCCCAGCCCCCTCTTTCATCAGCCCCAGGGCGAGGGTAAAGAGCAGGAGCCCGGAGAGCGCCAGCCCCGGTTTTTTCCACTTCAGCCGTTTGCTCTGCCGGTTCCCCACTTACTGTTCTCCCTGTGCCCCGGTCTCCATCTACACGAAGAAGGCCCTATGAAGCAGGTGCATTCTAGCACAGCCCACTGTGTATGCAAGTTGGCTCAACCGACCTCGGGTGCGAATTCACCCAATAGTGCAATTGGGGGGGGGCGCGTATGGGCAGCGTGCCGAGTCCGATTGTGCGCGAAAGTGCGCGACTGGGTTACAGATCGCGCAAAATCGCGCACAAAGGTATTGACAAGTCGCGCACAATATGGTAAAATAGCGACCGTGAGCCAGCGTCCATTGCCTGCTTTAACCGCCGAAAGGCGCGCTGCCATCGCCAGGATAGTGGCAGAGAATAGGTCTGCTCGCGTGGCGGAACTGGCGGTCCGATTTGGCGTGAATGCCGCGACCATCCGGCGCGACCTGAGGGCGCTGGAGGAGCGGGGTGTGATGCGGCGCGTGCACGGCGGGGCTATGGCGGTCGAGGAGGCCGCGCCGGAGAGCGCCAGTGTCCTGCCTGGGACCTATGAGGCGCGCATCGGCCAGGCCGTGGCTGAGATGATCGCCAGTGGTGAAACCGTCTTCCTGGGCCCGGGACGGCTTCCGTTGGAGGTGGCGCGCTGCCTGAGTGCACGCTCACGACTTACCATCGTCACCAACGGGCTCGAGGTGGCCCACTGGGTTGCCGCTAACACACTGCATACCCTGATCGTCACGGGCGGGCAGGTCGAAGGGCGTGACCTGGGGTTGGCGGGCCAACTGACCAGGGCGGCGCTTGCCAGCCTGCGGGCCGACCACGTGGTCCTGGAGTTGGGCGGTGTCAGCGCTGTGGACGGCCTGACTGACGATAGCCTCCCACAGGCGGAGATCACGCAGATGTTGCTGGAGACAGGATCTCAGATCATCGTCCTGGTACCGGCTGAACGGGTGGGGCGAGTGGCAGCGGCCTACATCGCGCCCGTTTCCGAGGCAGACGTCATCGTCACTGCCCGCGAAGCCCCTTCGCCGCCTCTATGGGATCTGAGCGAATCGGGCGTGCGGATTGTCCTGGCATAGTCTGGGCAATGCCCAGACTACGACTATCATAGAATCAACATCATAGAATCAAATTGAAAGGAGCGCAGTCGGATGTCAAGTGTAACGTATGAACACGTAACCAAGCAATTCGGTGATGTCGTCGCGGTCAACGATCTTGACATTGAAATCGTCGACAAAGAGTTTCTGGTCTTCGTCGGACCCTCCGGTTGTGGCAAGACCACCTCGTTGCGTCTCCTGGCCGGCCTGGAGGAGATCACCGAGGGCGACATCTACATCGGCGACCGGCTGGTCAACGACGTGCCGCCCAAGGATCGGGACATCGCCATGGTCTTCCAGTCCTACGCGTTGTACCCCCACATGTCGGTCTACGACAACATGGCCTTCGGCCTCAAACTGCGTAAGACCCCCAAGCAGGATATTGACCGGCGCGTACACGAGGCGGCCAGGATGCTGGGCATCGAGGTTCTGCTGGACCGCAAGCCCAAGCAACTGTCCGGTGGTCAGCGGCAGCGTGTGGCGTTGGGCCGTGCCATCGTGCGCGAGCCGCGCGTGTTCCTGATGGACGAGCCGCTCTCCAACCTGGATGCCAAACTGCGCGTGCAGACGCGCGCTGAGATCAGCAAACTTCACCAGCGGCTGGAGACGACCTTTATCTACGTTACTCACGATCAGGTCGAGGCCATGACGATGGGTACCCGCATCGCGGTGATGAAGGACGGTATCCTGCAGCAGGTAGATAGCCCGCAGGTGCTCTACGATACCCCGGCCAATATGTTCGTCGCCGGCTTCATCGGCAGCCCCGCGATGAACTTTTTCGACGTCCGGCTGGTGGAGCGGGACGGCAAGGTGGTTGTGGATTGCCAGGATTTCGTCCTGGAGGTTCCCGGAGGTAGGGCAGCCGTCTACCGTCAGCACCTGGGTAAGGAGGTTGTCTTAGGCATGCGCCCTGAAGATATCCACGATCCTGAGTTCGCCCCGCCGGGCATCGCGAAGGCGCTGGTGGAGGCCAAGGTGGACGTCACCGAGTTGATGGGCCATGAGGTCATCGTCTATCTGGTGACCGGGCATAGCCAGTTTCTGGGCCGCTTCGATCCCCGCACGGGCGTACGGGTGGGCAACGTGGTACACGCGGCCCTCAATATGGATCGTATGCACGTCTTCGACAAGCAGACGGAACTGGCGATTCGGTAGCGGAAGTATACGAGGAAACAAGTAGACAAGGGGGGTTAGCCTCCTTGTCTGCCTGTGTACTTGCATCCTTGTCTACTCCAAAGGGAGCAATGATGGCTGACATAGACCTGATGCGCGAACTGGCGATTGAAGGTGAGACGAAGATACTGTTGCTCGTGCTGGATGGGGTGGGGGGGCTGCCGTTGACGCCCGATGGTCTCACAGAACTAGAAGCGGCGCATACCCCCAACCTCGACGCGCTGGCCGCTCACTCTATCTGCGGTATGAGCACGGCCGTAGCGCCTGGCGTCACCCCCGGCAGCGGTCCGGGCCACCTGTCCCTCTTCGGCTACGACCCGCTGCGGTACAAGATCGGACGCGGGGTGCTGGAGGCATTGGGCATCGGCTTCGACCTGCGGCCCGACGACGTGGCGGCGCGCGGTAACTTCTGCACTATTGACTCCCAGACGGGCCTGATCACCGACCGGCGGGCGGGTCGCATCCCCACAGAGGTGGGAGCCCGGCTATGCGAGAAGTTGCGGCAGATTCGTCTGCCGGGCGTGGAGACGTTCGTCGAGCCGGTGAAGGAGTACCGCTTCGTGTTGGTGCTCCGGGGTGAGGGCCTGTACGACGGTCTGACCGAGACCGATCCCCAGCGGGTGGGCAAGCCGCCGTTGCCGGTCGAGCCCCTGCGTCCCGAGGCGGCTCGCACGGCTGGACTCCTCAACCAGTGGCTCGCTGAGGCCCGCAAACTCTTGGCCGATGAGCGCCCTGCCAACGGCTGCAACCTGCGTGGCATCGCCAAGGACCCCGGCCTGCCCAAGATGCCCGAGGTCTACAAATTGCGCTGTGGGGCCATCGCCACCTACCCGATGTACCGGGGCGTGGCCAAACTGGCCGGGATGGACGTTCTCCCTACAGGAGAGACTATCGAAGATGAGGTTGAGACGCTCAGGCAGCATTGGGCCGACTACGATTTCTTCTTCTTCCACGTCAAAAAGACCGATAGCCGGGGAGAGGATGGGGACTTCGAGGGCAAGATGGCGGTGATCGAGCACGTGGACCAGGTGCTGCCGGACATCCTGGCACTGGAGCCGGACGTGGTCCTGGTCACGGGCGACCACTCCACCCCAGCGTTGTGGAAGGCGCACAGTTGGCACGAACTGCCGGTGCTCCTGTCGTCGTCCTACGTCCGGCCCGACGGTGTGACGCAGTTCGGGGAACGACCCTGTATGGCCGGTGGCCTGGGCCACGTCCAGCACCCCGACCTGCTGCCCCTGGCGATGGCCCACGCGGGGCGGCTCGTCAAATTCGGGGCCTGACCAGGCCCATCCCGTCGTAAGTGCTGATCCCCCGTTCCACCTCGTCCAGACGTGATCAAGACGGCTGGATGAACCACAAGCCCGGCCAGGGGGATTTCCATCTCCGGGCGGAGTATCCAAAGATGAACGACTGGAAAGCCCAACTCAAAGCCGATCCTCTCCCCTGGCTGCTGGAGCCCGACGAAGCCAACCCCGGCGTGCGCTACTTCGCCCTGCGCGACCTGCTCGACCGCCGCGCCGACGATCCCGAGGTCGTCGCCGCCCAGGATGCCGTGATGCGCACCGGCCCCGTCCCTGCCATCCTCGACGCCCAGTACCCGGACGGCTACTGGGTCAAACCCGATGTGGGTTACTCTCCCAAGTACCGCGCCACTCTCTGGCAGGTGCTCTTCCTGGCCCAGTTGGGAGCCGATGGACGGGACGAGCGGGTGCGCCGGGCTGTCGAGTACGTCTTCGCCCACGCCCAGGCCCCCAGCGGCGCCTTCTCCCACAACGGCCGGCCCAGCGGAGCCATCCACTGCCTGTGGGGCAACATGGTGCAGGCGCTCTTGGACCTGAGCTATTGGGGGGACGAGCGGCTGGACCGGGCGATTGATGCGCTGGCCCGCTCCGTCACCAGCGAGGGGTACGAGCGGTACTACAGGTCGGGCATCCAGGCCCCCGGCTTCGTTTGTTCAGCCAACTACGGCCTGCCCTGCGGATGGGGGGCGGCGCGGGTGCTGTGGGCGCTCAACCGGGTGCTCGTCGCTGACCGCACCCCCGCCGTCAATGCTGCCATCGAAGCCTGTACTGACTTCCTGCTCCATTACGACGTCGCCCGTGCCGATTATCCCTACCACGAGCGCATCAGTTCCAGTTGGTTCAAGTTCGGTTATCCGCTGGGCTATGTCACCGACGTGCTGCTCAACCTGGAGGTGCTGGCCGAGGCGGGCTACGGCGGCGACCCGCGCCTGGGCAAGGCTGTCAAACTGGTGCTGTCCAAGCAGGACGAACAGGGGCGCTGGAAGATGGAGTACAGTTACAACGGCAAGATGTGGGCCGACGTCGAGAAGAAGGGTAAACCCAGCAAGTGGGTCACGCTGCGGGCATTGCGGGTGCTCAGGGCGGTATATCCGTAAAATGAGTTCTTTCCTGCGATGAGCTGCGCGCGGTGAGGGAGGCTTGCGAGCGCTTTCTTCCCCAGTTTAGGCACTGTAAGAAATGCCGGGCGGATGCGGTGGGGGTGCCCGGCGACGAACACAGACTCCCAGGGAAGCAGCAATGTCGTTGACCGACCAATCACCGCAACGTCAGGAGGCAACCCGCACGCCCGGGCTGGCGCGCTTGCCCAAGGGCCAGTTCGATGCACAGGCTGCGCTGCGCGCTCTCGAAGCCGATGACGAGGAAGGCCTGGTCGCTGCCCTGAAGACCGTAAATGGGGCAGGACCGGCTACCGAGCCATGGTGACTATCAAGGAAGCCCTCGGCCCCGGGACGGAGGCGCTCTATGACTGGGCCTGCCGTCTGTCCGGTCGGCTGGAGCCGGCAGCGAGAGCCATCGCAGCCCCCCTGTTTCGTCACTACTGGCCTTCGCGGCCTGACGAGGTCCAGGCGCGGCTTCTCCCAGGTGCGCTGGAACGTAGCGATGAGTTTTGCCAGTTACGGCGGCAACAAGCACTGGGAGAAAGCGTTGGAACTACTGACCCGGCTGGCCACCGACGAGCGGCGCTACGTCTGGCGCGCTGTAGCCTCGGCCCTGCGCTACATCGGGCGCCGCCGCCCGGAGCAGGTGCGTCCCATCCTGGAGGAATGGCTTCGCGACGAGAGGCTGCGCCGACCGGCGGAGGTCGCCTTGAAGTACATTGGAGACTGAAATGACCGAAAAACTAGAGTTCGTGACTTACTGTGGCCTGTACTGCGGGCTGTGTGCGGGGCGAGTGCGCATCCCCAAACGGGCGGCGGCGTTGCAGGAGGCGATGGCCGAGGAAGGATGGCCCGACTGGGGTGCTGGCATCCCCGGCTTCACCGCGTTCTGGCACTTCCTGGAGAGCCTGCACGCCGACGGCGGTTGCCCGGGCTGTCGCGCTGGTGGCGGCCCGCCCGAGTGCCGAATCCGCGATTGTGCCCGGCAGCGAGGCCTGGAACTGTGCAGCCAGTGCCCCGATTTTTCCTGCCCCCGCATTGAGGCCCTGGGGGCCATGTACCCCACCCTCATCGCCGACAACCGGCGCTTGCAGGCGGTGGGACTGGAGCAATGGCTGGGCGAGCAGGAGGAACGGGCTCGGCGTGGCGTGGTCTACGCCGATATCCGCTATCAGGTGGGCGTGGCAGTTCGGGGTCAGGCGTTCGGTGAGCCAGAGGGATAGCAGGGAGGATCTGATGGAAGAGAGAGACCTGGTCGGCGCCTGCGGCCTCTACTGCGGCGCCTGCCCCATCTACCGCATGTACAAAGACCAAGACACCGAACGGCTGGAGCGAGCCGCCCGCGAGGTCTTCCACTGCCAGCCCGACGACATCCGCTGCGAGGGCTGCCGTGGCTCCCTCGACCACCACTGGAGTCCGGAGTGCCGGTTTCTGGCCTGCACTCGTGAGCGCGGTATCGCCTTCTGCTACGAGTGCGCGAACTTTCCCTGCGACGACCTATGCGCCTTCAGCGCCGACCGGCGTGACATTCCCCTCTCCAACCTGCGCCGCCTGGCTGAGGTCGGCTTCGAGGTCTGGCTGGCGGAGCAGGAGGCCCGCTGGCGCTGTCCTACCTGCAGTGCCAGTGGGCAGCCTCAGCCTTGGCGAACGCGCGCGGCTGGCTCTGGCCAAACTGGTGGCCGCTGGCTGCAACCTATTGCTGCTGGACGAGCCGATCAATCACCTGGACATCCCTTCGCGGGAGTGTTTTGAGCAAGGGTTGTCCGCTTTCGAGGGCACGGTGCTGGTCGTCGTCCACGACCGCTATTTCATTGAGCGCTTTGCCACCGGGTTGTGGTCGGTGGAAGGGGGTACCATTCGCCGCTACATTGACCTGGAGGACCTGCGGCGGGGACGTGGTGTGTGATGTGTGACGGCACAGGTTACCGAGATAACATCATGCGAGGATGTCGGCGGTTATCCTTCAGCCTCGGACTCGCTCTGCCCAGTGGCTGGGGGAGAGACAGTTGGTATCCTGCGGGAGCGCCAGCGCGGGTGATGAGTTGTCCGACTGGGTAGGTGACCACCATTCCGGCAACTTGCATGGCCATATTGCGGGATGAGAAATAGCGGCCGTGCCAGTGTAAAGGTACGATGTCGGCTGTGAGGGACACCCAGGCCGGAACTCCCAGGTTGGCGAAAGCGCCCCGGGCAACAGCCAGAGCGATGGCGACATAGACGGCTGTTGGAAGCGCAGGTTTTGCCTGATGGAGGGAGGCAACTGGTCGGTCCAGCGGCCACCGGCCGTGAACCGCAGGAAGCGTCTCCGCAAACGTATTCCAAGCAGGCATAGGGACCTGCGCCAGCCTCCCACAAGGGCTGTGCGCCGGGAATCAGTCCGCTTTTTTGCCACGGGGTGTGCGTGGGGTTTAGACTTGCTCGAAGTGGGAGGCATCTACGACGAAGATGGTGGCGCGGTACTGGTCAGGTTCTGGGGGACTGCAGGTATCTCGGAGCATGTCAATGACAGGCTGCACCTGCGGCTCCTCTGCGCCAATGAGCAGTGTGACGTTGCCCCGTCGCAGGAAGCCACCGGTGCTGGCGACACGAGTCACGCGGTGGCCGTGGGTTACCAGTTTGTCAATCACGGCCCCAGCATCTATGTCATGGACTATGGCAATGATCAGTTTCATCCGAGTCTCACCTCACAGTTGCTCAAAGCGCTCGACGTTGAGCACGTAGACGGCCGCGCCGCCCACCTCCGCTTCGATCATCATCGGCTGAATTTCGAGCCATGAGGCCTCGATGTGGGTCGGGATAAATCGTCGGCGGGTGCGACAGCATTCGCGGATGTATTCCAGCAGGCGCGGCAGATGCGTTCGATCAAGGCCAATGAGCAGCGAAACGGTGGCCTCGTGCAAGATGCCACCGCTGGAGTCCACCTGGGTGACGTAGAAGCCGTCATGGGTCAGCCTGTCCGTAAGTGTGCCAGCCTGGGTACCTGCTACGGTGGCGATAACCAGTTGATTGATGGCATTGCGTGGTGTCATCTTTCCTCCATCTCTCATTGTACCAGATTTCTGCGGACAGTGCAATGCCGGAGTGTCCCAGCCTCCTTTGAGTCTGGTAACTTCGTCAGTTGTAGCGGTTTCAGCGCCGCCTCCACTTGGTACACTGGCCATGCTGTGTTATAATCCCCATCCTGACATGTGGCGGGTATACCAAATGTGCACAATCGTTAGCGGACGGCCGCTAACTGCTAGATGCTGGCTGCCAAATGTTGCCTGACTACCGAGTTCGGCAAAGAGAATATCTGTTGGAGATCAGCCGTGCCCTCACGGCGCAACTTAACCTGGACGAGTTGCTGCAGATGGTGCTGGAGGCAGCGACGAAGATGTTGGCAGGACAGGCCGGTCTCATCGCTCTGCGCGGCCCCGACGGGGGTTTCACCATTCAGGCCAGTTACGGCCTTCCCAGGGCGTTGGCACCCTACTTCGAGCCGCTACTGACGGACATCCCCGACGACGCTGATCGCAGCAGGTTCCACATTCCCGGCCTGGCAGAGAAACTGGGGCGGGTGGCAGCGGGTCTTGGACTGCGCCTGCAACAGGTGGTGGCGCTTCCGATGGCCATCAAGCGGGAACTGATCGGTGTGTTGTACGTGTTCCGTGCCTACGGGACCCGTTTTACCGCGAACGACCGTCAGGTCCTCGCCAGTTTCGCCGACCAGGCCGCTATCGCGGTTCACAATGCACAATTCTATGAGTGTCTCTCCCAGGAGAAGCGCCGGCTTGGTGCCATCCTGGAGTACAGCGCCGACGGGGTGTTGCTCCTCGATTCGGCCCAGCGCATCGTTGTCTTCAACCGTGCGCTGGCGCAATTGAGCGGCTGGTCGGCGGCCGAAGCACTGGGTCGCCATCACGACGAAATTATCCGCTGGGCGCGTCTGGAAACGGACCTGGACCTGGGTGGCGCGGTCGCTGGTGGTTGGCCATTGCCGCCGGCCCGGCCGCTCTACGTTGAGGGGGACCTGCGCCGTCGGAACGGCGGAACTGTCAGCGTCGGCGTCACCTACGCGCCGCTCTTCGACCGCGAGGGACGTCTGGTCAACATCATCGCCAGCGTGCGTGACATCACGCGCTTCAGGGAAGCGGATGAGATCAAGTCCACTTTCATCTCCGTGATCTCCCACGAACTCAAGACTCCCGTTGCACTGATCAAGGGCTACGCCGACACACTGCTCCGCGAGGATGCCTGCTGGGATCCGGAGACGATGCAGGAAAGCCTGACGGTTATTGTAGAGGAAGCCGACCGCCTCAATCAACTGATTGATAATCTACTCGACGCCTCACGGCTCCAGGCGGGGGCGTTGCCGCTGGAGATGGATCAGGTGGCGCTTGACGCGCTGGCCAGGCATGTGGCCACTCGTTTCCGCACCCAGACCCAGGTTCACGAGATCGTGGTCAGTTTCCCCCCGGACTTCCCGGTCGTTGCGGGAGATCCGGGCCGGCTGGAGCAGGTTCTAAACAACCTGGTATCCAATGCCATCAAGTATTCTCCCGACGGCGGCCGTATTGAGATCAGTGGCCGTGCGTTGCCCAACGAAGCGGTTGTCACTGTATCCGACCAGGGGATAGGTATCCTGTTCGAGGAGCAGCCTCGTGTCTTCGAGCGTTTCTTCCGCGGGGCGCGGGAGTCCCGCCAGCGTACGTCTGGGGCCGGCCTGGGACTGTACCTGGCCAAGTCTATCGTCGAAGCCCACGGCGGGCGCATGTGGGTCGAAAGCAGCCCTGAGAAGGGGGCTGCCTTTTCGTTTGCTGTCCCGCGCCAACAAATTTCCAATTGAAAGGAATCCGACTATGTCTCAAGTACTGCTTGCCCGTGTGACTTGCCCCAACTGCCGCAATCCGTTCCAGGCGCCTGTGGAGCAGATTCTGGACGTCAGAGCCGATCCCAGCGCCAAGATGCGGGTGCTCAATGGCTTGGTTAACGTAGCCGCGTGTCCCCATTGCGGAGTGCGCGGGGCGCTTAATCTGCCCTTTTTCTATCACGACGCCGATAAGGAACTGGCGTTGGTTTACATGCCAATGGAGGCCGGGCGCGACAACCTTGAGCGCCAGCAAGCCATCGGCAAGTTAACCAGCGCAGTGATGGACAGTCTCCCTCCTGAAGAGCGCAAGGGGTATCTGTTGCAGCCCCAGGTCTTCCTCACGTTGGAGAACCTGGCGAACAAGATTCTTGAGGCGGACGGTGTCACCCCAGAGATGATTGAGGAGCAGAAGGCCAGGGTGGAATTACTGCAGCGGATGCTCGATATCGCCTCCGACGAGGCGTTGGAGGTGATGATCAAGGAGAACGACGCTTCCATTGACGCCAGTTTCTTCCGGCTGCTGGGCTTAAACCTGGAGATGGCGCAAGCCGCAGGGCGAGCAGCCGACGTACAACAGATTCAGGCGCTGCAAAACAGACTGCTGGAGTTGAGCAGCGAGGGACAGGTGGTCAAGGCACGCGGTGAGATGCTAGAGGCACTGCGTGCCCAGCCAACCCGCGAGACACTGTTGGACTTGCTTATCCGGGCCCCCGATGAGCCCACGCGTGGATTACTGGTCACGTTTGGCCGGCCGCTGTTGGACTATCTCTTCTTCCAGTCCCTCACATCTCGGATTGAGTCGGCCCCCGACAAGGGTGAGCAAGAGCGGCTGCTCGCCCTGCGTGAGGAGATCCTGACTATCCGAGACCGGCTCAATGAAGAGGCCAGAGCGCTGTATGGAGCCCGTGCCGGGCTCCTTCGAGACTTGCTGCTGAGCGACGACCCCGAAACGCTGGCCCGGCATCGTTTCCTGGAACTGGATGAAGCCTTCTTCAACGTGCTGGCAACCAATCTGGAGAAAGCACGTGCTGCCGGCGACGAGCAGGCCGTTCGGTCTTTGCAGTCTATCTGGGACCTGATCCTCCGTCTGACCGAGGAAGTCATTCCACCAGAATTGCGCCTCGTCAACCGGCTGGTGGCTGCCGATGGCGATGCAGAAGTTGAGAGGCTGTTGCAGGAAAATCGTGACCTGGTGACGGAGAGCCTGGTGCAGTTCATGGAAGATGTGGGGGCCAGCATGCGAAAGGAGGGCACGTTGGAGGCCGCGGAGCGCCTGGCATCGGTGCTGGAGAAAGCGAGGGGGATGATCGCGGAAGTCGCCGCCAGTTGACGCTCAACGCTCAAAGCAAGTTGCGGCGTCCGATACGGACGGAAGCGCGAACTTGTTCACGTTTGTCCATAACTTGACAGGATCTGTCTCTGTGTGTTATGATTGCAGGTACACGCGCCCGTACCTCAATTGGATAGAGGAGCGGTCTACGAAACCGACTGTTGTGGGTTCAAGTCCCGCCGGGCGCGCCACTTTTCTCGTGCCCTCCCACCGGGAGGGCATTGTTGTGCGGAAGATGCCGATGGGGTTGAACCTTAAAATTCTTGTCCCCAATGTGTGACGCTCGCGAGACTTCCGAGGCCTGTCAGACTTCGGAAGTCTGTAACTCTTGCTCTGGTTTGCAGCTCATTCCAACGCTGCCAGTCGCTCCTTCAGTTTCGCCTGTTCGGTTTTCAGGTCGGCCAGTTTGTCCCGCTCCCGCTCGACGACGTGCGCGGGCGCCTTCTGCGCAAACTCCCCTGCCAGCAGGCTCTCGCTGCGGGCGATGCGGGCCTCGATCTTGGCCAACTCCGACGCTAGCCGCTCCCGCTCCGCCTCCAGGTCCACCAGTGCAGCCAGCCCTTCGGCTTCGCTCAGGACAAGCGGCAGGTAGCAGACGACGTCGCCCACGACGATGGTGGCGACCTGGGCGGGTGGTTGGATGGTTGGTTGGATGCTTAGTTGACTATTGTCCAGTTTGGCCAGGGCGCACAGGACCGCGCGCTGCATGCCCAGCAATTGGGTGGCGTCGCCAGCGGCGATGAGGGCCGGGATGCGCTTGCCGGGGATCACGGTGTACTCGGCCCGCTGGTTGCGTATGCCCCGGATGAGCGCCATCGTCAACTCCATCTGCTCCTCGGCCTCTTCGTCCAGCAGCGCAGCGTCAGTCTCTGGCCAGCGTGCCGTGATCAGCGCCTCACCTCCCCCCTTGCCCCCCCGGGGGGGCTGGGGGGGGGTGGGCAGCGCTTGCCAGATCGCCTCGGTGACGAAAGGCATGAAGGGGTGCAGCAGCCGCATTGCTGTCTCCAGTACGTGGAGCAGGACGGCCTGAGGAACGGCCTTGTCCGCTCCCTCGCGGTGGCCTGAGCTTGTCGAAGGCTCGTAGAGGCGTACTTTGCTGGCCTCGATGTACCAATCGCAGTACTCCCCCCACAGGAAATCGTGGATCTGGCGGCCGGCCTCGCCGTATTGATGTGTCTCGAAGAGGCGATCCACGCTCTGGATGAGGCGGTTGAGGCGGCTGAGGATCCAGCGGTCAGGAAGCAGGAAGCAGGAAGCAGGAAGCGAAGCCAGAGGGGTCAGACCGTCTTCCAGATTGCTCAGGACGAAGCGAGCCGCCTGCCACATCTTGTTGGTGAAGTTGCGAGCCCCCTCCAGACGGCGCGGATCCAGGTTCATGTCCAGGCCCGGCGTGGAACTGGTCAGCAGTGTGTAACGAAGCGCGTCGCTGCCGTACTTCTCGATGACGTTCAACGGGTCGAATTCGTCAATGTCCTCCATTGACTTGCTGACTTTCTCGCCCTCCTCGGTGCGCACCAGGCCGTGCAGGTAGACGGTAGCGTAGGGGGTTTGACCGGCCAACTCGATGCCGAGCATCATCTCCCGTGCCACCCAGAAGAACAGGATGTCGTAGGCGGTCTCGCGCACATCGGTGGGGTAATAGCGGCGGAAGTCCGGCGCGTCGGTGTCTGGCCACCCGAGCGTGGAGAAGGGCCACAGCCCGGAGGAGAACCAGGTGTCCAGTACGTCCTCGTCTTGGTGGATATTCGTGCTGCCGCAATGGGCGCACGCGGTGGGGTCGGTCATCTCACAGGTCTGGCCGCTGCAATCATCGCAGTACCAGACGGGGATGCGGTGGCCCCACCACAGTTGGCGGCTGACGCACCAATCGCGGATGTTCTCCATCCAGTGGAAGAAGCGGTGCTCCTCCCGCTCCGGGACGATGACGGTGCGCCCGTCGTGCACGGCCTGCATCGCCGCCTCGGCCAGGGGCTTGGTGCGCACGAACCATTGCGTCGAGATGCGCGGCTCAATGTCAGTGTGACACCGCTCGCAGGTGCCCACGGCGTGGAAGTAGGGCTCAACTTTAGTGAGCAGTCCTTCCTTCTGAAAGTCGGCGACGACGCTGCGGCGGCACTCGAGGCGGTCCTGCCCGGCGTAGGGGCCGGCCAACTCGTTCATCTGTGCCGTGTCAGTCATGACGTTGACTGCCTCCAGGCCATGGCGGATGCCGATTTCGTTGTCGGTGGGATCGTGCGCGGGGGTGACCTTCACCGCGCCGGTGCCGAACTCCGGGTCCACCACCTCATCCGCGATAATGGGGATGCGGCGACCCAGGGCTGGCAGCACGGCGGTCTTGCCGATCAGGTGCTGCCAGCGGGAGTCGTCGGGATGGACGGCGACGGCAGTGTCGCCCAGGATGGTCTCCGGGCGGGTGGTCGCCATCTCGATGAACTCGGTCGCGCCCTCAGCCCACCTGCCGCTGCCCCATCCCCCCCCAGCCAGCCCCTCCAGGGGGGGGAGAGGGGGGGGGGGGCCATCCCAATCATCGTTTATGATGGGGTAGCGGATATACCAGAGGTGGCCGGGACGCTCATCGGGGATCACCTCCAGGTCGGAGATGGCGCTGGTACAGCGGGGGCACCAGTTGACCAGGTATGTCCCCCTGTACACGAGTCCCTTCTTGTAGAGGCGCACAAAGGCGGTGCGCACAGCGTGGGAGAGACCCTCGTCGAGGGTGAAGCGCTCCCGCGTCCAGTCGCACGAGACGCCCAGCCGCTTGGTTTGCTCGGTGATGCGGCGGTGGTAGATGTCCTTCCACTCCCACACTTTGGCGATGAACCTCTCGCGCCCCAGGTCGTGGCGAGTGAGACCTTCTTTGTGCAGTTCCCGCTCCACCACGTTCTGGGTGGCGATGCCGGCGTGGTCAGAGCCGGGGAGATAGAGGGTCTGGCAGCCTTTCATGCGGTAGTAGCGGGTCATCAGGTCTTCGACGGCGGCGACCATGGCGTGACCCAGGTGGAGCGCGCCGGTGACGTTGGGCGGTGGCATAGTGATGCACCAGCGCGGGCCATCCTCGGAGGCCAGGCCCAGTTCGACCTGCTTTTCGGGGCGGAAGTAGCCCTGCTCCTCCCACCACTGGTAGATCCGCTCTTCGTGCTCTTTGGGATTGTAGGTTTTAGAAAGTTTGTTGGTCATCGTTCACTCCTCCTTTTACTCCACACAAAAACCCCCTCCGTCCAAGGACGAAAGGGGCAAACTTCCGCGATACCACCCTGGTTCAACGACGCATTCCGTCGTTGCGCTCTGTGGCCCTCCAACAAGGGCTGCCGCGATAACGGGCGAACCCGGAGAGGCTTATCCAGCACCTGCTGGCCTGGTTCAGCCTCTCGACTCCCAGGCGACCTTCGGCGGGGGACGCTGCGAGGGCTTGCAGCCGGTGACCCTCTTCTCTTCCCGGAATCGGTTCGCCAGGGCCGATCCCGCCTACTCCTCCTGTTCGCCGTCTTTCCGAATGTAAGTTGTAATCATATTATACCACGTGCCTGTGCTGCCGTCAACCGCCAAACAGTTTGGACACTGCCTCGATCCCATAGTAGCCCGCCAGCGCAAAGGCGATGTTCTTGACCACCTTGCCGGCCGTGCAACTCACCAGGAATTTCCACAGCGAAAAACGCAGCGCACCGGCGGCCATGCCCCCCACGTCGGCTACAGGGTTAGGGGTGACAGCCAGGATGAAGATGGTCAGTGTGCCGTGGCGCTGCATCCAGCGCGTCAGACGGTCGTAAGTGGGGTTTTTGTCCACCAGCCTCTGCCCGCTGTAGCCGGCCATGTAACCGGTCAGTTCGCCCAATGCCTGACCCACGCCTCCAACGAGCCCCACGATCCAGGGATTGAAGACGCCGCCCATCACTGAACTGACGGCCAGGCCGGGGACGGGGAAGATAATCGTCGCGTTGCTGACCAGACCGACCAGGAAGACGGCGGCGTAGCCGTATTGTTCCAGTTCTTGAAGCCGATCGCGGAAACAAAGCGCCGCCCCGAGGGCGGCGAGAATCGCGACGACTGTGAGAATCTGGACAACCCTCAAGCGCCAGGTGGGTGGGGGAGGGGGGACGGCAGACGCTGCGTCCCGGCCATTTGTCATTTGGTCATTTGTCATTTGGTCATTGGTCATTGGTCATTCCGCCATTGGCGCGCCCAGGCGCACAATCTTCTCCCGACCTTCACTCACAGCAGCGGTGGCATTGCAGGTGTCCACGACCAAGTCAGCGTGTTGTACTATGTGGGCGTAGTCCAGGCTGCGGTGTCCGGTGACGATGACGACGCAGTCAGCAGCGGCGATTTCCTCCTCCGTCAGCGGCACCGACTCCAGCATGACCGCTTCGCGGTGGAAGACGTCGTCGCCCACCTGGAAGCGCGGCACGTAGGGGTCGTGGTAACGCACGCGGGCGTCGCGACTCAGCAGCAGTTCGATGATGCGTTCGGCGGGAGAGTTGCGGGCGTCGTCAATGTCGGGCTTGAAGGCGACGCCCAGCACCAATACGCGCGCCTCGCGCAGCGGCTTGCCTCGCAGGCTGAGGCCCTGGCAGACGAGGTCCACGACGTGGTAAGTCATCGCCTGGTTGACCTCACCGGCCAGTTCGATAAACTCGGTGTAGTAGTCATACTCGCGGGCTTTCCAGGAGAGGTAGTAGGGATCCACGGGTATGCAATGTCCCCCCACGCCTGGCCCCGGCGTGAAGGGCATGAAACCAAAGGGCTTGGTCTTGGCTGCCTCAATCACTTCCCAGAAGTCGATCCCCATGCGCTCGGTCAGCAGGGCCAATTCATTGACCAGGGCGATGTTGACGGCGCGGAAGGTATTCTCCAGCAGCTTGGTTAACTCGGCGGCGCGGGGAGAGGAGACGGGGTGCACCGGCGCGCCCATCTGGCTCAGGAGGTCGCACGCCAGCCGGGTGCACTCCGGTGTGATGCCGCCCACAACCTTGGGCGTGTTGTAGGCCGACCACTGCTTGTTGCCAGGGTCAATGCGCTCGGGAGAAAAGGCCAGGTAGAAATCGACGCCAGCCTCGAGACCACTTTGCTCCAGAATCGGCTGCATGACTTCCTCTGTCGTGCCAGGGTAGGTCGTGCTTTGCAGGATGACCAGTTGGCCGGGCTTCAGGCGGGGCCGGATACCCTCGCTGGCAGCCCGGATGTAGGAGAGGTCCGGCGCGCGCTGGGCGTCGTACGGGGTGGGGACACAGATGAATACGGCATCCACGTCGCGCAACACGTCGTAATCTGAGGTGGCCGTGAGGCGGCCTGCCTGGACATGGGGAGCCAGGTCGTCGTCGGGGACGTCAGGGATGTAACTGTGACCGGCCTTGATTGCGCCCACTTTGCGCCCGTCCACATCCACGCCGGTGACGCGGAAGCCGGCTTTGGCGAACGCCACCGCCAGGGGTAGGCCGACGTAGCCCAGGCCGATGATGCCGATGTGGGCGCTGCGGTTGGAGATTTTGTCTTGTGGAGAGAGCATCGTGACCTCCGGGTGCTGGATACTGGATGTTGGTGCGTCGGAATGGCATTCCGACCTACGTTTGGTTACTCGTTGCTGGTTGCTGGCTGCTCGGTTTGGCCTTTGGGCTTTGGGATTTGAGATTTGAAGAAGGGGGGACGCTCTACGCGCCACAGGCAATAGAGTCCGGCCAGCGCGACGAGGCTGCCGACGGTGTAGCCTTCCAGGACAGAGGCCTGAGTGACGAAAGTAGCCAGCAGGCCCAGGATGAAGGAGACGACGTAGAGAGTCAGAACCGCCTCGCGTTGGGTCATCCCGGCCGCCACCAGGCGGTGTGAGATGTGATCTCGGCCTGGTGTGGTGGCGGGATTCAGACGCCGCCGCAGGCGTGAGACGATGACCAGCGTGGTGTCGAAAATCGGCAACCCCATCACCAGCACTGGCACCATCCAGGTGACGAAAGTGACGTTATCCGGGAAGCGCAGTTTGATGCCAATAGCAGCCAGCATGAAGCCGAGAAACAGTGACCCTGAGTCTCCCATGAAGATGCTGGCCGGGTTGAGGTTGTAGAATAGGAAGCCCAGGCAGGCTCCCAGCACGGCGATGGAGAGAGCGCCGACCAGGTATTGCCCGCTGAATGAGCACATCAGGGCAAAGAAGGCAGCCGCGATGGCCGTGCCTCCCCCCGCCAGGCCGTCCATGTTGTCGAGGAAGTTGACCGCGTTCGTGATGTACCCGACCCACAGCACCGTAGTGATCAGATCTAGGATCGGGTCGTGGAATGTGCCAACGTAGATGCCGCTGGCGTAGAGCAACAGGGCTGCTAGCGTCTGGCCGAGCAATTTGATCAGTGGACGCAGGCCCCAGCGGTCATCTATCAGTCCCATGAAGGAGACGCCTGTAGCGCCGACGAGGATACTCCCGAACTGGGCGAAGTTGTAGCGCTCTCCCAGGACAAACGCCGCGACGATGACGGCCAGATAGATCGCCACGCCTCCCATGCGGGGGACGGGCCAGTGGTGGACTTTGCGCGCTTCAGGCCTATCTATCACACCCATTCGCGGGGCCAGCCAGCGTGCTACAGGGGTAACCCCAATCGCCAGCACCAATGCGCCGGCGAAGACGAGCATATAGATGGTCATGGTTGCGGTGTCTCCAATGACTGAATTTGTGCAATCAAATCCTGCAGCATGGTCTGTTGATCTTCGGGAGCCAGTTGCAACGCCATCTGGGCGTGGGGGAGCGCTATGTCGTTCTGGCCGGATTGGGCATAGATGATGGCCAGCATGCGGTGGGTATCCCAGGCGTCGGAGGCCTCGGGAGCCAGTTCTAGCGCCTGCTGGAGAGCAGCGACGGCCTCGTCGAGGCGGCCTAACTGGGCATACACCGAGCTCAGCACGCGCCATACCTGTGGGAGGCTGGGTTTGAGCTTCAGGGCTTCCTCGTAGCAATGGGCCGCCTGTTCCAGATCACTTGACTGGAGGTTCACGTCACCGTAGATTAGCCAGGTCACGTGATATCCTTCGTCTACAGCCAGCGACTTCTGTAAAGTTTGCTTGGCCGCGTCAAAGTCACCCAGGTACTGGTATAGCCCTGCCCACTCGTTCCATAGCTCGGCGTTATTGGGACTTAGCATAGTTGCAATTCTGAAGTTCTCAGCAGACTGTTGGGCCAGATGCTCATGGTCTGCTGGGTCAGATGCGAGTTGGATCCAGCGCATGTACATCTTGGCCAGGTTCCTGCTGTGGTCGGTGTTGAGCGGGTTGATTTCACGGGCCTGCGTCAGTGTTTGTTCCGTTATGCGCAATATATTGTCCCGCACGGCGGGGTCCTCGATGGTCGAAGCGTACTCCAGATAGGCCCGACCCAGGAACAGGTGGTACTGATCTTCCCTGGGTGCCAATTGAATCGCGTGCTTGTAATGTTCAATCGCCACCAGCCACTGCCCGTCCCGTTCCCACGGCTCGGCCTGCTTGTAGACGACGTCAGCCTGGATGGGGTGCAGGTTGGTCACTACGGCGATAGCGCCGGCCAGCACCATCAGCACGATGAGCACGATCATGCTCCAGGGCCCGCCCTGAGCGAAGCCGAAGGATTGTGCGGTCTGCCGGGGCAGTCGCTGTGTTCCCAGGAGGAGCGCCACGCCGCCGGCGATCAGTACAAAGATAATGAACCCGTAATAGGCGGACAAGAGGCTGGCGACGCGGTCGGCGACACTGACCACGTCCTCCACGGTCTGGGCCTGGAAGTGCACCAGCGAGGCCTGGCGGCTGGCCAGTACCAGGGCGAGCCCAAATCCCACCGTCAGTGAGATCAGCAAGTACAGGGATGTCGCCAGTGACCAGTCGCTCTTGTGTTCGTGGAATGCTCCGCTCTTGGCCATTTCAGAGATGAAGATGGCCGCGCTCATCAACCAGGTGAGGGCGAAGATCATCAGCGCGCCATAGGAGGTGCGACCCTGCTGCGCCGGCAGGATGGTGAGTGCACGCCATAAGATAGCCAGAGGTTGAGAAAGACGCTCGGCGTTGGTGGTGAAGTCGAAGGCCAGTGTACCCAGGATGAAGCCGCCGACGACAGCGACGGCAAGCGTGG
Source organism: Anaerolineae bacterium (assembly GCA_034430655.1). GTDB lineage: Bacteria > Chloroflexota > Anaerolineae > B4-G1 > B4-G1 > JAUWNP01. The sequence goes on from DAOUEC010000030.1 coordinate 34,756, forward strand.
GCCACAGCCAGGCAGTCAGGGCAGGTTTGGTAGGGGGCGGCGGGGCGGCCTTGTGGCGCTTCTTGCGTCCCTTGTTTCCTTGCTTCCTGTCTCCTGCCTTTTGCTCCTGTGGTTCCATCCCGCGTTCGCGGATCAGGCCCAGCCCGGCCACGACGAGCACGCCAGCGTAGGCCCAGAACGTGGTGCGCGTGGAGGCGATGGCGATGCCGAAGTTGATCTCGATGAAGTGAGCCATAAAGGCTGCGACGATAGAGGTGAGAAGAAAATGGTGGGGATGCAACAGCGGTAGCGTATCCTCGTTCGATCTGAGGAGACGGACTGAGGAGGTGATGGCCGTAATTGCCAGGTAGATCCCCAAGCCGGAGGCGATGCCGAGGGTGAGGGAGGCGCCGAAGAAGTTCAGGCCCTGCCACCACCAGAAAAAGGCGACACTGCACGCTGACAGTCCGGCCACGAGTCCGAACAGCAGATTCCGTTGCCTGCGGTCTTTCACCAGCCCAAGCCACTTGAAGCCGTAGTAGAACGCGCTACCAAAGATCCCCAGATACGCGATCAGGCCCAGCAGTCCTGTGATGGCTAGCGAATCCAGCGTCTCATTGTGGGAGCGGTCCGGTGAAGCGGTGCGCGATTCGTAGTGCCCCAGCAACGGCGGGTAAAAAGAATTGTAGGCTACGTAAATAGACTCTGGGCCGTAGCCCACCAATGGTCTGAGGGCGTTGAACGGGTCGGGATGGCCGTCGGGATACTGGATCGGCTCGTGGGGTAGGATTAGGTCCACCATACCATCCCAGATCAGCGCCCGCACTTTTCCTGTACCGTGTTCGAAGTCGAACACCTCACCGAGACGTCCCAGCCAGGGGACGCGCTGGAGGGATTGCAGGGGGCCGTCGGGGGTGTTGATAACTGCCAGAAAGCCCACTACCAGAGCGGTGGCGGTGATGATGGACAGTGTCGACGCAGCCCCCCATTTGGTGCGCGACGACAAGGCCAGCAGGAGAAGCAGGAAGTAGGAGGCGGCGATGAGCCCCAGGAGTGGCCCCCGGCTTTGCGTGTACCAGATGGCGATCAAGTCAACGGCGGCGATGAAGATGTAGCCGGCTGCGCGCACGACATCGGCCCAGTCGCTCTCCTCTTCGGTCAGGATAGCCTTGAAACTCTCCGCTATACGGCCCACAGTGAGGGGGAAAATCATGACGAGGTAGGCAGCGACGAAGATGGCGTTGCCCATGTTAGCGGCCACGCGCTTCTGCACGTCTCCGCCCCAGGGCAGTGGATCCAGCCCATTGTGCTGGATGAGACCGTAGAGAGCGATGGGGAGGCTGTTTAGGATGGTCACTGTGATCAATCGGTCGAGTTGGGCGCGTGTGCGCAGCCCCTGCAGGATGGTGAGGAATATCACAATGTAGGATAGCGTAGTATACGTGCCCTGTAGACGCTGGTAGGAGCCCAACAGGCTGACCCAGGGGGTGACGGATAAGATGGTGCTGAGGAGATAAACTGCGACCATAAAGAGGGTGGGGAATACCAACGGTGTGCGCCAGGTGAACCCGATCTCGTGCCGGCCATTGGCTCGCTCCTCGATCAATTTGACCAGCCAGGCGGCCGCCATGATGACGGTAACGGTGCGCAGGGTCGTCAACTTATCCGGCTCGAAGACCCGACTGGAATAAACGTTAAAGAGGAGCGGGGTGATGACCACTGCCAGGAGCCAGCCGATCTCCAGTACCTTGTCACAGAACGCGCTGAGTTTGGTTGAGTTCATAGTCATCCCCGTTTACCAATCTGCCAGCCTACTATCTACTGCTCTCCCGGAACCACTCCAGCGTACGCCGCAATCCCTCTTCGAGAACCGTCTGGGCCTCGAAGCCAAGCACCTCTCGTGCACGGGTCACATCGGGTACGCGGCGGCGCGTCTCCTCGAAGGCCGGGCCATAAGCGGCCTCGTAGGGCACGTGGACGATTTCCGATGCCGAACCTGTCACTTGGCGGATCAGGGCCGCCAGTTCGAGGATGGTCGCCTCGCGGTTGGAACCGATGTTGAAAACCTGACCTACCGCCTCTTTGATCGTCGCCGCCAGGATCGTGCCCCTGATAGTGTCGGAGACGTAGGTGAAACAGCGGGTTTGCTGCCCGTCGTCGTAGACCGTCAGGGGCTCTCCGTGTAGTGCCTGGGTGAGGAACCTGGCGATGACGCTGCCGTAGCCACGGGGATCAAGCCTGGGACCATAGGCGTTGAAGTAACGCACGGCGATGACCGGCAGCCCCTTTTTTGCGTAGGCCAGCGCAAAGTACTCGTCAATCGCTTTGGCGTCGGAGTATGACCAGCGCCCTACAGTAGTCGAGCCAAGGATGCGGTCGTCATCCTCGCTGAGCGGCACGGCGGTGGATTTGCCGTAGACTTCGGAACTGGAGGCGATGACGGTCTTGACCCAGTACTTGAAGGCCAACTCCAGCACGTTCTCCGTGCCGCGCACGTTGGTGATGATGGTGCCCAGGGGGTCCTCGACGACATATTTGGGGCCGACTACCGCCGCCAGGTGGTAGATCAGGTCAACCTGGCGGATGAGGCGCTCCAGTGTCGTCGTGTTGAGGATTGTGTCGTTGACAAAGTTAAAGTACTCGTTCTCCAGGTGGTGCTCGATGTTCGCTACTTTGCCCACTGAGAGATTGTCGAGGACGGTGACCTTGTGGCCTCTTTCCATAAGCACATCCACGAGGTTGGAGCCAATAAAACCGGCGCCGCCGGTGACGAGAATTTTCATAGCAGTGTCTCCTCGTAGGGGGGTAGCAGATTGCCGACTTGATCGAGGACGCTTTGGGCACTGGTGATGGTCTCTTGTGCCTGGCCCGAAGTGTACACTTCATGGGGGATGCCGCCGGGCGACCCGTTTGGGTAACGGGTGGGGAGGTAAGCCTGATGCGCTTCTCCAGGTTATGATTCATATGCGTTCAGCAAACGGTTGCACGGTTACCACGCCCCCACGTTTTTGTGGATTGAGCATATCATACTCCAGCCAGGGCAAAAGTCAAGCCTTCAGCACCACATCGTACACTGCCTTTGTCTCAGTCGCTGCTCGTTTCCACGAGAACTGCGCTGCCTGAGCCAGCCCCTGTGTTCGCATCCTGTCTTGCAGGTCGGCATCGCGCAGGAGGCGGCGTATGGTTTCAACCATCCCTTCCACGTCGGCAGGGTCGAAGTACAGCGCTGCCTCACCGCCGACCTCTGGGATGCTGGAGACGCGGGATGCCACGACGGGCGTGCCGCAAGCCATCGCCTCCAGCACCGGCAGGCCGAAGCCCTCGTAGAGGCTGGGGAAGACCAGTGCCTGCGCTCCGGCGTAGACGGCTGGCAGATCGGCATCGGGCACGTAGCCGGGGAAGATGACGGCGTCTCGCACCGGCGATTGCTCCAGCGCGGCGAAAAAGTCGCCGTAGAGCCAGCCTCGCTTTCCCACGATGACCAGCCCGTCGGTCAGTCTCTCCGCGTGGATGGACTCAAAGGCGGCCAGCAGGCGGGTCAGGTTCTTGCGCGGCTCAATGGTGCCGACGCAGAGCAGGCATCGCTCCGGCAGACCGTAGCGGGCGCGGACGGCGGCCACTGTCTCGGGCGGCTGGGGGCGGAAGCGGGGGTCGGCTGCCTCAGGGATGACCGTGATGTTCTCCGGCGGCAGGTCGTAGGCGGCGATCAGGTCGCGCCGGGTGCACTCAGAGACGGCGATGACGTGGTTG
>DAOUEC010000031.1:0-2959 GCA_034430655.1 Anaerolineae bacterium
AAGAGTTGGAAGGCCTCCTCATCCTCGTTCGTCGGCACAGGCGTGGGCACGAGTGTGGGTGACGTCTCTTCCTCTGCCTCTCCCGGCGGGGCGGGTGATGGGGTATCCGCTGGAGCGGCCAGCGGCCACGCTGGCAGCGCGCCATGCCCGGCCAGCAGGCAGGCCGAACCGAAACCGGCGAGGAACGCGGCTGCTGAAAACGCCAGCACGATTGTGCCCACAATCACAAACTTAATCACGTTACGCAGGGTGCTATCCATTCATCAACTCCAGATCTTCATCTCCAATCGCTGCCATTCCGACGCTGGGATTGCAGGCAGGCTACGGCGCGGTCGAGTTGCTCGTCCTGTGGGCCCTCGCCGCGTGGAAGGTAAACGTCGGGCGTCAGGCCCTGGCCCTGGATCTGATGCCGGTTGGGCGTCAACCAGATCGCTGAGGTGACGTGCAGCGACGAGCCATCCGAAAGGTCATAGATCAGTTGCACTGCCCCCTTGCCGAAGGTGGGCTCGCCCACCAACGGGGCGCGACCATGGTCTTGCAGCGCGCCAGCGACGATCTCGGCTGCGCTGGCCGTCCCGCCGTTGACCAGCACGACCAGGGGGATGTCAATAGAGGTGCCACCACCACGCACCGAGAAGGTGCGTTCCTGGGTATCGCGGCTCAGTTCATATAGCACAACGCCATGGCGGAGGAACTGGCTGGCGGTGGCTACCGCTGGATCAATCAGTCCGCCAGAGTTATCCCGCAGGTCCAGGACCAGGCTGGCGGCCCCTGCCTGGCGCAGTTCTTGCAGGGCTTGCAGGACTTCGTCGCCGGTCCTCTCGGTAAAGCCCTGGACGTGGACGTAGCCAGCGTCAGGTGCCCGATTGAGCACGCGCCAGGTGACGGAGGGCACCTGGATCTCCTCCCTGGCGATGATGAGATTGAACGGTGGGGTGGGGAGGCGAGAAATGGTGAGCGTCACGGGTGTACCCACCTCGCCGTGGAGGCGGGCGCGCACGTCATCCACGGTCATCTCGCCGGTGATGGTTTCAGCGTCCACCGCCAGCAGGATATCCCCTTCGCGAACCCCGACGCGCTCGGCGGGGGAGTCGGAATAGGGAGAGAGCACCATCCGCCCTTCTGCATCGCGCCACAGCGTGACGCCAATGCCGCCAAAGGAGCCGCGCATCTGGTCTCGCTCCAGTTCGCGGGGCTGAGGCTCGACGAAGATGGTATAGGGGTCGTCGAGCAGCCTCAGGGTCTCGTGGATGGCCCCGTAGGTACGCTCGCGAGGCGAAGGGAGTTGGCCATAGAAATGTTGCTCTACTCGATCCCAGGCCTCCCAGAACACGCCCGGCGGCTTCGGACAGATCACCGGCTTCAATTTGTCCCACAGCCGGTAGACGCCGAACCCGGCTGTGAAGGCCAGGCAGAAGCAGAGGAGCAGAGCGATGACAAATTGCAGAGTGCGCTGAATTGAACTAGACATAACAATTAGACATAATTTTGGCAGCCGCCCGGTCGGGCAAGCGGTGGTGAGGAGCCTCGTGGGACCTCCCTGGCCGGGTTACGGTATTCTAACACAAAGCAGGGGGCAGGCAAGTGAGCAGGCTTGATGAAATGGGCCTGGGTTCTCTCGTCGCAGTTGATATATTATGTCAAGTTAAAGGCGCAAATATGGTTAAGGTGACATAAGATATATAGTCGGAAGTTAAACACGAAAGCCACGAAAGTCCTTCGTGCTTATGGATCAGACGGACTTTCACTGATTTCAGCGATTGAAATCGCCTCTCGTGGGCTTTCAGCCGAGCGTCCGCGCAGGCGGACAGCCGGCTTCAGCCCTCCAAGCGCGGTTTCAACCGCCTGCCTGAGCAGGTAGTTTGGGGCTGGCCGGACTCCAGATTTATGCAAATAAAATTGCACAACCCGGATCATCACGCTTCGGGCCTGGCCCCCCCACCCCAGCCCACGACCCGCGATCCGATAATCCTGCCCATCCGCTGTTCTGATGGCTTTCGGTGTCCTTTCTGCAACAGAACACGGAAAACCTGTCAACGGATTTTGGGAACGGATTGAACGGAATCAGCCTACAACCCCGGCATCCCAGATTACCCGGCTTTCCGCCGCCAATGGGAGGTGCGTATGTATCGCTACCTGGCCGAAAAGCAGAAAGGTCGCCAGCGCAGTCCCAGAAAGCGCCGCCGACCTCGGAAACGTCGTTGACCATAAACCCGCCGGGCCGCCCCCAAACACGGCGCTCGAAGCGCAAGCGGCTCTTACCGCACGACGTCTTGCCTGGCGTTGCCAGGTCTGCGTCATAGGAGTCTTGCTCCTAAGAATAGGGAGCGGCCCGGACACAAACAGTATACCAGTGTTTGCCGGTCGTGTCAAACCACTCTCGGCCTGCTCCGGTCCCTCTGCGGCGCGGGGCTTATGTCGTCAGTATCCCTCGGACGCTCAGACGTCGTATCAGAGTTGACTGCCCGCTTCTGCCGCACCACTCGGTGGGCCCCACCTGGGCCTCTCCGGGATTAGCACCGGTGCGTGGACAGCACGATCGTCAAGGGATGTCTGTCCATCGGAGTTCGTACTTGATGGTGCCCCACGAGGGTGGATGCCTTACCAGGATGAAGCAGTGACATCCGGTCATGCTGCTGCACTCAGACTTGTCAAAAACCCGGCTCCAGCCGCGATCGTTGCCCCCTGCCTACTTCCCGTCACTCTTATGTGACTTACAAAGTTACAAGATGCTCTCTCGGATCGAGTTCTCTGCAACTGACTTCCGCCTCAACGCTGTCACACGAGTCACGTCCGTTTCAGTATCCTCTCTCGGATCGAGCCCTCTGCAACTCGAAGGTATGGATGTCACCATACCCAGCCTCGCCAGTTTCAGTATCCTCTCTCGGATCGAGCCCTCTGCAACAAGTTGCGGCCGGTCAGCGTGTTGGATCTGGCGATGAAGTTTCAGTATCCTCTC
>DAOUEC010000032.1:0-3272 GCA_034430655.1 Anaerolineae bacterium
GCGTGAGACGTAAGTAGACTCAGTGGATCCAAAATTGCTCCAAGGGGATTGTCAAATCCCCGCTCTTGGCCTGGATCTTTGCTACCGGACACTTTTGCTATCTCGGCCTGTTCTGTCATTCTGAGTGACCAGAGGGAGCGAAGAATCTCTGCTTTGCACTGCGAGAGCGAGGTTCTTCGTCGCTCCGCTCCTCAGAATGACACCTTTCAGAAAAGTGTCCGGTAGTGAACCTGGATCGCCAGATCCAGGCCGAGCAAGTCACTCCGCCGCCCGCTGCGTCAGCAGTTCGATCAGCGGGTTCAGCAGGATAATGAACTGCCTCCCGCCAGCACCGTTGCCTGCCCCTGCCCGTCCGCCAGCACCACCGGCCATACCGCCACCCGCCTGCATCGTTGCACGTGCCGCTTCTCGTTCCTCCTCGCTCATATTCTCCATCTCGGCCCGGCGCGTGGCCATCTCGGGCGGCATCTCTCCACCGCCGAACTCGGCCTGGCGTGTCGCGCGTACCTCAGGAGATACCTCCTGCCCCCCACCTGTCCCAGGGAAGCCAGTTCCCATGCCCGGTCCCTGCTCCTGCATCCAGGCCTGCATATCCTCCTGCGTAAGTTGCATAGCAGCGATGGCTTCCAACTGCTCCGGGGTCATCGTCCCCTCGATCTGCTTCAGAACGGCATTCATCTCCGCATCGCTTTTCAGTGCTCCACCCTGGATCGCCTGCCAGAGGGGAAGCAAGGCCATCGCCTGTTCGGACGTGACACCGTTTTCCGTCTCTTCCAACTGGATTGTGCCCAGCGCAAGTTGGCTGCTCGCGTCCAGTGCGCCGGGGTAGGATGTGCCGAGAGTGTCGCTGGTATAGGTCTCCCCGAAACCCTCGTCTATCGCTACCGGGGTTGCTTCACTACCACCACACCCGGCTAATATCGTAACCGTGAGGGCCAGGAGCAGTCTGACGTGCCAAGATTTCATTTCTTGTTTCTGTTTCATTACTTTCCTCCGTGATCCACCACAAGATTTCAGTGACTGTCGCAGTCGTACAGGATGTTGGCCTGCCCCTCACTACCAGGACGGAATGTTTGATTGTTAGGAAGTGCCGGCCGTGTTGCGCCGGGGATGGTGACGGTGGTGCAGTTATCGGTTAACCATGCGGCAATATCTGGCTTCCGCTGTGCCAGTTGCTGGTTAGCGAGGACAAACCTTAACTCGCCCTCAGCCGTCATTTGCGCCAGTTGATCTGCGTCTACAACGTTATCGCCACCGTTAAAGCCACCAAACGTCAGAACGGGACGTCGTGTCGCCAGGACGAAAGGCGAAGCGTCATGGGCGCTGAGCGTAGCAACGAGATAATTGTCTGGGTCGGTGTTGACCAGCAGATAATCAATGATCCTTTGTTCCGCCGGTGACAACGGCGTAGCGGATGCGTTCGGACGCAGCGACCATCCTGCGTCTGGGCCAGAGTGAGGTAGCGCCACATCGGGATTGGCATTGAATGTGGTTAAACCGGACCAGGCCAGCGGCGCAACCATCGTGGCCACAAGTGCGATCCCCAGCGCAACTTTGCTTAACCCGAGTCGGGCGCGTCGCGCTGCCAGGGCCAGCATCCCCAGGCCCAGCACCAATAGCGTGATGGCAATAGTCACTATCCACAAGGCGTAGTGGGGATAGTTCTGAAGCGTGACGCTTTGAAAGGCGACCGTCGCGCCCGCGAACAGAGCCAGCAACGTCCAACCAAGCCAGCGTCGTCGTTGCCGGACCTGCCCAAGTGCCCAGGCCGTCGCCCCCACCAGCGCAGCCAGCGGTGGCCCCAGCATAATCAGGTAGTAGGCGTGGAACAGGCCAGAGGTGAAGCCAAAGTATAGGACTTCGGGCAGCAACCACCCGCCCCACAGGACAAGCGCCAGGTGTCTATCGCCCAACGGCCACTGCCAACCGAGAGTCACCACAATCAACGGAATACCGAGGAGTACCAGCGGCAGCAGCCAGCCGGCCTCTGTGACGAGCGGCTCGGTAAAGAGGCGCAGCACACCTGGCTCCCCGACCTCTTGCGCTATTGGATTTCCCGGCCGATTGCCTGCACCGGGGCGTTGCGGGGGCTGATTTTGCGGGAATTGGCCTGGCAGCCCACTATTGGGGGGTGCCGGCGGATTGGCCGGGAATCGATTTGGTTGTCCTACATTCGGGGGTGGGGAGGGCGGCCCGCCGTTCCCTGCCAGGGCAGCCCTACCCAGCGGCAGCAAGCGACGTAGACCATTATGCCCGACAATCAGTTCCATCACGGTGTTATTTTCGCTACTGCCCACGTAGGGGCGGTTCTCAGGCGGCGTCAAGTCCACCGCAATGGTCCACGATAGCGATACCGCCAGCAGGACGGCGGTTGCGCAGGCCAAATGAACGATCCGCTTCCTCCATGAACGGGGCGCACCGAGCAGGTACAGGGCATAAAGTGCAGGCAGGGGGAGGAGGGCTTGTAGCATTTTGATGTTGAAACCGAGGCCAATTAGAAGTGCGCCGAGAAGTAAGTAGCGGAAATGGCCGTTTCGCACCGCCCGCAGAAATGCCCACGTAGCCAACAACAGCACAAACAGGAGCAAGCCGTCAGTCGTGTTGTTACGCTCTGTCGCAACCGCCACGGGCGTAATTGCCAACACCAGGGCCGCGATGAGACCGGCCCACACGCCAAACTGGCGCTTCACCAGCGCGTACAGCAGGGGAATTGACAGCACCCCGGCCAACGCCTGCGGCAACGCCAGCGCGAACCCGTTCACGCCCAACACAGTCGCCGATGCCGCCTGCACCCAAAACCCCAGAGGCGGCTTGTCTACCATTACCGAACCGCCCGGCTCGAATGAGGCGAAGAAAAAGTTATGCCACGAGGTCAACATGCTTTGCACCGTCGCCGCATAATAGATGTTACCGATACTGTATGTGCCCAGTTTGTAAAAGCGCAAAAAGGCCCCCAGCAAGGCAATCAGCCCCAGCCCGACGGCTACAGCCGTTTGCTGTTTGCTCATCCCGAATAACCCTTGCGATTCGGGTTGCGTCCCTGTAGCCATTTCTACACGCCCACCGCTAACTGCCATCGTGATTTCCAGTACTCAGTGTTCATATCCTTAAACCAATATCTCTCCACCGCTACTCGCGCCTCAACGCCTCAATCGGATCCAACTGCGCCGCCTGAGTCGCCGGATAGTAGCCGAAGAAGATACCGATCACCGCCGCCGCGCCAAAAGCCAGTGGGATAGAAGCCGTCACCAACTCGGTGCGCATGGTGCCCA
>DAOUEC010000033.1:0-13266 GCA_034430655.1 Anaerolineae bacterium
GGCGCTGGCACCACGGAGACGTGACGGGCAGCGGCGGCAGCCAGCGGGACGACGTTTCCATCCAGCCGCAGTCGCAGGAGACCAGGCTCCCGCTCCAGAACCTCCACGTCCACGCCGGGCTTCAATCCCAGCGCGACCAGTTGGGCCAGCAGCGCTGCTGGCTCGTCGTCCAGGCAGATGATACGCAGCCGACTTCCCGGTGTCCCTTCTTCCAGCAGGGGGCGTGCCAGGGGAGAGGGCACCCGGCACCCCGGGGCCGGGATGGCGTGCCCGTGGGGGTCCCAGGCTGGGTACCCCAATTCGGCATCCAGTCTCTCCAACTCCTGCGGCGTCGTCTCGTGCTCGCGACGGTCAGCCTCGGCGTGGACTGCCTCCAGGTGCATTCCCTCCCGGTCCACCAGGTAGCGCTCCCAGAGGCGGTGCGCCCGGACCAGTTCCCAGGCGCGTGCCTCTCCCGTCTCCGTCAGGTGCATGCGGCCCTGGGCATCCTCCTCGGCCCAGCCAAAGGCAACGAGTGCCCTTGCCACTTCCCCAGCCATCGTCTCGGAGAGACCCGCGGAGCGAGCCAGTTCCTCGTTGCCCCAGGCCTCCCCCGCCTCCTTGAGGACATAGGCCGCTTTCAGCACGTCCTCCACTTCCATAGGCTGCAGCGTCAGGCCGGGGACCGATGCCCGGGCCGCAGGAGCCGCCCGGCGTTTCCGCAGCAGTGTCCACAGCCAAAGAACAGACAGCAGAAAAGAGAGGCTGGGCCAGAACCAGCTATAAAGGTTTGACATCTCCATGCGCTTTCCTCCTCAAGTCCACGCTTGCCCCAAGACTATCCGTCCCGGGGATAAAGCGCCCACATGCGGGCCAGTTCGTCCTCTTCGCAGCGGATCTCGGTGTAGTGAACAGTTTTACCATCCTGGAGAACGCGCACTCCGGCCCCCTCCACGACGTGGCCCACGAAGGCGAACTCCGTCCCTAACTCCTCCAAAGTATGACTCACGTCCTCCGTCCGCCCGGGCGGAACGGTGACCGCCAGGGTCCCGGAGGAGATCATGCGCAGCGGGTCGAACCGGAACGCATGAGCGAAGCGCGAGACGATGGCAGGGATCGGCAGCCGGGCAGACTCCACCTCGATGCCGATCTCCGAGAGATAGGCGATCTCCAACAGCGTCTCCAGCAGCCCACCTCGGGTCACGTCGTGCATGGCCGTCACACCCTGGGCCGCCAGCGCCAGCGCCTCAGGTGCGACGCTCACCTCGGCCATCACACGCCGGCCCTCCGCCAGATCCTCCTCGCTCAACCCCAGATTCCGCGCCACGTCTGCGAAGTCCTGGGCCAGGATGGCCGTCCCCTCCAGGGCGATCCCCTTGGTGACCAGCACGTGATCGCCCACGCGAGCCCCACCGGTCCGCACCGGCTCGCGCCCCGACGCGGTCCCCAGGGCCGTGACGGCGACCAGGGGCCGGGAGAGACCCGCCGAGTACCCGGTGTGGCCCCCAATGATAGAGACTCCGATCTCCCCGGCCGCACGGCTGGCATCGCGCATGATCTGCTCAAGGAGTTCCTCGTCCTCCATCCGAGGCACCAGCACCAGCAGTTGGATCCAGCGGGGAGAGACACCGCTGGTGGCAACGTCGTTGCACGCCACGTGGACGGCCAGCCAGCCGATGTCGGCTACAGCGCCTACGATGGGATCTACATGGGATACCAATATGTCCCCCCCGACCCGCGTCAGCGCCACGTCCTCACCGAAAGCAGCGCCCAGAATAACGTCAGGATTGTCGGTCTCAACGAAGGGAAAGACACGCCTTTGCAAGACATCTAGTGAGAACTTGGACATCGTGTGCTCCTTCCTCTTTTGTCTGTGCAATCCCTGCTCAACGCTCAGATCTTGCGGATGGTCGGGCTCTGCGCCACCCGGGACGCGTCCGCCATCCGCTTGATCACGTCGAGGGCCTCCCGGCCAAACGGCGCCACGATGCTTTCGTCCAGGTACGGGGCGCCGCGCAAGCGCGCCACAAACTTGGCCTGCTTCCTCCAACACTTCCGCCAGCGTCGTCGCTCCGGTCTCCTTCATCTCCACCCCGGCGTCGCCAAAGACGTAGATTGGGCCCCTGCCGCGATGCTTAACCGCTGACGGCTAACAGCTAATGGCCGATGAATCCGGCAAGCCCATTGCCTTCATGTAAATGCCGGAGAAGCGAGCATCGGTGGTCAGTTCGATGTATTCCACGCGGCTGGCGATCTCCCTGGCGACGTCGCGGCAGCGACGGGAGAGCAGGGCCAGCTTAGCGCCGATGCCAGCGGCGTTGCCCACCTGGTCGAACCGTTCCAAGGGCAGCGGCGGCAGCATTCCTATCGCCCGTGCACTGGCCACGTCCAGGTAGGTGCCGAAGGCCCCCGCTATGACGACGCGCTCAATTTGATCCACCTCCAGACCGGCCTCGTCCAGCAATACTTCGATCCCGGCGCGGATAGCTCCCTTGGCCAGTTGAATCTCGCTCACGTCTTGGCGGGTGATGACGATGTCGTGAGGCGCACCTCGCTCACCGGATCGGACAAGCACGAACTCGGGCTGGCCGCCCGTCTCGCGAACGCGGGGATGGCTCCTCGACTTCATCGAACCGTTTTCCTTAAGCACGTCGATTCGCCGCAGCTCGGCTACGATGTCCAGGATGCCGGAGCCGCAGATGCCCACCGGCGGCTCGTCGTCGATCGTCTGGTACTCGACCCGCCCGTCGACCATCTTCACCCGCTCGACCGCGCCCGGCGCGGCTCGCATCCCGTCGCGAATGTGAGCACCCTCGAAGGCCGGCCCGGAGGCGGTGGAGCAGCTCAGCAGCCGCCCGTTCGCCGCCAGGCTGACCTCCGTGTTGGTGCCGATGTCCAGGCCCAGGGTGGCCTCGCCGGCCTTGTGCAGCCCGCTCACCATAATCATCGCCACGTGGTCGGCTCCGACGAAGCCGGCAATGTTGGGCAGGAGATGGACGTTTGCGCCCGGTGCGATATGCAGCCCCAGATCCCGCGCTTTGATGTCACAGGAAGCGGACATAGCCGGCACGTAGGGGGCCAAGCCCAGTTGAGCCACCGGCAGCCCCATCACCAGGTGGTGCATACATGTGTTGCCCACCAGCACAGCCTCCAAGATCTGTGAGCAATCCTGCCCAGACCGCTCGCACAACTCGCGGGTCTGCTCCTCCAGCCCCCCGACGATGGCTTCCTGGAGCTCCCGCGCCTGCGCCTCATCCTCCATCGCGTAGGCAATGCGGGCCATCACGTCCTCCCCGTAGGCAATCTGGGGGTTCATCGTGCCGGATGAGCCCAGCGTCTCGCCGGTCTCCAGGTTCAACAGGTAGGCGGCCACCTTGGTCGTGCCGATGTCTACCGCCAGTCCCAGCGGCGGCGTGCCGGCCGGCGCGGCGCCGATGACTTCACCGTCTCGGATGAAGAGGCGGATGTGCCAATCGTTCTCCCGAAGCAAGGGAGAGACTTTGGCCAAGACCACAGGGTCGAACCGCACGGCGGCGACGTTGTGTTGCTCCCGGAGCGCTTCGCACAGGCGCTTCTCGTCGGACCGCAGGTCATCCATGCCTGGCGGCATCGGTTTCACGTCAAAGGCACGCACAGCAGGGTCGATATCAACCGGTCGCTCGCGCCCCTCAATCTGCGCCCGCTGCGGGGTGGTGATAGATTCCGGTGGCACGTCCACCCGCACATCGCCCACTACCTCGGTCTGGCAGGCCAGCCGGTATCCTGCGTCCAAGGATGCTTGATCCAAGAATTTCTGCTCGGCCTTGTTGGGCGGCGTGACATCGCCGTCGACGATGCGGACGCGGCAGGTCCCGCAGACGCCTGTGCCACCGCAGACGGCGTTCAGCCCCACTCCGGCCTGGCGTGCGGCATCGAGAAGCGTCTTCCCCTCCGCCACTTGCACGCGGCGGCCCAGGGGTTCAAAATCCACAGTGTGTTTTTCAATCATTGGATATCCTCCAGTTTCATTGAAGCTTCCTCATATAGAACTTCCGCCCTTCATACGCCATCTCAATGAGTTGGCCCTGAGCGATCAGCCGGTGAACAGCAGGCCAATCGGCCCCGGCCCGAGCCAGGAACTCGCTCACCGCATCCTCCCGCATGGGATGCACGGACGTGATGCTCAACATGTCTTCCTCGACGTTGCCGGTAAAGGCGAAATCATTGCCTTCGTACCCGATCAGGTACTCCACGCAGCCCACTTTCTCGCTGAAGATTTGATAGGCCCGATTGATGACTTCCTCACCAGGGGAGTGTACCCACTCCTCCGCCGGCGGCCTGGTCGGGATTGCCAAATAGGCTATGGCAGGCCTCAGGCGGGCCAAAAAGCCGGCAACCTCCCTGATGTGGTCGTCTCCCCCATTGACGCCCTCTACGAGCATCGTCTCCGTTGCCAGTTCCCCCTTGAAGGCCTGCGCGAACTCGAGCGCTCCATCGAGAATCGAGGCCAAATGCAGAGAGCCGTGGGGCCGGTTGATTCTGCGCCAGACCTCTTCTCGCACAGAATCCATTTTCAGGGAGACCCAATCCGCCTTCATCAGACCCTCCCTCACGTCCTCGCGCCAGATGAGGGAACTGTTGGTGATCACGGCGATCTTGATCCCCAACGACCTCAACAGCTCGATCTCACGGCCGAGATCGATGTCCAGCGTAGGCTCCCCATCGGGCACGAAGGTGAGGTAGTCAATGGGCTCCCCGGCCTCTCTTGCCCTTTCAACCTTGTCCTGGACATCCCGTAAGATCTCATCTGGCTCATAGAAGGCACTCCGCTCAACCTGCATCTTTATGGTGCGTCCCAACTGGCAATACACACAGGAATAGGTACACACCTTGGGCGGGATGTTGTTAATCCCCAGGCTCCGCCCTAAACGCCTGGATGGGACTGGACCGAAAGCAATCATGTCGTCAACCTCCTTAACGATTGAATTGTCCGTTCTTATCCGCGAAAGCCTGCGTTCATCTGCGTCCCGTTCAGATAGGCTTCACGAATTTTCACATATCCGGCTATAAAGGCATCATTTTCTTCGCCGGTGCCTATGGATACCCGCACAAACCCCGATGGCAATTGATTTGATAGGTCCAGAATTAGAATGCCAATGTCCCTAAGCCTTTCTGCCATATCAGGAATCTCTGTCTTTACAAGTAAGAAGTTAGTAGTACTTTGAGATACGTGGACTGCCAATTCATTCAGTGTTCTCCATACCCGTTCTCTTTCCTCAACGACTCGTTGAACATTTCTCCTCACGTAGTCGGGATGGTTTAATGCTTCTATCGCCGCATACAGGCTGGATTGGGGTAGAAACGCATAAAACGAGGAGAACGCATTCCCAAAAGCCTCTCCAGCGATGATATAGCCAATTCGCGCGCCTGCCAGGCTGAAGGCCTTATCCATCGTCCTCGTGACCGCAAGATTGGGATGATCGTGCACCATATCGGCGAAAGTCACGCCGGAAAACTCGTAGTAGGCTTCATCTACCACGAGAAGCGTATCTCTACTCTCGATTATGGCCTCAACTGCCTGCCGGTCCAGGAGAAGTTTACCCGTCGGATTGTTGGGATTATCTATGATCACCAGACAAGGCTCTTGCAACTCATCCATCAGGAGATCGAGGTCCAAATCGAACTCCGGGGGGCCGAGCCGTAGGCTGACTAATTTCGTGGCGAACTGTTTTGCGGCTTGAACGGTCGGAAAGAAAGATGGGCTCACTATAATAACCTTCCTCCCTTTCGAGAAAGTGTGGATCACCTCCCTGAGCAGAATGTCTGATCCGGGACTCAGAACGACGTGCTCTTCAAGAACTCCCGAGTAGCCAGCCAGGAGCCCACGTAGCCGTCCCAGGTCTTCCGGGTCGGCGTAGCGATTCAACTTCGCCAGGCCCTTCCGGGCAGCCTCAATGACTTCCCGTGGAGGGAGGTAGGGGACCTCGTTCATGTTCAGTTTGATGGTCTCCATTAACATCTGACCTTCACCATCATTCCTTCCTTGTAGCCCACCGTGACTTCCATGTATCCGCAGAGCAGTTCATCCAGTTCAAAATCACCCGTATCTACTCTCAGGTAGTCCAGCCTGCTTAGCTTGTCCCTGGTTCCCACCACCACGATGTTCTCCCTGCCGACTCGCTTTATCACTTCCGGGGTGAACTGCTTGCTCCCTCTGCCAAAGATGAACCCATTGCCACCGATAGGGGTCACAATGATTCTTCTCTTCCCATATCTTTCGAACAAGCCCAGGATACCCTTCTCGTTCAAATCCGTTCCCACCAACTCCCTCGCGAAAACCGCGTCTATGCCCAAAAGCGTCTTGGGGAGCTCCATCTCATCGGCGATGGCCTCCAACGTCGTCCCCGGGCCGAGCAGGTACAAAGTCTCCTGATTCATCTCCTCGACGATGTAGGCAGCGATCTCCTTCTTGCTCTCTATGGAGGATACGCCCACGTTCGACGCGGCCTTGCCGGGCTGCAAAAAGGTCCGCACGTTGGGGACGAGGAGATAGCCATACAGTCTGGAAGCCAATCTATCCTCTCTGAAGGCCTCTTCGTCTATGTCCAGGACTTCCTCTTCCGTCACGTCGGTGCCTTCCACAAAGGCATCCACCATCTCGGCCGCCGCCCTGGCGCTGACCGCAAACACCGAACTAAAGATCTTGACGCCGGATGGCACCGCGACGACGGGGACTTTTGAATCAATCGCATCGTAGATGTCCCTCGCAGTACCGTCACCGCCGACGAAGATCAGGAGTTCGACACCGCGATTCACCATCTCAGCGGCGATTCTCTTCGTGTCCTCCGCCGAGGTCTCCTCGCCCACCGCCCCGATCACCGTAAACGGCATATCGAACGCTCCGGCGTACTCCTCCCCCATCTTGCCAGGCGCGACGAACAAGGTGATGTCATCTTTACTCTCAATACGGGACAGGCAGTCCTTCGTCCTCCTGGGAGTGACCGGCTTAGCCCCCAATTCCAACGCCTTCTTGTATATTTCTCCATCGGTCCCCTTAAGGCCGACGCTACCGCCCATCCCTGCCACGGGATTCACGATCAGGCCGACTATGTTCTTCATGACCCTGCTCTCCTTTTTGCATCGCGCCCGTCACTTACAACAGTTCATCTTTGGTCATCACTCGCTCTCCAGTTCCCGCAGCATCGCGTTCAGTTCCTCGGCCTTGATGTAGCCAGTCACTTCGATCTCCTGCCCGGTCACCCCCTCCACCTGCCCCACGGCCTTGCGGATGGAGAGGGCCAGCGGCACGGCAAGAGGACACAGGGGAGAAGAAGGACGGAATTTGTAGCGAACGACGCCCCTCTCGTCTACCACCAAATCCTCGATCAGCCGCATACGCACCGCGTCGGCCCCTGTCTCTGGATCTATGACAGTGGAGAGGCGAATGAGAATGGCCTTACGCAAAGCATCTCTGTCTGTCATCGTTGCCCCCCTTTGACAACATCTATCCCATCGGGAAAGATCAGATCGCTCACCCGCGACCACATTCTCTTCAGCGCCTCCGTCACCGGCCCATCGGTGTAATCCGTCACCGGCCGGCCCTGCACCATCGCCTCCGTCACGACGTCGTCGTAGGGGATATGTCCCACCACCTCTACCCCTCGGCCCGCGCAAAAGACGGCGATCTCCTCGGAGCGGGCCAGATTCAGGTCTGCCTTGTTGATCAGCACCAGCGATGGCACGCCGAAGTGGTCAGTGGTGCCCATGATGCGCTCTAAATCGTGCACGCCGGAGACAGTCGGCTCGATCACGTGGAGCGCCAGGTCCATCCCGGCGCTGGCAGAGATGACGGGGCAGCCGATCCCCGGCGGCCCGTCCACCACCACCAACGCCACCCCGGTGTCCAGCCCCCACAGGCGGGCCTGCTGCTTGACCAGAGTGACCAGTTTGCCCGAGTTTTCCTGCCCGGCGAAGAGGTGGGCGTGGAAGAGGGGGCCGAAGCGGGTGTCGGAGCGGAACCACAACCCGGCCTGTTGCTCCTCCATCCGTATGGCCTCCTCGGGGCACCGGTAGAAGCAGGAAGCGCACCCCTCGCAGGCCAGGGAGTCCACCCGGTACGCCTCGTCACCAGGAATAACCGCATCGAAACGGCAGACATCAGCGCAGATGCCACAGGCGATGCACTTTTCGGGATCAATCACCGCCAGTTGGCCACCCATGAAGCCGTGCTCTTCCTGCTTCGTCGGGTTGAGCACCAGTTCTAGGTTGGCTGCGTCCACGTCAGCGTCGGCCAGGACAACGGGCATCTCCTGCGAGGCCAGATGAGCCAGCGCCGCTGCGATGGTCGTCTTGCCAGTGCCTCCCTTGCCGCTGAGAATGACCAGTTGTTTCATCATGCGCGTGCTCCTTTCCCGTCCGCCACCAACCGCCCGATGGCTGCGTATAGATTCTGGAATTGCTCCCGGTACTCCGGCAGCGCCTCCACCAACGTTCCCCCGTCCGAGTATGCCTCGGCGATGCGCCGATCCAGGGGGATGCGCATCAGGATGGGGATGGACTCGGCGGTGCAGTATTCATCCACCCCCTGGTCTCCCACCCCATCCCGGTTGATCACCACACCGACTGGCAGCCCCAACTCGTCGCGGGCCACCTCCACCGCCAGCCGCAAATCGTGCAAGCCAAAGGGAGTAGGCTCGGTGACCATCAGTACGAAATCCGCGCCGCGCATGCACTCGACGACGGGACAGGCGGTGCCCGGGGATGCGTCCAAGATGATGGGACGGTCACCGGGAGTTCCGCCGAGCCCAGTCGAGGCGCCGGGAGGGATGACCCACTGCTTCAACTGGCGGATGATGGGCACGGCCATCGGTTCCCCTACGTTCATCGTCCCCTGGGCGAACTCGACCCCCCGCTTTCCTCCCCCCCCGTGGGGGGGATAAGAGGGGGGGCTCCCCGAAGCGGGAGGGAGTCCGGCCCAGCCCCGCTCGATGGTACCTATCACGTCCAGCACCTCGCGGATCGCCCCCGTGGGGCAGTTGAGGCTGCAACTGCCGCAGCCGTGGCAGAGTTCGGGGAAGACCAACACCTTCTCTCCGACCACGGCAATGGCGTGATATTGACACACCTCAGCGCAGCGCCCGCAGTAGGTGCACTTCCCTAGATCCACCTCCGGGATCATCTGGCCCACTTCCCGGCGCTCTTCGATGGTGGGCCGGAGGAAGAGGGCGGCGTTGGGCTCTTCCACGTCGCAGTCTAAGAACAACGGATTCGCAGGATTAACGGATCTTTTATCCGTTAAATCCTGATCCGCTGTTATAGATAGCGCCAGGCTGACAGCGACGGTCGTCTTGCCCGTGCCTCCCTTGCCACTTGCTACCGTAATAATCATTCTCTCGCCTCCCGGTCAAGTCTACACGAATGCTAATGTCAAAAAACGCACTATGGCAAAAGTGACACGTGGGGCAGGCTTTCGGGCCTGCCAGCAGCCTGGAAAGGCCGCTCCACGTGCGACTTTTACCTCAATGCAAAAAAACAAACGAACCATCAATTGACGTACTTGAGCAATTCTCCTTCCAACGCATGTCTGGGCAACGCGCCCACTTTGGTGCCTACCAACTGTCCCCCCTTGAAAATAAGGAGAGTAGGAATGGACATGATCTGATACCGCCCCGCTACCTCACGATTATGGTCCACGTCCAGTTTTCCAAAAACGATCTGGCCCTGATAGTCGCGCGCCAATTCTTCAATTACAGGAGCGACCATCCTGCAAGGACTACACCACTCGGCCCAACAGTCCACGACCAACATAGGGTACTTCTGAACAGCCTGATCGAAATTGCGCTCCGTCAGGGTCACCGGCCCGGTGGGGGCATCCACCAGACGTTCGGCCAATGCCCTCTTGGCTTCCTCCGCCTCCATGATCTCGGCGTAGCGGGACGAACCGTAGCGCAGCACGTCGTCAATGAACTTGGCTTCGGGCTGCACGCCGATGGAGACGGAGTCCACATCTCCATTGATCACCTGTTGGGGAACGGAACTGACGTTGAACTGTCTGGCCAAATCCATGTTCTGTGACGCCTCCACGCACTCGGACCCCACCCAGCCCTTGGACTCAATGGCAATCTGGTGTGCCAGTAAGACAGCACGGGGACAATGGGGACAGTTTGGTGTGACATACACCTGGATGGAAACATCGCGATCTACGTTCTGGAGTTTGGCCCTGGAATCTCCCTGAAGCCCACTCTCCCCACGCGAGACAAGGGAGATGGCCTCGATAAAACCTCCTGCTTCCTGTCCGACAGGAGCGCCGGTGTATCTCACTCTATACCCCTGATCCGATCCGATGAGCAGGGTCGGAGTCCGGGTGATGGCCAGTCTGATCGCCTCCCCATCGCTGTCTTGATACACTGTGGGTGCAATTCTGCTATCCAGCTCGCTCAATTCCTCACACAATTGAACTGTGAAATCACAGTATTCTTCATTCTCCGGTCCGACGAAGACGGACAGGCCTACCTCGTTTTCGAGTTCTCGTTGAAACTTCTCTATCAGTTCTCTACGTGATCTCTCGTCAATCAACTGCTGGCTCATTTGCCGTTATTGCTCCTTTTGTGATATGAAGGTGTTTCGCAGGCAATCGCCGCGTCGGTGCTGCCCTCACTCCACTCGACCATCAACCGCCGCGGCGACCGCGATGCGACGTGTGTTACCTGGGCCGCGTTTATTACAGGCGACCAGGTGCCCAGCATGCGCGAGGTGCTGGGCACCGTTCATCTGTGCCCTATGTGCGAGTCATCTGCGCGCCGCACTTGGGGCATTTCTTCTGGTAACAAGGCTGCCCGACAGTGTGTGGCTCTCGATGCCCGCAGTTGGGGCAGACACAGTCACCGCCTGGACCGGCGGCCTCAGAGCCACCCATCCGGCCCGGCCCGCGTCCGCCGCCACGGCCAGCGCCACCACCACGGCCGCTTCCGCCTCCACGACCTTGACCCATTTCACTCACCTCCTTTCATTATCCACGCCGGCACTCGCCCCCTTCGGAGCAGGGTGGCGTATCACATTGCTCCTCCCGACCGCAACAGGTACGTCTCGCTAAATGTTCTTTTCACCTGTCCGCTCGTGCAGTGATTGCACGGCGGAAAACAGGTCAGCAGAAACCCTCATCTGAATATCTCCAATTATGCTATGCCATTTTGCGCGCGGCCAGCAATCGCACATAGCCAAAGTAGTAGCGGTGAGCCTGGAAATCATTCAAGCCCTGCTCCCGCAAGAGCGCCCGCCAATCGCGCCGCACAAAGTCGGTCGCCAGCGGACATTCTAAATGACGAAAGGCAAACCGCACGGGCCAGAACGATTGCTCCGGCTCGAACTCGTCATAGTCCAGGATGATAAACTGCCCGCCGGGCCGGAGCGCCCGATAGACGTTTTCGACAATGCGCAGCCGATCCTCCTGGATAAAGCCGTGCAAGACGAAAGAAATAAAGGCCTTGTCAAATTCCTCGCGGTAGGGCAAGGGTTTCTCGATGCGCTGCTTCTCCATCGTGACGTTGGGCAAATGGCGGCAGCGCCGCCGGGCCTGCTCCAACATCTCCGGCCCGATGTCCAAACCCGCGATCCGCCCCCGATCGGAAAGATAGCGGGCCATCAGGCAGGCATTGTGCCCGCTACCCGATCCCAGATCGAGGATGGCGTCTTTTGGTTGGATCGCCATATCCCGCACGACCCGGCGGATGAAAAAGGGATAAGTGCCGGCCGTGATGAGGTTCATCAGCAGGTCGTAGTGACGGGCCTCAAAGCCCTTAACCTCAACTTTGGAATCTGAACGGTCATAAGTCTGGTTCAACTAATACCTCGCTTTCCCAAACCTTTAGGGTCTGGCAGACGCCGCGTCAACAGCGCCCCCACACCGATAAACGCCGCGGCGATGAGGAACAGCGTCGGGTAGGACCAGTATTGGAGCAACGCGCCAGCCACCAGCGATAGAAAGGCCACCGGCAGGCTCAACACGGCATTGAGCGCGGAATACGTGGGCCGCTCGGCGGCGGGGGCCAGTTCCAGCAACGCGCTGGAAAAGCCCACCCTGCGCCCGTTAAAAGTGGCCCCGCCCAAAAAGATCACCGGCAACAAGCCGGCCCAGCCGAACCGCCCCAGCAGAATCGCCGACAGCGGTGCCAACATTGAGGTGACGGCGCAGGTGGCGAGCATACGACGGCTTCCATACCGGTCTACCAATCGCGCCCAGATCAGGTTAGCCAGCACGCCGCCTAGCACCTGAGCCAGCATGAACCAGCCGATGGCCCCTGGGGGCGCGCCCAGCTCTTGCCGGGCGTAGACGATGTAAAACGGCAGCACCATCAAGCTAAAGCCGGTGAGAAACTGCACGCCGATCAACATCCCCAGGCGACGCACCGACTTCAGGAGTTGCTCGCCGTACTCCCGCCACGATGGGACTTTCCCATCGGCGTCGGCGCGTGGCGGTTCACGGATGAGCCAGAAGCCCAGCGAGGCCACGAGCAGCGAGAGCGCCGCCAACCCAAAGAGCAGCGCATAGTTGGTCGGATAGGCCATATCCGCCAGAACCCGCTGCGCCAACAGCGCCACGCCCACGGCCAGCGGCCCAGCCAAAGCCTGCTGCCCGCCGAAGAAAGCGCCGCGTCGCTCCTGCGGGATGATCTTGCCGATGATGTCGGTGTAGGGGACGCCGCCCAGCCCACCGCCGGCGTAAAAGACGGCCAGCAGCCCGACCAGCACCCAGGCCAACAGCCGAGGCCGGCTGGCCCCGATGGCGTAGGTTAGCCCGGCCAGCGCGCCCCAACTGATCACCCGCAGGTAGATGGCTAACATCAGGTAAGGCATCTTGCGCGGGCGCGGCTCGATCCAGCGGGCGACGAAGAGCTGCGGCAGCGCGCCAGCCACCGTGAGCACCGTCGAAAGGCCACCCACCCAGATCGTCGAGCCGGTCAGATCGGCGACGAAGGCAGCGATGACCGTCGTCGGCTGGGTGAGAGCCATCCCCAGGGCCAGGAACGCGCCGTGCCACAGTGCGGCGAAGAAATTTCGTCGCAACAGAGTCTTTTCTTCGATACTCATCCCTATCCGTTCTAATGAGACGATAAATCGTCTACAATGCTCGTCGGTACTCTTCCAACGCCGTCTCGACGTTCTCCTGTTCAGTGAAAATCAACCCGAATCCGCGCGCCTCCATACGAGGCACACCCGCCCGCCCTATTCGCCGCGAGATAAGCGTCTGGCAGTCGGCCAGCAGATCGGCCACGTCAAAAGTCTTGCCGCGCTGGTTGGTGTTCTGGTAAG
>DAOUEC010000034.1:0-8977 GCA_034430655.1 Anaerolineae bacterium
GCCGGTTGAGTAGGCTTGGAGCGTAGCGGAAAGCCGTATCGAAACCAAGCGGGTTAGCCGTAGAGCCGCTCACATCCTTGGTTTCGATACGCTAACGCTACTCAACCGGCGGATGCTCGCTGCGTTACTCAGCTCAGCCACTATTCAAGATAACGTTGCCCCAAAATATTGAGAAGATACCAATGTCCCACCTCGTTCCAGGGTTACCACCGTGTGGCCACACCGAGTCTCCCCGTGCTTGCAAATTACACACTTCATAACCTATCTCCTTTCATCAAACCCCGGTTTCCACCGAGTTAAGTCTGGCTCATATACGGTGACGAGGTATCTTCTCAAAATGTAGGGGCGAACCCTTGCGGTCGCCCTGACGGGCAGGTGCAAGACCTGCCCCTACCCCAGATTATTGAGAAGATACGTGACGACAATCATTTCACCTTGGGTCGGATTATCGGCGACCACCACGTGGATGGGCCGCGATCCGCCCCACCCTAATACCAGCCGGCTGGGATAAGGCTTGTCGTCAGGATAGGTTTCAATCGTCTTGCCCGTTGCCAGCACCTGACATACGTCTTCTTTGCTGATCTCACGTTCGAACATCCGTTGGATCGCATGCACTCGAAACACCAGGCGTTCACCGCTCAAAGGCACCCCCTTAAACAAAAAGGTTCTGATTGGCGACGACCCATTCGTACAGCCGCCGGACGCCCCCTTCGACCCCCACGTGAGGCTGCCAGCCCAACTCGCGCCCGGCCTTGCGGATGTCGGAGACATAGATGCATTGGTCGCCGGGGCGCCAATCGTCGTAGGAGACGGGGATGGAGTGACCGATCAACCGCTCCAGGATCGGCCCGAACTCGGCCCACACCGACATCACGTGCGCCGGCCCGCCGCCGACGTTATACACCTGCCCGGCTGCGACGTCAATGTGGGCTAAGCCTGCGTCGTAGACATCCAGCAGATCTTCCACGAACAGCACGTCGCGCACCTGCTTGCCGTCGCCGTAGACGGTGATGGGCTGTCCGGTGACGGCGGCGATGATGAACCAGGCCACCCAGCCCTGGTCCTCGACCCCCATCTGCCGGGGGCCATAGATGCAACTTTGACGGAACACAACCGTCGGCAGACCATAGATACGGGCATAATCGCGCACGTACTGGTCGCCCGCCCCTTTGGAGCAGCCGTAGGGCGAGTGGAAGTCGAGCGGCTGTGTCTCCGGCACACCCAACGGGAAGTCGCGATAGGCGTAGCGGGTCTCCTGCTCGATCACCACCACATCCTCCATCCCGCCATAGACCTTGTTGGTGGAGGCGTAGAGGAATACGGGATTGGTGCCCGCGCGCTGCGCCGCCTCCAGCGCGTTGAAGGTGCCCAGCGCGTTGTCCTCGAAATCGGAACGGGGGTCCGTCACCGAGGTAGTGACCGCGGTCTGCCCGGCCAGGTGCACGATGACGCCGGTGTCTCGCGCCGCCTCGGCCAGCGTGTCGCAATCGCGCACGTCGCCCACCACGAGCCGGAAACTGTCCACACCGTGCTGCTGGCGCAACCAGGCCACGTTGGCCTCGCTGCCCCGGCGCGACAGGTTATCATACACCGTCACCCGACCTACCCCCCCAGCCCCCCTCCTTACCAGGGAAGGGGGAATCTCATGCTCACGCCGGGTCAGTAACCGATGAACGTAGTTGCAGCCGATGAAACCGGCTCCGCCTGTGATGAGAAAATTGACCAACGCTTCTACTCCTTTTCCAATGTAGTTGCAACGTCGGACCGCAGCCGGCCGAAAGAGAGGTTCTGGCGAGCCATGCCAACCAGTCCCAACAGGCATACCAGGACGTACTGGAAAGCGTGGGAGGCAAAGGCCACCAGGATCGCCTCCTCCTCCAGCACGCCAAAGGGCAGTTGCAGCGCGTACCTGGCGACGGAGTGAAACACCCCCACCGCTCCGGGGGCCGCGGGTAGCGCCATGCCCAGCCCTATGGCACAGGTGAGAAAACTTCCCTCGACCAGCGATGGCCGGTCGAGAAAGGCCCACAGCATGGCGAAGTAGTAGCCGACGACGAAGGCCCACACCACGACCGACCACACTAACAGGCCGGCGGTGCGCCTGGCCGAGCGCAGTGCAGCCAGCCCGTCCAACAGGCCGCCCAATGTCCTGGCCCAGCGTTCCCCTCGACTACGCCCTTCGACTACGCTCAGGGCAGGCTCAGGGCAAGCCCGGTCAATTCTGCCCCCTCCCCCGACCCCTCCCCCAACACTGGGAGAGGGGAGAACCCCGCGCATCCGCGCCAGTCCCCACTGCAGCGCCCGCTGGCCCCACTCGGGCCGCTGCGCCAGCACTACCAGTACCGCCAGCGCCGCCAGCGCCGCAGCCCCTCCGAGCATACCGGCCTCTCGCGTCCACCCGGCCTCCCCGACGAAAGGCACCGTGAGCGCCAGCAACAGCACCACCATCAGCATGTCCAGCACGCGCTCGACGACGACGGTGGAGAGCGCCGCGCTTGTTCTCAACTTGCCGCCCAGTCCGATCGCCACCGCCCGCGCCGGGTCGCCCAGGCGGAAGGGGAGCACGTTGCTAACCAGGTAGCCGACGTTGGTCACGGCGAAGGTCTCGGCCAGGCTGACCTCAGGTCCCAGCAGGATGCGCCAGCGGACCGAGCGCGCCAGAAGGTAGGCCAGGAGCGAGGCAGCGGCCGGGATCAGGTAGCGCCAGTCGGCCTGACGCAGCGCCACGCCCACCTGGTCCCATTCGATGCCGGCCAGGGCCAAGGCGAGGCAGACCAGACTAATCGCGATGCCGATCCAGAGGCGCCATTTACGCATGCGCGTGATTATACCATCAGGAGGCGGTAACTGCAACGCGCGACGCAGCAGTGGCTGTCAACGGATTCAGGGATCGGATTGAACGGATCCAGGCCCAGACCGGGCAGAGAAAACCTCGCCGGATGAGTGGTTGTCCATTCAATTCGTTCCGGCAATCCGTTGAATCCGTTGACAGCATGCACTTGCTCTTTGCTCAAAAATGTCTAAAATTGAGGTCAGAATCGCCTGCTGACGATTATGCTTCACCCGGCAATGAGGTGGCAGTTCTGATCACAGGGATCGTTTTCGACGTAAAGAAATTCTCCATCCACGACGGGCCGGGCATCCGTACCACAGTCTTCTTCAAAGGATGTCCACTGAGTTGCTGGTGGTGCCACAATCCCGAGGGCCAGGCCTCGGAGCCGGAACTGACGTTTCGCGCGAACCGGTGCATCCAGTGTGAGGCTTGCCTGTCGGCCTGTACGCAGAACGCGATTTTCTGGGACGGTGACGTTATATCAACAGATAGAGAGAAATGCACGCTTTGTGGGGCCTGTGTCGAAGCCTGTTACACCGAAGCACGGGAGATCGTGGGCCAAGAAATGACGGTGGCGCAGGTGATGGCGGAAATCGAACGTGACATCGCCTTTTACGACGAATCCGGTGGAGGCGTGACCTTTTCTGGCGGAGAACCCCTGTCGCAGCGGGGCTTCCTGCTCGCGCTTCTGCGGGCCTGCAGGGAAAAGGAAATTCACACCACCGTGGACACCTGCGGTTTTTCGCCCTGGGAAACTTTGGACAGCATCCGGGAATACGTGGACTTGTTTCTGTACGATCTCAAGTTGATGGATGAGGCAAGGCATCGAAAGTTCACCGGCGTGTCCAACGAGTTGATCCTGGAGAATCTACAGGCGCTTTCGCGGCGAGGACACAACATCGTTCTTCGTGTACCCATCATTCCGAGAATAAACGACGACGAAGAGAACATTTGCCGAATAGGCACGTTTGCGGCTGCTTTACCCCATCTGAACCGGGTGGACATCCTGCCCTATCACCATGCAGGTGTTGAGAAGTACAACCGATTGAACAGGGCCTACGGTTTGCCCGAAACCCGTCCCCCTTCAGATGAGCAGATAGCCGGGCTAGCGCGCATCCTGCGAGGATTTGGCTTGCAAGTGAAAATAGGAGGTTGAACCCATGTCCATGAGTGAAAGAGTCGCCCGCTTGAGGCAGCAAAGCCTGGATGCCAGGCCCACCCTCTCAACTGAGAGAGCAGAACTGCTGACCGAATTCTACCAGCAGGACCTGGGACCGGTGTCCGCGCCCGTTCGCCGCGCCCTGGCGTTCAAGCATTTGATGGAACACAAGACAATCTGTATCAACGAAGGTGAACTGATCGTTGGCGAAAAAGGCCCGGTCCCCAAAGCCGTGCCGACCTACCCGGAACTTTGCTGCCATAGCCTGGAAGACCTGGACATCCTCAATTCCCGGGAAAAGATATCCTTTGCCGTCAGCCCCCAAGCCCAGCAGGTTTACAAGGAAACCATTATCCCCTTCTGGCGAGGCAAGTCCATGCGCGATCTCATCTTCCGAGAGATGACGGAGGAATGGAAGGCCGCATACGAGGCCGGCGTCTTTACCGAGTTCATGGAGCAACGGTCCCCAGGTCACACCGTCCTGGATGACAAGATTTACCATAAAGGCTTCCTCGATTTCAAGCAAGACATTCAGCAAAGTCTGCAAAACCTGGATTATCTGAACGATCCGGAAGCCTACGCTAAACAGGAACAACTCAAGGCAATGCTCATCTGCGCAGATGCCTTGATCCACTTTGCGGAACGGCACGCGGAAAAAGCCAGGCAGTTGGCGCAGCAGGAGACCGACCCGCAGAGAAAGAAGGAACTGGAGCGTATCGCCAGGATCTGCTCACGCGTACCGGCCCACGCGCCCCAGGATCTGTGGGAGGCGTTGCAGTACTACTGGTTCGTCCACCTCGGCGTGACCACAGAACTGAACCCCTGGGATGCGTTCAATCCAGGCCGGCTGGATCAGCACCTATATCCGTTTTACAAAAGGGGTCTGGAAGCAGAAACGCTCACCCGCGAGCAGGCCGAAGAGCTGCTGCAATGCTTCTGGATCAAATTCAACAACCAGCCCGCGCCACCCAAGGTTGGGGTCACCGCGGCAGAGAGCAGTACATACACGGATTTCGCCCAGATCAACACGGGCGGTGTGAAAGAGGATGGCTCCGACGCCGTCAACGAGGTCACTTACTTGCTTCTGGACGTGATAGAGGAGATGCGGCTGCTGCAACCCAGTTCCTCCGTTCAAGTCAGCAAAAAGAACCCGGATAGGTTTGTAAAAAGAGCAGTCCGCATCATTCGCACGGGCTTTGGGCAGCCATCGGTGTTCAACACCGACCTTATCGTCCAGGAACTGGTTCGGCAGGGCAAGTCCGTTGCAGATGCACGGAACGGTGGCACCAGTGGTTGTGTGGAGGTCGGCGCGTTTGGAAAGGAGAACTACAATCTGACGGGCTACTTCAACATGCCCAAGGTGTTCGAGATCACTCTGAACAACGGCGTTGACCCCCGAACGGGCCAAAGGATCGGGCTGGCAACAGGAGATCCTACGCAATTTGGCTCCTTCGAGGAATTGTTTGAGGCGTATGTAAAGCAATTGAATCACTTTGTGGACATCAAGGTGCGGGGAAACAACGTCGTTGAACGACTGTACGCCAGGTATATACCTGCGCCGTTCCTTTCGCTGTTGATTGACGATTGCATCGCCACAGGCAAGGACTATCACGACGGTGGCGCGCGTTACAACACGACGTACATCCAGGGTGTGGGCGTAGGCACGCTCACCGACGCCATGACCGCCCTTAAGTACCACGTCTTTGACGAAAAGACACTGACGATGGAAGCATTGCTGGCCGTGCTCAAAGACAATTTTGTGGGTCACGAGAGGGTGCGCCAGATGTTATTGAACAGAACACCTAAGTACGGCAACGACGACGACTACGCTGACGACGTGATGGTAGCCCTGTTTGAGGCCTACTTCGACGCTATAGACGGCCGGAGGAACACCAAGGGGGGAACCTACCACATCAACCTATTGCCGACCACGGTTCACGTATACTTTGGATCGGTGATCGGGGCCACACCCGACGGACGAAGGGCAGGGGAACCCCTATCTGAAGGCATCTCGCCCGTGCAGGGAGCAGACCGGCGCGGCCCGACGGCGGTCATCAAATCGGTGGCCAAGATGGACCACGTCCGCACCGGTGGCACGCTGCTCAACCAGAAATTCACGCCCCAGTTGCTCAAGGACGACGACGGCCTGGACAAGTTGGTCCATCTAATACGAACCTATTTCAGGCTGGATGGCCACCACATTCAGTTCAACGTCGTGGATGGTGCCACGCTGCGCGACGCGCAAAAGAACCCTGAGCAGTACCGGGACCTCATCGTGCGCGTAGCGGGCTACAGCGACTATTTTTGCGATCTCGGCAAAACGTTGCAGGATGAGATCATTTCCCGGACGGAATATCAGTCGTTTTAGGGCCTGGAGCGGCGGAAGACGATCACCTGCGGGTGGTCGTAGACGACGAAACTCTCGTCCAACCGGCCCAGGCGCAGCACAAAGGGCGATCCAGGGCGGCAGAGATCGGGCAACGAGAAGCCCAGCCCGGCCGTCGGATCGTCCACCAGCGCCAGCGGCCCCAGGCGCGGATAGCGCCCGAAGCAGGCCACCGGCTCGAAGCCCAATGCCCCCTCGAAGAGCAACTGGTAGTAGCGGGCCGTGAGAGGATAACGCTCCGGCCACCGCGCCAACGTCGCGTATCCACGCCGGCTGGCGATGACCACGTAGTCAGCCTCCGCCAGCGTCTCCTCCACCGCCGCCCACTTCTCAGGCGCGTCCTCGTCAAAGACCGGCAGTTCCCGCACGCCGTAGCCCGTCGCGTCCAGCGGCAACGGGTGGTCCCACTGCTCGACGGCGACGACCGCCCCCCGTGGCACGTGGTCGTAGAACCACTCCGAGGCAGCCAGCCAGGGATGCGGGGAGCGGTAGAGGCCAAGGAACAAGGAACAATGAACAATGATCAATGAACAAGGAATAATGAACAATGACCAATGAACAATGACCAATGAACGATTCAGGTCGGTCAACAGACGGGCAGCGTAGAGGGCAAGGAGCGGCGTCAGGGGCAAGAGGTAGCGGGGAAACCTGGCGTAGAGCGCGCCGGCGAAGGCGAAGCAGGGCACCGCCCACGCCAGCAGCACCCACTCTGCCCGGCGTGGTGGCTCCCGCACCGCCCGCCACACCGCCCAGGCCAGCCCGCCGAAGGCGACCAGCCCCAGCGGCCACCCCATCCCCCAGCGCAACTGCTGCACCAGCGAGTAGAGATAGGGCCAGGTGGCGTGGAACTGGCGGGTGTAGGGCACATCCAGCACGCCTCGTGCGATGGCCCCCTGCCTTGCCACGTTGTGCCAGAGTGTGGGGAGCGCCAGGATCGCGCAGGGGTTGGTGAGCGCGAAGGCCACCAACGCCGCTGCTCCGCATTCCAGACCGCGCTTCGAGCGAGCCCAGCACCGGCCTGGAAGAGCCTGTGCTGGGTTGGCCATCAGTGCCACGCCCAGCGGCAATATCAGCAGCGCCGCGCTGAACTTCGTGCCCAGGGCCAGCCCGGCCCACGCGCCCGCCAGCAAGGCCTGGTGCGGCCGCCCGCCCTCGGCCAGGCGGACGGCGAAGAGCAGCGTTCCCAGGACAAAGAAGGCCAGCGGCACGTCGGCGGTATAGAAATGGGCCTGCTGCACGTGCAAGACCATCAGCGCGACGAAGGCCGCCGCCAGCAGGCCGGCGCGCTCCCCGTAGACCCGCCGGCCCAGCGCGAAGGTCAGCGCCACCGTGCCCAGGTCAAAAAGCGCCGCCAGCGCCCGCCCTACGATGAGCGGGTCCACATCGGGGACCAGGCCCGCGACCAGCGCCAGCAGATACAGCGGCAGGTGCCCATAGGGATAGTCGGGGGCAACGTCAAAGGGGTTCAGTCGTTCGGGCCAGCGCAGGCTTTCCGCCACTCCTACGATGTACCGCTCGTCCGGGTGCGCGCCGATGCCGCCGTCCCAGTTGAGGCCGTAGAAGCGGAGGGTAGCGGCAAGAATCAGGATCAGAACAAGAAGAACTGTCTCACGAGTCACCCGCCTGCCAACCAGTCCGCTCAACGCTCCGGCAACTTGAATTCCGCCAAGTTGCGGATCATGTCCCGCATTTCCGCCGCAGTGATGGTCTCGACAAAGCGGACTAGCCGTCGTAGCATCTCGCCAAACTCCAACTGCCTGGAGGTGACGATACCACTATGGTGACGGCCAGCGTCCCACCACGCCAGATAGTGCGGTACAAAGTCTCGCGCATTGCAGGTCACCAGAACACGCCCTTGGCTAGCGGCGTACTCAAGTTGGGCTTGATCGTCCAAACCAGCATTGCCCGCTTCCCACGCACCGACAGCATCGTAACCCCGGGCACGCAACTGTTCGGCCAGCCGATAACTGATGTCATGATCGAGGTAGAGCCTCACCCGGCGCTTTGCTTCGTCACCCACGCCAGCGCTTCCTCGTTGGCTGCAATCTCACCCTCAATCTCAGCCTTGTGCTCATGATAGTAGCTCAGTGCATCGTATACCTGGGCCAACGTCAGAGGCGGGTAATCAGCCACGACCTGCTCAGGGGAATCACCCAGACGCGTACGCTCGACGAGGGTACGGACGCTGATTCGTGTTCCGGCCACGATGGGGCGTCCGCCGCACACGCCCTCGATCCGCACAATATGCGGGTGCTCTGTCTGTACACGCGACAGCCCCACGGTTTCTTTCAACCCGTACAGCAGCGCCTTGATCTCGCTCAACTCGGCATGAAGTTGCTGGACGTTAATCTCCACTGTCATATCTCTTCCTCCACTCAGACGATGCGGTCCACTCACATTCTATCACAGTCCCGCCTGCGTTGCAACCGCGGCCGGCGTGAGCGTATCGCATTTGGGACAGATGGTCACGAACTGCCCGCCGATGATTGAAATCACCGGCTGGTACCACGAAGTGCGTTGAAAACGCACTGGCGGAACCTGTTTCCAACAGGTTTTGAGTATCAGCGGGGCGTTTCAACGCTCCGCGTGGTGGCGGTAG
>DAOUEC010000035.1:0-10052 GCA_034430655.1 Anaerolineae bacterium
GCCGGTTGAGTAGGCTTGGAGCGTAGCGGAAAGCCGTATCGAAACCAAGCGGGTTAGCCGTAGAGCCGCTCACATCCTTGGTTTCGATACGCTAACGCTACTCAACCGGCGGATGCTCGCTGCGTTACTCAACTCAGCTCAGCCACTATTCAAGATAACGTTACCCCAAAATATTGAGAAGATACGCGAGATACACAGGAAAGCGAGCTAACCCGTCGCTGCACCCGACCGCGCCTACGGCGTACGAAAGCAGCGGTACTCTGGTTTTGCTGGTAGGCTGGTTCAGCAAGGTGTTTCTGCAAATCCGGCGCGGCGGGTGAGCTCCATCCCGTTGTGCCAATTGGCACAATCTCGGGGTCGTCAGGCGGCGCGTCGAGTAAGAGGGAAAAGCAAATTTACAGTGGAGGATTCGGGAGCGTCGGGCGCCTCATGCCCTGGATTGGGGGACTTCTTTGATGGGAGAAAGATCGCGGCGTGCTTACGCGCACCGCTGGTCTGAGCGCGCGGGAGGTGTGAATTCGGGCCGAGCCGCCCTCGCTTGGCTGGTCAGGCTGACCGCTGCAAAGGGGGCTCTCGACGCCTCTAGCACATGGATCGCCAGCGGTCGGCCAGGCTTTGCGATTGAGTGGCCTGCTGCATCAGCATCTTGGCTGAGGGTTTGGCCCAAGAGGGCGTTGGCACGTCGTAATCGAACCCCGGCAGGGTCTTGCGCTCAATCTTGCGGCCCAGCAGGTGCTCGATCCGATGGATCAGCGCCTCGTCGTCAGGGGTGACGAGAGTGATGGCGTCGCCATCAGCCTCGGCGCGGCCGGTGCGCCCGATACGGTTCACGTAATCCTCGGGGTGTTCCGGCACATCGTAGTTGATCACGTGTGAAATTCCTTCCACGTCCAATCCCCGTGCGGCGATGTTGGTGGCGACCAGGACTCGGTGCTTGCCCGACCGGAACCCTTCCAGCGCAGATATCCGGTCCCGCTGCTTGAAATCCCCGTGAATGCAAGCCACGGCGATCCTGGCCTGGCGCAGTTGCCGGGTTACGATGTTGGCTTCTTGCTTGGTCCTGGTAAAGACCAGCATGCTCTTGACGTGCACCTGCTTGAGTATAGCCAAGAGAAGTTGCCTCTTGAGGTGTTTGGGTACCGGGTAGAGGGCCTGTTGGATCGCCTCGGGAGGATGGGCCAGATCTATCTCGATACTCACCGGGTCGCGCTGAAACTGGCGAGCGAGAGCCGAAATCGTCGGAGGCATCGTGGCCGAGAAGAGCATAGTTTGGCGCTGACGGGGCATACGGCTGACGATCTGTTTGATGTCGGGCAGAAAGCCCATATCCAGCATCCGGTCGGCCTCGTCTAACACGAGAATCTGCAAGTTGCTGAAGTTTACGTTCTTGCGGTGCATGTGATCCATCAGGCGACCTGGTGTGGCGACAACTATGTCGACGCCCCGGCGTAGTTTGTCGGTTTGCTTTTTCATTCCGGCTCCGCCATATACGGAAACGCTGCGTAGTGAGGTGCGGGCGGCCAGTTTCCGGGTTTCCCCGGCGACCTGGATGGCCAACTCACGGGTTGGCTCCAGGACCACGACTCGGGGATTCTTGGTCTTGGCTTGATCCCGTAGCAAGCGGTCCAACGCTGGCAGAAGAAAGGCCAACGTCTTACCGGTGCCTGTCTGGGCGCAACCGACGATATCGCGTTTCCGCAAGCCAGGCGGGATGGCCTGGGTCTGGATAGGGGTCGTTTCCTCGTATCCCAAGGCGCTGATTGTCTCTTGTATAGGTTTGCCTAAATCTAACTCTGTGAAACGCATGAAACTCCTTTGATACTACTTGATTCACGCAGGTATTTGACCTACGGGTTTGTGTTGGTTTGGGTTGTCACAAAAGAACCGCTCCGATTGCGTGAATCGGAGCGGTGAGAGATGCCAAACCGATTGACTTAACTAACAGTGGTAATTATACCAGCAAACGGGATTTGTGTCAAAACAAGCAGCCGCGATGTTCACATGGGTTTCAAATGCACCTGGCTGGCGCTGCCTAGCAAGTCGCTCTGCGATCCGTTCGCTCGAAACCACGCACTGCGATTTGTTCACCTGAAGCGTGGGGGATGGATGAGCGGGGAAGTTCGCAGGTTGTCTGCTCGAACTTTTACAACTGTGTGTCTATGTAGGTGCGATGAGCCGCTTTGCGGCACATCAACTCCTATCCTCCAGGTGGAGGAGTGACAGCACTGCCCTACGGCGGGAGACCTGTCTACCGATGCGGGAAGTCTGGCCTTTTCCATAGAATGGCGCTTACGCCCCAGATGCTGGGGCGGTCGGAGTTGATATTTTCTCGTTTTCGTTGTAAGCTTAGACCATCGCACCGACGTGAATACACAGTTGTCAAAGATCAAGCGACCTTTGCCGCAATGCCTTTTTTCGCAAGCATCTCACCGGGTTTGTCTTCAGCCCGCCCGAGAGCCTGCCACTTGAAGGTTCTCTTCGAGAGGATGGAGATGTGAATATGAGAACCTTTTCTGTGTCTGTTCTTCTCGTATGCCTGGCCCTCATCCTATTAATGACGACGGGCTGTGATCGCTCGGAGGCTGGAGCCGACTGGCCATACCCTCGCTATGACCTGGCCAACACAGGTGCCAACCCAACCGTTAAGTGTCAATTGCTTGAGCAGCCTGTAGAATTGTGGCAGGTCACACTGCCCAGAGGTTATGTTCCCTGGACCTTGTCTCCGGTGGCAGCAGACATTGATAACGACGGCCGGGTAGAATACCTCATTAACGGGTGGAACCAGACCCCAGAGTATTGGCTGTACGCTTTCAACGTCGAGGATGGCAGCATACTTTGGAAGAAATACTTCGATGATGATTTTTACTGGAGCGCTCCGACCATAGTTGACGTCAATAAGGATAGCCAACTTGACATCGTCCTGGCCACCGATACCCAGGTTATGGCCCTGAACGGCAACGACGCATCGCCGATTTGGGTGCAGCCCTTCCCAGGTCGAGGAATGGGCATGACCGTGGCCGATGTCAACAACGACGGTTGGCTTGAAGTCGTGATCAACGATTACAGTGAACTCAAAAAGATTCACCTCTTGAACGGCCAGGATGGCAGCCTGATCTGGCAGCGGGAAACAGGTGGCAGCGCCTATAATATCCCAACAGTTGGAGACGTAAATGGCGATGGCCGCCCTGAAATTCTCAGCCACAACCATCTGTATGATCCATCGCGAGAACGGTTGCTGGTCTGGGATCGAGAGGGCAACGAGTTGTGGACCTACTTGGCTTCCGCCTCTGCCGAACAGGAAGCCAATGCACCACCGGAACTCGGCTGGGTGCCTGACTACGGTTACATCTCAACTACTATCGCTGACTTCGACGCTGACGGAGAGATAGAAATCGGTTGGGGAAGCCGTTGTCACTACCATGTGCTGGACGGCATAGGGCACCTGTTATGGCGTGTGCCAACCGTCGAGGGCTATGGTATCTATCTCAGTCATCGGACCGACGGGACCGTTGAGCCCGATAAGCACGGTATCGGTGGGCCTCAGGGTTACGCCGCCGGGGTGGGCAATCTGGATAGCGACCCGGCGTTGGAGGTCGTCCTTTCGTTTGAGCCTGAATACCGTGCGGATTGGTATGAAACCACCGGCACTGTGGTTTATACTCAGGTCACACCCGCCAATGTAATTCGGGTTCTTGATGGCGAAGATGGCACGTTGCAGTGGGTTTTTGAAGGCGAGTACCCGTCAGAGGAAAAAATAGAGAAAATGTACGAGCCGGTATTGGCAGACCTTACCGCCGATGGTCTTCTGGACGTATTGGCTCTCTCCACCGATAGGCATCTATACGCCATCCAAGGCACCACCGGTGAGCAGTTAATGGCCTACCGCGTAGGCCCCAAGGATGTTCCATTGTTCTGGGTAGCCCACCATTTGACTTTCGTCGCAGACGGCACCAATGGCATTGTCCTATACAATACCGGCGATGATACGAACTGGCCTCCTGTTTCAACGTTACATGCTCTGCAAATTGGTCGCGATTGCCGATAGGCCCTCGGGGTGGTATGGCCTGGATTTCACAGATTAGCCGAAATAGCCCCCAATCAATTCATCCAGAGAAAGGAGACAAAAGAATGTACCCCAGACGAGCGCTGTTCTTGCTTGCCAGCCTGCTTCTGTTGTCCGTGTGCGCATCAGCATGTCAACCAGCCACCACGCCCGAAGTTACAGCAGAAGTTGTGGCAACAATCAGACCCACGACCCCGCCTGCATCACCAACTCCAGAAGCCTCTGCTACACCAACTCCAAAAGCCTCTGCTACACCAACTTCAGCGCCAGACTCGACAGTAAGACTGAAACTCGGTGATCTCTGCCAGGATGGAGTGTGCGGAGATTATATTTACGTCGTTACAGATAGTCCAGAAGCACAGGAATCTCTACAAAACATCGTTGACGGCCCTTACCAAGGACACGCAGAGGTATATGCAATGGTTTCTGCAAAACTAGGACAACTGATTCGATTGGATTTCCTGGAAGGTACACCTGCTGTTATTTGCAATCTCGAAGTCGGGCCCGACGGGAGCACTATAATCATTCCAGAAGCACAGGGCGGCGAACCATGTGATGTGGTAAGTGCCCATGCTCCCAGGGGATACGAGCGAGTTCTAGAAGAGTACACATATCCTGCAGTAGAAGGTGTGGCAGTAAAGCAAGCCGATCTCGAACAGGCATTAGAATTAGCGGGGGCGGAACTGGTGCCATAACCCCCGCCGAAGCCGATCTGGCTATCGCCACGGTTAAGTTGTAGTAGTAGATGAAATTCAACGGCCAACTATGAAAACTTTCAGCGGTTTCTCAGCGGGCAAAGTCCGCAGCGCCAGCATCCCCGAGCCGGTCTTCACCCAACTCATCCCCATCGTGGACGATCTGGCCGAACTCAAACTCACGCTGCACGTGCTGTGGCGGCTGGGACGGCAGCGGGGCAAGGTGCGCTACCTCCGCCGCGCCGACCTGATCGCCGATCAGGTGCTCCTTTCCGGCCTGGGCGACGCCCCTGCCGAGGTGCTGAGTACGGCGCTGGAACGAGCCATCGAGCGCGGGACACTGTTGCGGGCCGAAGCCACGGTCGCGGAGGCGACCGAGGAACTATACTTCGCCAACACCGCCAGGGGGCGTGCCGCAGTCGAGGCCATCGTGCGCGGCGAGTGGCCCGACGAACTCGAATCCGCCGGACGGCCCAACGTCTTCACCCTGTACGAGCAGAACATCGGCCTGCTCACACCACTCATCGCCGACGAACTACGCGAGGCGGAGCAGACCTACCCGGCCGACTGGATCGAGGAGGCGTTTCGAGAGGCGGTGTCGCTGAACAAGCGCAGTTGGAAGTACATCCGTGCCATCCTGGAATGCTGGCGCACCGAGGGAAGGGGAGAAAAAACGGGCCGGCGAACCAGTGAGGCAGATCGGCGACGGTACATCAAATGGAAACAATGAACCTATCGAGTACTGAGCAGGAAGCAGGGGGCAGGAGGCAGGAAGCAGAAGAGACCTGCCCCATCTGCAAAGGAATGGGCTATGTGCGGGCGGACGTGCCGGTCGGCCATCCTGATTTCGGCAAACTCGTTCCCTGCACCTGCCACCTGGCCGAGATGGCTGGGCAACGTATGAAGGCACTACGCGCGCTGGGTGACCTGGAGACCCTGGCGCGGATGACCTTCGAGGCCTTCAATCCCAAAGGACACAGCCTCCCGCCCGACAAGCAGGCCAATCTGCGTTGGGCCTACGAGGAGGCCCAATCTTTCGCTGAGAAGCCAGAAGGGTGGCTGGTGTTGAAAGGCGGCTACGGCTGTGGAAAGACCCACCTGGCCGCTGCCATCGCCAACGCCTGCGTCGAGCGCGGCCAGCCAGTGCTCTTCACCACTGTCCCAGACTTGCTGGACCATCTCCGGGCCACCTTTGCCCCTTCCAGCCCCACCTCATACGATGCCCGCTTTGAGGAAATTCGAACTGCCCCTATCCTGATCCTCGACGACCTGGGCACAGAAAGCAGCACCCCCTGGGCACTGGAGAAACTGTTCCAGATTCTCAACTATCGCTACAACGCCCGTCTACCCACCGTCATCACCACCAACCACGAGTTGGAGGAGATTCCCCTGCGGTTCCGCTCCCGCATGGTGGACCCCGACCTGACCCAAATCGTCTCTATCACTGCCCTCGACTACCGGGGGGGAATGGGTATGGAGCAGATCCAGTCGGACCTGAGCAGCCTGAGCCTGCACAGCCTGAGCCTGCACAGCCATCAGACCTTCGAGAACTTCGACCTGCGCAAGGGAGAAGTATCTCGCGAGGAGGGGGAAAGCCTCAAGGAGGCTCTTGACAAAGCCCGCGGCTTTGCCGAGGACCCCCGCGACTGGCTGCTCATCACCGGCACTTACGGCTGCGGCAAGACCCACCTGGCCGCCGCCATCGCCAACTACCGCGTGGCGCGGGGCCACCCGGCCCTGTTCGTCGTCGTACCGGATCTGTTGGACTACCTGCGAGACACCTTCAATCCTCAGAGCCCAGTCACTTTTTACCAACAGTTCGTGGAGGTGCGCCGCGCCCCGCTGCTCGTCCTCGACGACCTGGGCACCGAGTCGGCCACGCCGTGGGCACGGGAGAAACTGTACCAGGTTTTCGATTATCGCTACAACGCCCGGCTGCCGACTGTCATCACCACCGCCAAGTGGCTCAAGGAAATTGACCCCCGCCTGGCGACGCGTATGCTGGACGCAAGCCGCTGCACACCTGTCCCTATCATCGCCCCCGCCTACCGGGGCGGCGCCCCACGCCGAAGGAAGACCACCAGCCGACGCAGGTGAACGCCCGGCCCAACCTCTGTTGACACTCTCGCGCAGACGGGTATAATCACAACACCGGTCGATCAAACAAGACTTCGGGGTGATTTAAGAACTCAAAATAGGACACGGATAGTCACGGATCAGACGGACTCTCACTGATTTTTCTGGATCTCCTTGAATTATGGATACAGTCTACGTCTACGACCCAATCTATCTCGAGCACGACTTGCCCTCCCACCCCGAGAATGCCCGTCGCCTGAAGCATATCCTCAGCGCGCTGGAAGACGAGGGAATATTGACACGCCTGAGGCTCCTGGAGCCCCGTCCGGCGACAGCCGAGGAACTGCAGCACGTGCACACTCCAGAGCACATCGAACGGGTGCGGCGCATGGCTCAGGCGGGCGGCGGGCACCTCGACCCCGACACTTACGTCTCTCCTCGCTCCTTCGAAGCGGCGCTCATGGCCGCTGGCGGGGTCGTGCGAGCAGTGGAGGCAGTGCTGGCAGGCGAGGCCGCTAATGGCTTCGCCCTGGTGCGTCCACCGGGACACCACGCTACAGCCACGCGAGCGATGGGCTTCTGCCTCTTCAACAACGTCGCCGTAGCCGCGCGGGCTGCACTGGCGGAGGGGAAGGCGGAGCGCGTCTTCATCGCCGACTTCGACGTGCACCACGGCAATGGTACCCAGGACACTTTCGCCGACGACCCAGCGGTCTTCTACTTCTCCTCCCACCAGTACCCGCTCTATCCGGGCACCGGCCACTGGAGCGAGACAGGACGCGGCGCTGGCGAAGGAACCCTGCTCAACGTGCCGTTGCCGCCAGGCGTGGGCGACGCGGGCTACACTCAGGTCTTTGACGAGTTAGTCTGGCCTCTGGCGGAGCGCTTCCGCCCCGACGTGGTGCTGGTCTCGGCTGGCTACGATGCCCACTGGAGCGACCCGCTGGCCCAGATGAACCTTTCGCTAACCGGTTACGCCCGGTTGCAACAGGAACTGGTGCGCATGGCTGGGCAGTTGTGTGGCCGGCGGATCGTGTTTGCGCTCGAGGGCGGCTACCAACTGGACGTCCTGGCCTCCGGTGTACTCAACGCTTTCTACGCTATGATGGGAAAGGATACCATCGCCGACCCCTTCGGCCCCTCCCCTCATCCCGAGCGGCCTGTAGACGCACTGGTCGCACGCCTGAGGGAAGTACACGGTCTGGATTGACTTTTTGCGCAAGACGTTGCATAATCAAATGACCAATGACCAATGACCAATGACCAATGACCAATGACCAATGACCAATGACTAATGGCTAATGACAAGTGACTAATGACAAGTGATAGGGAAGGAGGAAACAGTGACCGAGATTTTCCTTCAAGAATATTGTGAGCAGATCGAGAATGCGATTGAGCAAGGCCGCTACGCAGAGGCCGTAGCCCACGGAAAGCACATCCTGGAGTTATACCCCAAGCACGCGACAACCTATCGGCTGCTGGGCAAAGCGATGATTGAGGCCGGTCAGGATGAGTACGCCACCGACATGTTTCGCCGCGTGCTCAGCGCCGACCCTGAGGACTGGCTCGCGTGGGCGGGGATGAGTGAAGCACACAGCGAGCGTGGCGAACTCGACGCAGCCCTATGGTGCCTGGAACGAGCATTCGAACTGGCCACCGACAACAAGGTGTTGGAGAAGGAATTGCGCCACCTCTACGGCCGGCGAGATGGCGTCGAGCCCCAGCGGGTACAGCTCACTCGTGGCGCACTGGCCCGGCTCTACCTCAGGGGCGACCTGCTCTCGCGGGCGATCAGTGAACTCCGTACCATGCTGGCCGAGCATCCCGAACGGGTAGATTTGACCGTCGCGATGGCTGAGGCACTCTGGCGCAATGAGCAGCGATTGGAGGCTTCGGAGGTCTGCCAGCAGGTGCTGGATGAATTGCCCTACTGCCTCAAGGCCAACCTGCTCCTGGGGGAGATCTGGACCAGCAGTGGTCGGGAAGAAGGACAGGCATACCTGCAGCGGGCCGAGGCGCTGGACCCGGAGAACCAAATGGCGCAGAAACTCTTCGGGGCAGCATCACCGCTGCTGGAACGACAGGTACGGATTGTTCCCCTGGAGTATAAGCCTCCGAGCGAGGAAGAGCGCCCGGCCTGGATGGCCAAGATAGAGGGCATCCCGGGAGAGAAGCCACCACCGAGCGAGCGCGAGGCTGCGCTGGTTGACATCACCGCAGCGTTGGAAGCACAAATTGAGATCCCTCCCTGGCTGGAGGAGATTGTTGGCGAGGAGGCTGCTGTGTCCGCACTACCTGGCCTTGCCGAGCCATCGGAAGAGCAAGCGCTAGAGGAAGCAATTCCCGCTCCAGCGGAGGAAGTCCCCGAGTGGCTGGCAGGCATTGAAGGGCTTGTCGAGGAAGAGGCAGAAGCAGTCGCTGAGGAAGAGGCCCCTGAATGGCCAGAGTTGGGCCTCGAGCCAGCCGGCGAGGAGGAAGCACCAGAGCAACTGGCCGAACTGGGAATCGAATCCACCGGCGAGGAGGAAGCACCAGCCGCCCCTGGCGAGGCGGAGGTCCCAGAGTGGCCGGCGGAACTGGGGGTTGAGGCAGCGGGTGAGGAAGCAGTAGCGCCCGCTCCACCTGCAGAACAACTTCCAGATTGGCTGACCGGTCTCCGCGAGCAGTTCGCTGAGGAAGGGCAAGCGCCAGAAGAAGCCCCTGCACCCGCCCACCTGCCGGCATGGCTCGAGGGCGAGGGGCTGCCTTCCGGCGAAGAGGCGCTGGACTGGCTGGAGCAACTGGCGGCAGGCAAAGAAGAAGAACTGCACGCCCAGGCCGAAGCAGAGGCCGAGGCCCGCATGGCCGAAATCATGGGCCGCCCCAGGCCCACAGAGCCCTTCCCAGAAGAGGCCGTGCCGGAGGAAGCCGCGGTCCTTCCGGTCGAGGAGGCCGCCGCTCCTCCGGCCGAGGAAGCGTTCGGCTGGACGGCGTTCGGCGAGCCGGAGGCTCCACCCGTGGCCGAAGTCCCGGCAGTGGAAGAAGCCCTACCGGTGGAAGAAGCCGCCCCAGAAGAGGCTGCGCCAGAGGAAGCCTTAGCCCTTCCGGTCGAGGAGGCCGCTGCCCCTCCGGCCGAGGAAGCGTTCGGCTGGACGGCGTTCGGCGAGCCGGAGGCTCCACCCGTGGCCGAAGTCCCGGCAGTGGAAGAAGCCCTACCGGTGGAAGAAGCCGCCCCAGAA
>DAOUEC010000036.1:0-2446 GCA_034430655.1 Anaerolineae bacterium
CGGGGAAGTAGCACTTACGCAGCGCGGTCCCGCCTTTGAACACCAACTGTTCTGCCAGCGCTGGCTGCCGGTAAAGTCCCGCCAGTACCCAGGAGAGCACGTAGTCGCGTTCGACCACGGTAAAGTCCGCGTTCCAGGCCCCGGCGAGACGGCGCAGTTCGGCCCCAGAGATCATCAATGCACCAACCAGTCAGTGAGGTCGGCCGGCGTGCGGTTCAGGCGCAACTGCCAGCGGCTGTCGTAAGGCCCATGGTCGCCAGCCAGCGGATCCAGCCGGCTGTACCCGGTTGACAGGGCAGCCCGCCAGCGCTCGATTTCGTCGCCGACCGGCAGGTTCAGCAGTTCGGCCAGGTAGCCCACACGCTTGAAGATGGCGCGGTTCTGCATACGCCCGGCATACTCTGTCAGCAAGGGGGGTGAGATGTCCCCCCCGCTCAGGCTCTCGTATAACCCCTTGGCCGCTTCGACGACCCCGCCGCAGTGCTCAGGGTGGTCCAGGCAGTCTATGATCGTCTTGGCCCGGTCGGTGACGGCGATTTCCTGTCCCTCGATCCATAAGCGATGATGCCCAAAGAACTTGTGGGGCGCAAGTGTCACGAAGCGGTACGTGAGTCCCAGTTCCTCAATGGTCAGCGTGGCGGAGCCACGCGCGGCGGTGGTGGCCACGAAGATGATGCCCGGGATTTGCTCGGTGTAGCCATAGTGATGGAGCGCCGTCCAGTAGGCGATGGCGTAGGGTGTCGCCAGGTGGGGGACAATGCGGAAGGGGTGAACACTGTAGGTCCCTTCGATACCCGCTTCAAAGGGCAGGATCAGGTAAAGGCCACGCCGGAGGCGCAGCACCCAGTGCTTGTCGCTCAGACGCGCCAGTATCTTGTTGGCACGGTGACGCGGTCCCCCGACGGTTGCCTGGGCGTCGGCGGTGGTGAAAACCTGCCGGCCCTGGGAAGCCAGGGTGAGGAGCAATCGTGCCTCAGCGTCCCCCAGTGTTCTTATATTGCGCCCACTCATAGTGCCCCTTCAGGGTATTGTTATAGGGGCAAATATGAATTTTGTCAAGTCGGCGGAACCGGGTGGTCGTTAATGCCTGTCCTACCCCAGTCGCTGGGTCAGTTTGGCCACCTCTGGTTTGAAATACTCCAACCATGCCAGGTTCATTTCGAGTTCGCTGTGAGCGTATCGCATTTGGGACAGATGGTC
Source organism: Anaerolineae bacterium (assembly GCA_034430655.1). Classification (GTDB taxonomy): domain Bacteria; phylum Chloroflexota; class Anaerolineae; order B4-G1; family B4-G1; genus JAUWNP01. The sequence continues at coordinate 1,201 of DAOUEC010000036.1, forward strand.
GCGAACTGCTCGCCGATGATTGAAATCACCGGCTGGTACCACGAAGTGCGTTGAAAACGCACTGGCGGAACCTGTTTCCAACAGGTTTTGAGTATCAGCAGGGCGTTTCAACGCTCCGCGTGGTGGCGGTAGGCCGCTCTGTCCCCAGCGTGATACGCTCACGTTCGCTTTCCGAGTGCAGGGCGACCTCATGGCGGGACTTGAGCAGGTAGACCTCGTAGTGTGAGGTGAAAGATACGAAACTCCGGGTAGGCGATTTGCAGGCAGTTGCCCCGATTTCGTACTGCCGAGGGGGTCAGGTAGGATGGCAGATGGGCCCGCATAGCCTGTGCAACCTGCTCCAGGAACTCTCGTTGGGCCAACTCGTCACTCGGTGGTGCCTTAGCAGGTACATCAGGCGACACCAGGGATGCTCCTTGCTTCAGGCTTCGGGCTTCGAGCCCCAGCCGGCGGAACACGCCACGGGCCTGAGTAGTGTTGAACTGATCCGTGCTCAGTCCGGTCGCCAGGCTGAACAGCCACTTGACGCCAACCGGCTGCCCGTCCACATCCACAACCCAGTTCCTGTAGCGCAACGCCTCGGTCGGAATATCCCCTGCCAACGCCTCTCGAGCGCGGTCCAAGACCTCGCGACCGGATAGGCGGTACTGATGTCCTGCCACTCTGAAAGTGACGCTACGATCCGGGTGAGATTCCGCTATCATCGTCCATGCCTTTGTTTACGTCAGCAAATTATCAGAAACGAGCGAGATATGGTATAATATCCACGTTGCACAAACCACCGTACGCAGAAGGAGAGAACTATGTCTATTGCTCCCCCTATGTCACGTGCCTACGGCGAGATCGTGGATTTGCTGGCCGCCGGGCCATCTCCCCAGCAACTTGCGCAATTCAGGCCCTCTCCCCAGGCCCAGGCCCGGGTGCGTGTTCTCTTGGACAAGAATCGCTCGGGTACTGTGACGCCCGAAGAGAGCGCTGAACTGGATCAGTACGCTCACATTGAACACCTGATGCGGTTAGTCAAGGCCCGTGCTCGCAAGCGGCTTGTTCAACAATGACCAGGATCCCTCTCGCTCTCCGTCGTCTGGTCTCCGAGCCTGCGAGAGGGCGCTGTGCAATACTGTTCAATTGTTTTACGAATTATGGACATCAGGCGAGAATCAGGTATTATGGGTGAAAACAAGCCAGGAGGTGCCTGATGTCGAAGTTGAATCCTGAAGCACGGGATTTCGCCACACCGTGGAAC
>DAOUEC010000037.1:0-2709 GCA_034430655.1 Anaerolineae bacterium
CCGGGGCCTTAGCCATCGCATCCAGGCCCTTGGCGTCGTAGGTGACCCTGGGGTAGCCGCTCTTGAACTTGACGGTCCCGTGCGGCGTCTCGATGGTCCCCTCGGCCCGCAGGCCCAGGCCCTCCGCGTGCCTCCGCAGGTTGTTCAGCATCTCGTTGCGCTCGGCATTGATCATGGCGACCTCGTCCTCAAAAACCTTGACCTCCGCCCGGAGCTTCGCCAGGCGCTCCGCCTGCTTGGTGGTGGCCTCGCGGTTCTCCCGCGTCAGTTCGGCCATTTGCTCCAGGACCTGCGCGGCCTCCTGCTCGAAAGTCAGCGTTTGCTCAGTCATAGCTTGTTCCCCCTTACGTCGTAAGCCTTCTTGGAAGACTGCGTCTTCCTGCGCCTGCCTTCTGATGGATTCAACTGTGGCTGTTTTATTGTTCATCGTTTGCCTCCCTCCATACCAGATCGCTCAACTGCCCCTGCCCGCTGCGCCGCAAGTACGCCATGCCCGTCGGCCCGTCCCGGTGCTTAGCCACGATGGCCTCCGTGACGAACTGCCGGGGGCTGTCTACGTCGTAGCGACCCTCCCAATATAGCAATATCACTACGTCGGCATCATACTCCAAATCACCGGTTTCCTTGAGATCCGCCAGCACCGGCCGTGGTGGCCTGCGGTTCTCCACGGCACGACTCAGGGTACACACAGCCACCAAAGGTATCTCATGCTTCTGGGCCAAGCTTTTCAGACGCCGGGAGATATAGGTCACCTCCTCCCGGCGGTCTCGGAAGCGCCGCCCGCCGTTCATGCGTTGTACATGATCCACTATACCCAGCCGGGGTTTCGGCGACATGGCCGTCAGCGCCGCGTCGATACCGCCCGGCGAGAGGTCGTAGTCCTCCCGCAGGAATATCGGCATCTCCAGCGCGGCGGCCACCCGGCCCACCCACTCCATAACCTCCGCATCCACCCAGCCCTTGCGCATGGCGTCTGAGGTCACGTTGGTGGCATAGCCCAGGATGCGCCCGGCGAGTTCCTGCTCTGTGCTCTCTACGGAGAACACCGCCGTCGGCCCCGCGCCCAGCTTGGCCAGGTTCAGCGCCGCTTGCAGGCACAGAGTGGTCTTGCCCACACTTGGGGTACCCCCGATATAGCACAGGTCCCCCGGTTTCAGACCCCCCACCAGTGAATCCAGATCCCGGAAGCCGAAGGGCACCCGCACAACCTCGCCGGAAAGCTCCGCATTCAACGAAGCCCAATAGTCCCGCAGGGCCTCCGGGAACAGCGTGGCAGCCCGCGCCACATCCGCCCGCGCGGCCACGGCGGCGAGCATAGCCTGGGACTGCTCCAGTAGTTCCGGCACCGAGGCCCCACCCTCGCGGGCCATGCCTTGCATCTCGATAGCCGCCGCCATGATCCGGCGTCGGTTGGCCAGGGTTACAACCTCGCGGGCGTAGTGCGCGAAATGCGCGCTGGTGGGCACGGCATTGATCAGCCCCGCCAGTTCCCCAGCGCCACCGACGGCCTCCAATTCGTGACGTTCCTCCAAGGCTCGGCACAGCAGCGTGTAGTCCACCGCCGAACCGGAGCGCCACAACCCCAGCATAGCCGTGTAGACCATGCCGTGGGCCTCCCGGTAGAAGTCCCCTGGCTCCAAAAGGGATTCGGCCTCGGCCATCAGGGCCGGGTCTATGAGTAATGAACCTAAGGCCGCGCGCTCGGCTTCCGTATCGAAGGGTACGTTCATCAAACCCCCACCTAGTCATTATAGCGCCCCGCTTCCTTTTGCGGGCAAAGGAAAAGGACGGGCGTTCTGTTGCACAAAAGAGTCCAGTACACCGCTTCTCTCGTTTCTTCATACTGTATGGCCAGACCACTATGCGCTTCATGGCACCACGCCTCCATTCAGCGCGGCTATTAGAGCGGCCTCATCCAAGGCCAAACGGCGCTCCTCAGAGGAAGAAGCCCACCGCAGCCAACTGTCAAAACTGGCATCGAGCCAGAGGCCGCCCTGCTTGATATAATCGTCAACCAACTGAAAACATATAGGCTCTACCCATACAGATCGCGGTTCTTGACGAAACCGGATCAACTGGTAGATATGCCGCAAGGAGAGATTCCTAAGACGGTCGCCATGCGCCTGCGCCGCGAACAGCAGCGCCTCGCCAGATTCCACCATCGCCGACGCCCTCTCCTCACAGACCTCGCACGGCTCGACCTGGCGGTTGGCCCAGCAGATCAATAGACGCTTCACGGCCTGCCCCTCAAAGCCATCAGGGTAAGAATACCCTCAACCTCTTGCTCCTTATGACACCTCCGAGCCGCTTCTATCAATCTCCGATATGACAGCGCCCGATGATTGTCTAGATTCTTTCTGGCCTCCAGATCCAAAGGCGCGCAGAACTGAAAGGCATAGATAGCAATCCGATCATGATCGATCCTTTGCGCAACCCTTGTAACCTCCCACGCGCACTTGGGGCCAGTCTCATCGCGCGTGCTAGCCGATCGAAATGGCATCGGCACTTTCAATACCAACCACTCCTGCATATCGACTTGCCGGAAGCTCTTCCGGCAGGAGGCTTCCAGCGGCAACCCAGGTAGCCGCCCGGTAGGGATGATCACGAGTTTAGTCTTCACTCGCCGTTCACCTCCGTCAACGCCCGGTGCAGCAGGTGCCGGAACACCTTGCCCCGCAGCTCCGGGAACCGTGCGATGATAACGAGGTA
>DAOUEC010000038.1:0-1658 GCA_034430655.1 Anaerolineae bacterium
TGAAGGTGCCGCTGTTTCAGACATCCTTACATTTCCCATGCCAACTCTCATGCATCATACCGCTCGCGCAGATAGTTCCGCCAGCCCATGACGATTGATGGTAACTGGCACCATCGTTTTTACCTCCTTGCCCGTGCGGAGATGCTCATTGAGGCTGATGGGGCGGCGGTCTTCAGGCGGGTTCCGCATGCAGGCTTGCCGCCCCGTCCGCTATCCGTTTCTTTCTAAATCCGTTGTTGTCCTGCGATCCGCGTTCTACTCCACCGGGTAGAAGTAGACGTCCGTCGGCTTGAACTTGGAGTTGCGCAGAAAGCGCCCTTTGACCTTCATCCCGATCCAGTCTGCGCTGGCCTCGTAGGGGTCAACGTCGGTGAGCCGCGCCAGAAAGAGCGTGTTCACCCCCTCGAACTCGATCAGCGCCAGCACGTAGGGGCACTGGGGCAGGAATTCCTCCGATCCAAAGTGGCAGACGGTGAAGGCGTGCACCTTGCCCTCTGGCTTGATCTCCACCCACTCCGTCTCCTTGCCGGTGTACATATCGTGGCCACGCGGGGAGGCATAGGTGTAGCCGGTCTCCGGCTCGCGGCAGACGATGAACCGTTTATTGGCTAACGCGGCAAAGAAGGGGGAGTCCTGGCCGTAGGAGTAGTTGTACTCGATGGCGTAGGGCTGCTTGACGACGATGGGCGCCATCTCCTTCAGCGCCGAAAGGTCGTCGCCGGTGGGGAAGGGGACGTTGAAGACGACAGTCCCCTCCAGCGTTTCCTCAAACTTCTTGGGGAATTCTCGTTCAGATTTTTTGGCAGACATTGGGCTACCTCCTATTCCTCGCTTTCCAGGATGCTGACCGTCACGTAGGTGCCGGTGCCGGCGTGCGAGTGGATCGCGCCGCAGTGGGCATCGGGCACCTGTAGCGCCGGATCGTCGAAGTGCTTCTCGACGGTGTGCTGCAACTGCCAGATGGCGAAGACCGCCTGCATCAGCCCTGTCGCGCCGACGGGATGGCCGCAGGCGATGAGGCCGCCGGAGGGGTTGACCGGGCAGGCCGGCTCATCCGGCAGGTCGAGCCCGTAGTCAATGCCGGGCATAAATGCCTTGCCGCTGGCGGCGAAGGGGCCGCCCTCCCCGTACCGGCACAGCCCCATGTCCTCGTAGGTCTGAATCTCCGACGAGGTATAGGCGTCGTGCAGTTCGATGAAGTCAATCTCGTCGAGCGGGTCGGTGATGCCGGCGTTCTCATAAGCCTCTTTGCTGCCCATGCGGCCGGCGCGGAAGGAATGGACGCCGGGGTAGCGGAAGCCGTGATCCCACAGTTCTTTGTAGTAGGCGCGGGAGTCGGCATCCATCTCGTTGGGCAGGGCGTTGTACTCGTAGAAATCCTCGTAGGATTGATGGGGCCGGTCGGAGAGGCGCATGGCGTCGGTACCCCGGCCGATGCCGGTGACGCGCACGCGGGGGATGCGGTGGCCGCCAGCCTTTTCCAGTTTGGTCAGCCCGTCCTCGGAGCAGAGGATGGTGCAGGCTGCACCGTCGGACATGACGCAGATGTCGAGGCGGGTCAGCGGCCAGGCGACCATCGGCGCGGCCCGCACGTCTTCGATGGTCAGTTTCCTCCGCTTCTGGGCGTAGGGGTTGTGGTAGGCGTTCAAGTGATTCTT
>DAOUEC010000039.1:0-2153 GCA_034430655.1 Anaerolineae bacterium
CTACGCACATTCGACATTATGTTGGCTTACATCCGTGGCACAGAAACAACTACCGGTCTGACCGTCAAAGCCTCCCTGCTGGAAGGGGTTTACGAGAAAGGCCAGCGAGTCTCGGATGCCGAGATGAAAAAACTCAACCTGGAACGTCATGAGGTCTGTCCAAAATGGAACTACACTATTCGACCACGTTCGGATACTGCTTCGAATACTCAGGTGCAACGACTAAACCAGGAAGTTGTTTTTTAACAGGCCCTTACCATCTCAAGGTGGCCGAATATCTCGAAGACCTCTGTGGGCTTGAGACCCTGACGCCGTACTATGGTGTGCTGGCGTACCACTATCGTCAGGCTGGCAAACCAAGGAAAGAACTGTTCTATGCTCTCCAAGCCGCCGAACAGGCGCAGGGGATCTATGCCAACGTCGAGGCGCTGGAACATTATACCCGCGCCCTCGAACTGCTGGATGAGGTTGAGGTTAAGGTTGAGGTTGAGGGCCGGCTTTATGCTATTCGCACCCAGCGGTTTGAGGTGTTGAACGGGCGGCGCGGGATCTTTTTCCTGATGGGTGATCTCGAGGCCGGGCGGGCCGATGCTCAGGCTCTCCTCCCACTGGCGCGGCAGTTGGAGGACGACCCGGTCTGGCTGATTGACGCGCTGCTGCAACAGCCCGGCGTGGCGAACTGGCAAAGTCAAGAGGAATTTAACGCGGGCGTCCCGATGGCCAAAAAAGCCCTGACCCTGGCCCAGCAACTGGGCGATCAGCGCCGCGAGATGCAAAGCCTGGTCGCTATCGCCAATCAGCGCCTTTGGGTCAACGACCCAACGGCGTGGGAACTCGCGGAGCGCGCCCTCAGGCTGGCCCGGCAACTGGGCGACCGGCACTACGAGGTCGGCATCCTCATCGGAATGGGCCAGGTCTATGCCTGGAGCGACCAACCAGAGCGCGGTATGGAATACCTGGAGGCGGCCCTGCCCTTATGCCAGGCCCTGGACGACAAGATGGCCGAAATGAGCCTTTTGAACCTTATCGGCCTGCAGTTCGAGCGCAGCGGCGACTACTACCGGCTGCTGACTGAATACCACCAGAAACGGCTGCACATCAGCCGTGAGATCGGCCATCGCCCGATAGAGGGGGATGCCTTGATGCAATGCGGTCAGATTCAGAGCCTCTACCTGGGCGACTATGAAGCGGGACTGGCCTTGTTGAAGGAGTGCCTGCGCATCCAGGAGGGCACCCCGGGCGCGGTGTTCGCCTTGTTGCGCGTCGCCCAGGTTCAGATCGTACAGAGCAGGTACGATGAGGCGCAGGAGACGCTCGAACATGCACGTCGCATCACCGGCGTGCAGGCTGTGCACGACATGGGGCGCGCCGGTCTGCGCCTGGTCTCGGCCATTCTCCACAACGGTCTGGGCGACGAGGCCCATCTGCGTGAGGCGTTAGAACTCACCGCGCAAACCTCCCAACTGGTGGCCGACGCCCCGCTCACCCGGCAGTACGAAATGGCCGCCGCCTGCGAGTTGGCAGCGGCACACCTAAGGTTGGCGGAATGCGCCGCCGACGAAGCGGAACGTCAGGCGCATCTTCGTCAGGCCCTGGAATCGTCTCAAGCGGCGTTGGACATCTACCAACACTTTGGGTTCGTGCAAATCATCAAGTGTGTCAGCGAAGAGATCCTCTACCATCACAGCCTGGCCCTGGCAGCAAACGGTCACGAAGCAGAAGCCGCCGAGTTTCTTCAACGCGCCTACGACGAAATGATGCGCAAGCACGCTCTGATCCCGCCCGATAGCCCCTTCCGCCGCACCTATCTGGAGAACATCCCGCTGCACCGCGATATCCGTGTTGCCTATGTTGCCAGTTCCACGTAGACAAGGGGATATGGTTGATGAAGGTGCTAATCCTGACAGGCCCATCAGGGGTGGGTAAGCAATAGTGTTCAATTGTTTCACGAAGCGGCCCCCGCGGCGGCGTTGGCGAGGGCCACCTGGGCAAGTGCATCACGCTGCCCGTGCTCGTAGCCTGGTTGGTACAGTCGATCGTGTATCTGGAAGCGCAACTCGCGCAATAATCGCTTGAGAGAAAGCGGGCCACCCTGATGATACAGAACCAGCAAGGCATACACCAGCAAAGTGGCCACGATCTGCATCATGATG
>DAOUEC010000040.1:0-2895 GCA_034430655.1 Anaerolineae bacterium
GAGCCGGACCTGACCCGCCACTACACCCATCTCTCTCAGGTGAATTATGGGGTGGACACCGGCTTCTACCCGCTGGGCTCCTGCACGATGAAGTACAACCCCAAGATCAACGAGGAGATGGCCCGCCTGCCCGGTTTCGTCTACCTCCATCCCTACCAGGACGAGGAGATAGTGCAGGGGGCACTGTTCTTGATGTACCACCTGCAGGAGTTCCTCAAGGAGATCGGCGGGTTCGCAGCGGTCAGCCTGCAGCCGGCGGCGGGGGCCCACGGCGAGTTGACCGGCGTGCTGATGATGCGCGCCTGCCACCTGGACCGGGGGGACGCGAGGCGAGACGTGATCCTGGTCCCGGACTCGGCCCACGGCACTAATCCGGCCAGCACGAGTATGAGTGGCCTGCACATAGTCGAGGTTCCCTCCGACGCACGGGGCAACGTGGATCTGGCGGCGCTGGAGGCGGCCTGCGATGAGCACGGTGACCGGCTGGCGGGTATGATGCTGACCAACCCCAACACGCTGGGGCTGTTTGACGAACACGTCGAGGAAATCACCGGCCTGGTGCACGAGCACGGGGGGCTGATGTACGGCGACGGGGCTAACATGAACGCCCTCCTGGGTATCGCCCGCCCCGGCGACCTGGGCTTCGACGTCCTGCACTACAATCTGCACAAGACCTTCAGCACCCCCCACGGCGGTGGCGGCCCTGGCTCCGGCCCGGTCGGCGCGGCTCCTTCTCTGGCCGACTTCCTGCCAGCACCCATTGTGGCCGTAGACCTCGAACGGTCGGATGACGAGGCGGAGTTCTACACGTTCGTGGATCCACCCAAGTCCATCGGCCGGGTAAAGGCGTTTTACGGCCAGTTCGGCGTGCTGGTGAAGGCCTACACCTACATCCGCATGCTGGGGCCGGACGGTCTGCGGAGGGTGGCCGAGTATGCTGTGCTCAACGCCAACTACCTGATGAGCCAGGTCAAAGGGACCTACCAGGTGCCCTACGACCGCACCTGCATGCACGAGTTCGTCCTGGCCGGTCCACCCGAGGACGTGCAGACCGCCGGTGTGCACACGATGGACGTGGCCAAGCGGCTGATGGATTTCGGTTTCCATCCGCCCACGGTCTATTTCCCCTTGATCGTTCACGAGGCGCTGATGATTGAGCCGACGGAGACGGAGAGCAAGGAGATGCTGGACTCCTTCGCCGAGGCGCTGCTCTGCATCGCCGAGGAGGGCCGCACGGACCCCGACCTGCTCCACGAGGCGCCCCACAATGCGCCGGTGCGGAGGCTGGACGAGGTGCGGGCGGCGAAGGAACTGATCCTGCGCTGGGAGCCGGAACGGCATGTGGGGCAGGCTTTCTAGCCTGTCCTGGCGGCAGACTGGAAAGTCTGCCCCACTTTTGCGGCGGCTGGTATGCACAAAGGGCCTGTCCCACGAGGGGACAGGCCGTTTGCTTTCAATAGATTGGGCGTTGTGTCTATTCCCCAAGTCGGATCTGGCCTAGCCCCATTGTCCGGCGCCAGCCCACCCCGGCCAGGGGAGCGAAGGCGGCCAGCAGCCCGATGCGCCGTCGCCAGGGTGCATCCGGGCAGCGGATGGCGAAGCGGCACACGCCCACGAAACCCCCCACGCGCCCCCGGCGACCACTCCCAAAGTCAACCAGTTCCGTGTGCAGCCGGTAGCGGCTGACCATGATGCAGTCGCGAGCAAATGTCCGCATTTCCTCGGGGAGAGGCTGGGGACCGAAAGCGTTCCACAGCGAGAGGAGCCCGCCGAAGACCAGTTCCGGTAGAGGGAAGGGCAGGCCATAAGGAGCGTCGTCGAAGAGGCCCCCGGGCGGCGGGCTGCGACGGAAGGTGGTGGGCGTCAAGAACTGCAAGGTCACGTGGCCAGGGGGCGGGGACTGCTCTGCTCTTTCGATGAGTGTTTCGTAGGAGAGATGGGTCGCCTGCGGATGCCCGGCGGCGGTGGAGGCGATCTTATGTACGCGGAAGGGCACGCCGGACAGATGTATCGTTGCATTGGCCCAGCGGGAGACGAAGGTGCTCAGCAAGCGGCGGGATAGATCGGTCTCTATGCTGGCAATGCGCAGGTAGCAGGTCTGACCGGCGGACAGGTGCAGGCTGCCGTCGTGCGGCAGTGACGTTGGGGACCACAGGGGGGAGACGGTGAAAGGCTTGGGAGTGTCGGGGGTGTGGAGCCTTTGCGCCAGTTGCGGGTCGGTCTGGCGCATCTGGTCGAGGAACCAGGCGTGGGCGGCGCGTCCCAGGAAAGCCGGGACGACGGCAGAGGTGGTCGGTTTGAGTGTCAGGACGAGTGCTGTGAGCATGTACCGGCGGTTATTTGTGGGATAGACGACCTAAAATACGCTCGAAGGGGACGTGCCGTCCCCGTATGTGGTGCCGAGACAATGCGTTTACCCCCGCGCCAACTGTCAACGGATTTGGGGAGCGGATTGAACGGATTGCTGTCTCTGCAACCATTACCGATTTGTTCAGGATGACGCTCAACTCGGCGATGGTCAGTAGCCCGCCCTGTTCCTCGGCCGCCTTCACCATCCGCGCCGCTCGTCTTTTGTCCCGTGACTTGGCCACCGCGTGGGTCTTGCCTCGCGGTGTCTTCCCCTCGGTGCGGGATCGCAGGTCAGATCGGGCCACGAAGGGCAGCCTCACCGTCACCGTCTTGTACTCCTCGGTGCGTTTCCCCGGCTCCGCTTTCTTGCCCTCGTCCGCCGTGCACGTCCAGACCAGAGCACCGCTCCCCACTAGCTCCATCGGCGGGTAGAACTCCTCCATCAGCCCCATCACGTCCTCGACCAGCAGTTGTAGGATACGCCGGCCACCCAGCAGCCCGTACTCCGTCTCCAGGAGATGCATCAACGCACTCTCGAACGTCCGT
>DAOUEC010000041.1:0-3764 GCA_034430655.1 Anaerolineae bacterium
TGCGAGACCTTCGCCAGTGTGGATGCAGAGACTACCCTGGACCTCATCGACGGGGCCAACGCCAAGCTGGACGAGGGCTTCGGCAAACGGGGCTTCACCTTCGACGTGGTGGAGGTCCCCAGCACGGTCTATGGGCTGCACTGGGGCTTTGGGGACGTGGTTACGGCGGTGTATGCAGGGGAGCAGTGGGACCTCCACGTAGCCGCTGTGGGCGTGGAGGTGGACGGGCGCAAGGAGACCATCAAACCCAGCTTCGAGGAGTTCGCGCTGTGAGCCTTTCGGACGAGTTAGTCGCGCGTATCGCCAGCTTGGAGGCGCAAGTTGAGGAGCTACAGTCCCGCGAGCGGCCCCTGGTGGACCGAGGCTGGCGGGATGATTTCCTGGGACGGGCCATCCATGAGCAGTACGATACGACCGATGTCGCGGGCGTAGACAGCGGCATCACACTCATGGACGGGATGCATGGGGCTTGGGTGCGCCTGCGCGGCGGCGCTGCGGCGTTCCGCTACCAAGCCTTGTGGCTGGGAGACAAGGCTGACAACTACGATACCCTCAGCGCCGCCTATGGGTGGACGATGATCGGGCGATTCTACATCAGTGCCATCACCGACATCATCACGGATTTCGGCACCTGGAACGCCGCAGCCAACCGACGGATCACGGCCAGGGCCAATACTGCGCTGGGGGTGAACTGGTACCTCATCTGCCAGGATGGCGGCGGCACTACCATCATCGACAGCGGGGTGGCCACCGATACTGATCCGCACGTACACCGCGTGGATGCCTATCCCATAGGGGGTGGCGATTACCAGGTAGACTGGTTCCTCGATGGGGGCCTGATAGTCACGAACATAGCGAACGTTCCCGCTGACGTGCTCACACCGATAGTCCGATGCCAATCTAATGGCGGTGCGACTAGGGATTTGTATCTGGATCATTGGGAAGTGATACCCAAGAACCTGGCATGAGAATCAGAGACGGGCCAAACAATTATTATACATCGGCGCTTTCCTTTGCGGGCAAAAAGAACGGGGGCCGACGCCCGCGCGAAAATCGGGTTAACCTTTACACACTATAGTATCGTTAATCTCCTAAGGGAGATATACCAGTAAGGGGATATATGACATGGAATTCAGCTTCCTGGAGTTCATAGCCAACGCAGGTGGCCCGACCATCGTGGCCGTGGTCGCGCTGTACATCGTGTTCAGGCAGAACGTGCTCCACAGCTCGGACCGCGCCGAGAACCTTGCGGCCCTGACGGGCCTCCAGGAGCAGACCCTGACCGTGGTGCGAGAGAACACAGCCGTGCTGAGCACCCTCAGTGCCGTGATGGAGGCCCGCAATCCGGCCTTCGCAGCCATCGAGAAGCACACGGAGGCTAGCACTGGGCTCATGCGGGACGTGCGGGAATGCCTGAAGGAGAACATCAAGGTTTCTACCGAGTTGCGGACGCTCCTGGTGGGCATGAACGGCAAGCACGTAGTGGCCAGCAAGAAGAGGTAGTTGCCAACCCTGCGGCGATGCGCTATAATGGCTGTTGAATGCAGCCTAGTGAGCGAGGTGCTGAGATGACCGTTCCGTGGCCTGTGCCCCCCGAGGATACGGGGATTGGCTTCCACGCCGATCCTGACGCCTACGACAAGCCCTCGGATTTCCGCGCCCATGCCCGCGATGTCAAGGCCCACGGTGGCCGTTGGTGGAAGGCGTGGCTCTACGACGAGAACAAGGCTGACTTCATCCGTGTGATGCGTGAGGAGGCCAATGGCACCAAGGCGGTCAAACTTGGCCTCAGCAGGGCGGAGATTATCAGCGTGATAGGCATGTTGGTCTGGGTGGTCTCAGCCCTGACGATGACAGTTGTGTACCTGGCCACCAACGGCCATGTGGCTATGCCCTTGCCCTGATGGTATGGTATACTGAGAGCTAGGAGGCAAGATGTTCGACTGGTGTCCGCGTCCTGAAAAGGACAACGGGATCGGCCTCTGTGGGGATCAGAACGCAGGCGACGGTCCCGGCACCATCGGGTTCATGCACAACCTGATTGATGCCATGGCTGACCTTGGGTTCTCCTGGATCAAGCTCTTGATGGACATAAACCACAAGAGCGGGCGATTGGCGCTGATCGAGCACGCCCGCCGCAGAGGCCTCATGCCCATCGCGCGGCCTTTCCGGCAGCCGTGCCATCCCACCGGGTTGGACCTCTACGAGGACTTTATCAAGGCCGTGCTGGGCGAAGGGTGCCCATACATCGAGATCGGCAACGAGCCTAATCTAGCCTCTGTGGAATGCTGGAAGCCTTATCCAGACTATAAATATGGCGGGACAACGGGCAGAGCCGCATTCATCAGTCTCCTCTATGACCAGTGGTGCAGCGAGGGGGACAAGGTGAAGCGGCTGGGCGGGGTTCCGCTCTTCCCTGGACTCGCCCCCACGGCCTACAATTCGGCGAATGTCTACTTTCACCACGATCTCTATACCGACATCATCGGGCTCGGAAAGCTAAGGGATAACCTGCATTGGGCCTTCGACGGTGCCGGGCTCGCCATCCACAATAGGCCGAATGAGAACCCACTGGATAGCCCGGATCGCTGCGCCTTTAGAGACTACGAGTGGATCGAGGCGCAGTTCAGGGCGGCGCTGGGGAGGGAGATCCCCCTATTCGGCACGGAGGCTGGATACGAGGACGGCATGGTGGGGGGCTACATCCTGCACCAGCTTGGGAACCTCTACCCATGCAACGAGGACTATATTCACTGGCACAAGGTCTTGAACCACGAGATGTTCGCCAGGTTCAACCCCCAGCACCCGAAGGCGTGGCATGACTACCTCATCTGTGAGTGCGCTTGGCTGGCTGCGGACGACGGGTGGTACGCCTCTGGGTGGGCCAGGAATGCCAGGGTGGGGGGCGGGGCACTGCCGAGTTTTACCGACATGGGCCAGATTTCGAGGTTCACGCGCGCCGAAGGCACGCCCTACGTGCCGCCTGACGACGAAGAGGAGGAACCAGTGCCAGAGCCAACACCCGAACCGACCCAGGGTATAGAGTTTGTCGGCCTGTCGCAAGAGATGATAGCGGCCTTGTCCGTCTCAGGGCCGGATGACGAGACATTGCCCTACTGGAAGGCTATGTCGGTAGAGGTGCAGCCCGATACCGATAACATGGGCGCTTGGGTCGTCGTGCCGCAGAAGCAGGCGCAGCCGCCGGTCCTCTTCTGGGCCGACGGGGAGGCCGCCATGAACTGGAAGGACCCCGACGCGCTCGCGCCGCCGGGGGCCAGGAACGGGGCCTACGAGCAGCCCATGCACCACGCTTGGGGCAGTTTCGGGGCACGGATGGCCGGGAACTCTGAGGCGCTGTTCGGATTCGGGCTTTACGGCCTGAATCTGGAACTCGATTATACGGCCCACCGGCCAGTCCTGGTGCGGTTCGCGCTCGTGCAGCCGGGGCCTCCGGAGCCGCCCGCCGACCCCGAGCAGGTCATTGTCGCCGAGGCGCTGGCCTTGAGGGACAAGGTGCGGCTGCCCATGCCGATTACGTTCAAGTACCCGGCGGTGCTCCGGGAGCATGGCTATAGCCAAGGGGCCGGATTCGGGAGGGTTGAGATCAACGGCCATCTGTGGGGCTGGCAGATAGGGTTCAACCTGGACGGCGGGTCAGCGGTGGCCTACTCGCCGGAGGGGGACTACGATGCCACCGTGCTCAAGAAGCTGTAGGCTGCAGGCGACCTTTTGCGCAAAATTGGGGGTGCCCGTTTCTTTTGCCC
>DAOUEC010000042.1:0-6436 GCA_034430655.1 Anaerolineae bacterium
AGGGACCCGTATCTGGGCTGAGGGCACGGCCCACGACGTTCCGATAGTGCCCCCCGAACGTGCTGGTGACCCCACGGGCGTGGGAGATGCCTTCCGGGCAGGGTTCATCAAGGGGCTGAGCGCCGACCTGCCGTGGGAGGTCACCGGGCGGATGGGGGCGCTGGCGGCCACTTACGCCCTGGAGCAACCAGGTTCGCAGAGCCACCATTACACCCTGGCCGAGTTCGTCGCCCGCTTCCGCCGGTTTTTTGAAGATGAAGGGATGCTTGATGCGCTATTAGTCAGTGAGGAAGCGTGATGACAAAAGACGTTCAATCTCTCTTGAGAAAGATCGTCGAAGTCCTGGTCGCGGAATATCAACCGGAAAGAATTATCCTCTTCGGCTCCCATGCATACGGGGAACCTAATAGGGCCAGCGACATTGACCTTCTGATTCTAAAAGAAACCGACAAGTCATTCCCCAAGCGTTGGGCGGAGGTCTGCGAATTGGCGGCAGAGGTTGTGGGGACAACCCCCTTCTCGCCATTGGTAATCACCCCGGCCGAACTGGAGAAAAGACGGGCCAAAGGGGACCAGTTTTTCGAGGAGATATTAACCAGGGGAAAGGTGCTATATGCCCGCTGAACAGGAATCCACGAGGCAAGCGGGAACTGATTGCCGGGAGCACTTCGGCGACGAGGGGGCGTTGGATGTGTTGCTGGAAACTGGATGGTGGATGCTAGATGCTGGATACTTGGGATGGAGGGGCTGTGAGCTTTGAGACCGTTTCAGCACGTTGGCAAGATACATTTGAGCACCTCATAGGCAGTATCGAAGAGTATGGACTTCTTGTGTCGCCCTACATCACGTCTAAACCCATTGAGCGCATGGCGCAGATCTTGCAAGACAATAGCGTGGCGTCTAGCGTCAGACTGGATGTACTGACCGATCTCTCGGTGAACAACGTCCTGCGCGGTTCCACGGATCCAGCCGCCCTCGTATTTCTCATGGATGCCGTTCCTCACACCCGAGTGACATACTTGCCACGGTTACATGCCAAGGTCTACGCTGCTGATGAAAGTGAAGCAATCATTACCTCGGGCAACCTTACCGAGAGTGGCCTATCCCTGAACTATGAGTACGGAGTGCGCATAACCGACCCGGCTCGTGTACGTCACATCCGGGAGGAACTCCTGGCGTATGGAGACCTTGGCAACATCGTCCCCAGACCGGAAATCGAGCAGTTGGCGCAAACAGCCAGCGACTTGAGAGATTTAAGCCGTCGCATTGAGCGCGAAGCCAGGAAAACGTTGCGTGATGAATTCCGGCGCCGCACAAGCGAGGCCGAAACCGGACTGATGGAAATCAGGGCCAGCGGCAAGACGACCAACGGTATCTTCGCCGACACCATCGTGTACCTGCTGCGCAAGTATGGCCCGATGCACACCGTCGAATTACATCCCCGGATCCAGCAGATCCACCCTGACCTGTGCGACGACAACATTGACCGAGT
Source organism: Anaerolineae bacterium (assembly GCA_034430655.1). GTDB lineage: Bacteria > Chloroflexota > Anaerolineae > B4-G1 > B4-G1 > JAUWNP01. Next base: position 1,493 of record DAOUEC010000042.1, read on the forward strand.
CATCAAAGGCGTGCATTTTGGCAAGAAGTGGAAGCATTATGTGCGGAACGCCCAGCAATACCTCAAGCAACGCGGTGTCATCGGCTTTGATGGCACGAAGTGGTATTTGATTCGAGGAGGCTGAAATGGAGTTCTCTCTCAATGAACTGAGACGGAAACTCAAGTACGCGTTTCCCCGACATGTCATATACCTGGATGGCTACCCGACTGCGCACGGGGGCGTCAATATCCTCTACGATCTGCCAGGAGACGGGGTGGTCACATACGGACTGAATGATTATGGTGACCTTGTGTTTGAATGGCTACCAGCAGATGAGTATTGTGAGAAGTACAAGGATATAGTGGAATATACAACTGACCTGGTTCGCTCGGTCAACACACGGTCCCCAGAGCCGATGGAACGTTGGAGCATCCCTGCAGAAGCTTGGTGGCGGGCCTGGTGCGAAGGGGAGATGTACGAGTTGTATTGGGATTATGTTGTGGCTAGAGAGAAGCAGAGCAGGCCTCACCCTGATAGGAGGCACAAATGACAACAACTTTCTATCTGCAAATTGAGGACGACGATGCCTTCTTGCAAATCAAGAGCAGCACAGACGACGAGGAGTGGGAAGGTTTGCCTCATTTCATGAAGGTCTTGAGCGAGATGATTGAGGACAAAGAGATGGAGGACCACATCTTGGATGGTGAATACGGGCCAGTGACCTGGCGGCATTTAATGAGGGAACTTTACGAGCCGACTGTCCAACAGTTCCTGAGACAGCGTGGCATTGAAGCGGAGACCATATGGCTGTACCCGCTATACAAGGTCGACGAAAGTGAGGACATCGACAAGTCATGGCCGAGACCTGAGTGCCCGTAGGCATGTGAAGCCATCGGGTGCTTCACTTCGACAGATATCCACGGCATGCCAGGGCTACCAGGAAGACCGCACTCTGATCACCAACTATCGCACTTGAACACAAATAACCAGCATCCAAACAAACCAAAGGAGATTTCCAATGCCAACTGACTACGACATCAAAGACCTCGACCTGGCTCCCGCAGGCCGCCTGCGCATCGAGTGGGCCGAGCGAGAGATGCCAGTACTGCGCCTCATCCGTGAGCGCTTTGCCAAAGAAAAGCCGCTGGCAGGCGTGCGCCTCTCCGCCTGCCTCCACATCACCACCGAGACGGCCAACCTGGCCCGCACGCTCCAGGCGGGAGGGGCGGAAGTGGTCCTCACCGCCTCTAACCCCCTCTCCACCCAGGACGACGCGGCGGCGGCGCTGGTCTCCTACTACGAGATCCCCGTCTTCGCTATCAAGGGGGAGGACAACGAGACCTACTATAAACACATCCACGCCGCCATTGATCATCGCCCCCAGATCACGATGGATGACGGAGCCGACCTGGTGAGCACGCTCCACAAGGCGCGCACCGAACTGATCGGCGACGTCATCGGTGGCACCGAGGAGACGACCACCGGCGTCATCCGGCTGCGGGCGATGGCTCACGACGGCGTGCTGCGCTACCCCATCGTCGCCGTCAACGACGCGATGACCAAGCACCACTTCGACAACCGCTACGGCACGGGGCAGTCCACGATGGACGGCGTCATCCGCGCCACCAACGTCCTCATCGCCGGTAAGACCATCGTCGTCGCCGGATACGGCTGGTGCAGCCGGGGCATCGCCATGCGCGCCAAAGGGCTGGGCGCCAACGTCATCGTCACCGAGGTGAACCCGTTGCGGGCGCTGGAGGCGGTGATGGACGGCTACCGGGTGATGCCGATGATCGAGGCCGCACCACTGGGCGACATCTTCATCACCTCTACCGGCGACTGCAACGTAGTTGACCGGCAGCACTTCGAGGTGATGAAGAACGGCGCCATCGTCGCTAACTCCGGCCACTTCAACGTGGAGGTCAACATCCGTGCACTTACGGAAATGGCGGCGGGGCCGCCGCGCCGCGTCCGCCCCTCCGTGGACGAGTACACTCTGTCCGACGGGCGGCGCATCCACCTCCTTGCGGAGGGCCGCCTGGTCAACCTGGCCGCCGCCGAGGGCCACCCCAGCGCAGTGATGGACATGTCCTTCGCCAACCAGGCCCTCAGCGCCGAGTACATCCTGCGCCACGCCGACGAACTGGAACGCACCGTCTACGACGTGCCAGAGGAGATTGACCGGGAGATCGCCCGGCTCAAGTTGCACGCGATGAGAGTCGAGATTGACGTACTGACGCCGGAGCAGGAGAAGTACCTGACGTCGTGGGAAGCGGGAACGTAAGAGGAGACACAAGTCGCCCGCCCAAAAAGCAAGGGGGACAGAGAGACATTTTGCCTTTCCGTCCCCTTGCTATTGGAGCGGCTTTGTTATCTGGCTACCTTGCCCTGGCTTACTGCCAGTTTCTTAGCACCACGGGCAGGTAGATGGTGAACCTCTCTCCCGGGGCTTTGCCCGAGAACTGTAGTTCGACACCGCCCACCTGTTCGCCGTCAATGTAGCCTTCCACGTCAATGGTCGGCACGCCTCCGGCTTCCTGCTGCAAGACGTGCATCTCCTGCGAGGTGTGCATTGCTTGCAGCGTGAGCGGGCACGGAATCCGCACCGTGACCGTGACCACCCCTTCGCTGTACGGCCCTAGTGTCAGGGTATCGCTGGGTGTGACGGTCACCTCCCAGTCAGCCGGCACGTCGAAGGTGATGAGGCCGATTTCCACCGTGACGGTGAGGTGTGATTCGTTGCGCACAGTGAAGGTATACGTCTTGGTCTCGCCGCAGGGTGGGCGCTCCACCACGTCCACGTTGCGCTGGCTTTCCTGGGGCTCGTAGCCGGCAGCGTTTAGCCGGACCAAGATGCACTGGTGTCCAGAGTAGGTCGGCGTCCACGTTACCCATGCGGTGGCGGTCATCTCCGGGCTCAGCGTCACCGAGCGGGTGTAGGGCATCATGCCGGTGGTAGTGAAGGGGATGCCCATGCCGAACCCGGCCCAGCCGAACTCCAGCTCCACGGTGACCGTGGTGTCGCTGGTGTTATGCACCACGGTGCTGACCCGGCTATCCCTGCCCAGTTGCGGCGGGTAGGGGTCAACGCCAATCTCCGATTCAGCGTAACCCTTTTCGTGCGGTTTGTGGAGGGGGGCGGGCGGCCGGTCTAGCTTACGGAAGCCGCCGATGAGTTCGCCCTCCACGAAGCCCTCCACGTCCACGATGGGATCACCGGTACCCAGGCGGGCGTCGTTCGATGGGGTGACGGTCAGGGTCACGCTCACTGGCTGGCCCGGCTGCACGCTGACCAGCGTATCCTCCGATAGGCTCACGTCCCACCCCTCCCGGTGGTTGATGAGGCCCAGAGTGATGGTCACCGGCTCGGTGGAGGGCCAACTGCCCACGGGGAAGATCAGCGAGTGGGGTTCGCCGCGCTCCAGTGGCTCACCCACGTCTATGTTGCGCTGGCTCCAGATGGGCTCGTGGCCTTCCATCTCTAGCGTCACCCGCACACAGAACTTGCCACGCCAGCGTGGAGGTTCCCAGATCACGTGTCCTCGGGCAGCGCCATGGGCCGGCACAAAGATGCGGATGGGGTTGGGTGCGATGTGGGTTGTGCTGAAGGGCAGGCCGATACCAAAGTGAGCGATGCTGAAGGTGGCCGTTACGATGCAATCCTCGTCGGTGGGGTTGAACACTTCGACGCTGAGTTCGGTCGGCTGACCAGGTACAACGGGGTAGGGGTCTACACTGATCTCCGACTCGGCATATACCGGGTCTTTGGGCCGATGGACGGGCACCGGCGGGCGGAAGATCTTGCGGAAGCCGCCGATGAGTTCGCCTCCCGCGTAGGCCTCCACATCTACGATGGTATCCCCGTCGGCGGGCAGGTCGGCCGGAGGCGTGACGGTCAGAACGACTTCCCGTACGCCCTCCGGTCCTGGGAGCACGTTGGTCAGGACATCTTGCGACAGTTCAAGTCCCCAATCGGGAAAGTGCGGGATCAACCCCAGGGTGATGGTCACGGGATGATCGAAGGGGTTGCCCACGAGGAAGGGCCGGGAATGAGGCGTGTTCGGTTCCAGCGGTTCGCCCACATCAATGTTACGTTGACTGTAGAAGGGCTCTTCGTGGCCAGGCAGCTCTATCTCGACCTGGATGCACCACAGACCCCCGTCCGGCGGTATCCACACGATGACCGGCCGGATCATGCCGTGATCGGGTACCTCCACGACGCTGGGTTCGTGGATGGGCGTGAAAGGCAGGCCGATGCCGAAGTTGGCGTAACTGAAGGTGACGGTGACGGTCTGGGGCTCGTCGGTGGGGTTGCGTATCTCCACGCCCAACTCCGTCGGCTCACGGGCGCGCAGCGGATACGGGTGGACGAAGATCTCCGATTCGGCGTAGATGGGGTCCTGGGGCCGGTGAATGGGCACGGGCGGGCGGAAGATCTTGCGGAAGCCGCCGATGAGTTCGCCTTCCACGTAGGCCTCCACATCTACGATGGGATCCCCGTCGGCGGGCAGGTCGGCCGGAGGCGTGACGGTCAGAACGACTCCCCGTACGCCCTCCGGTCCTGGGAGCACGTTGGTCAGGACATCTTGCGACAGTTCAAGTCCCCAATCGGGAAAGTGGGGGATCAACCCCAGGGTGATAGTCACAGGATGATCGAAGGGGTTGCCCACGGGGAAAGGCCGGGAATGAGGTGTGTTCGGTTCCAGCGGCTCGCCCACGTCTATGTTGCGCTGGCTCAGCTGGGGAGGATAGCCCTCTATCTCCAGTTCGACCTGGAGACACACGTGCTCACTGACCGGTGGGACCCAGTGGACACATTCTCTGACGATGCTGAAACGTGGGAGGTGAACGGGCCGAGGGCCATTGATAGGTTGGAAGGGCAGGCCGATGCCAAAGTCGGCCCAGGAGAAGAAGACTACCACGTCCTGGGGAAAGGGCGTCGGGTTGCGCAGTTCGACGCAGAC
>DAOUEC010000043.1:0-8624 GCA_034430655.1 Anaerolineae bacterium
CCATCACCGCCACCTTCACCCAGGACGAGTACACCCTGACGGTCAATGTCGCCAGCAGCGGCTCGGTGGCCAAGTACCCAGACCAGGCGACCTACCACTACGGTGACGTGGTCACGCTGACCGCCAACGCAGACGACGGCTGGACCTTCGCCGGCTGGAGTGGCGCTCTCTCCGGCTCCGACAACCCCGGAACCATCACCATCACCGGCGACGCCACCGTCACGGCCACCTTCACCGAGATGGGTGAGCCTGAGCCCGGAACATATCAAATCTTCCTACCATTCATAACTCAAAAGTTGCTGCCGCTCTCCTGAGCCTTTCCAAGCGCGCCGGGTTACTATTCAGGCAGGCGGTTGAAACCGCGCTTAGAGGGCTGAAGCCGGCTGTCCGCCTGCGCGGACAGGCGCGTCTGCGCAGGCAGACGCTCGGCTGAAAGCCCACGAGAGGCGATTTCAATCGCTGAAAGAGGCAGCCTGAGTAGTCACCGCGCCAGTGTCTAAACTGCCCCCCATGGCAATCGCATTTATAGTGTCGAGCAGACTTTGGGACACCAAAAAGCCCTTTTTACTCCCGCTGGATTGCCAAATCCAGTGGCCAGGGCCTGGATCTGGCGATCCAGGCCGAGCGAATGGGATAAATGCGATTGCCCTAACTGCCCCCCCCTCAGCGCTGGGGCCGGTCTCCGACCAAGCCCCCTGCCCCTGACCGAAGGTCTCAAGCCATTTGGAGACCTATGGTCAACTGCACGGCGAGGTCTAAGACCCTTGCCGAACCCAAGTACCTCCCCTGCCCCAGTCGTCTCCTCAGGGGCTGTTAAGAAATAACTTCCCGTTTTTGAAACTGTCGGCTGTCGTCCCGCGAAACGGCAGGTAGGCCGCTCTCTCGTTTTCCCTAACACGACGCGATGATTGCCATAGCCTACCAGTGACCCGCCGTCTCTATCAAAGTCGCGGCCAACCTGCCCTACTAAATCGGGAAGTTATTCTTTTACGAGCCCTTAGCACTGGGGCCGGCCTCTGACCGAGCCCCCGCCCCCATCAATGGTACCATTTTCCTATTGCGAAAACCCCTCGGGTGATGTATCATAGTAACGAAAATCTTAATGTGGTCGGCACCCTCAGCAGTCTTCCCCCTCGTGACAACCTGACCCAAGGTTTATTTGTGCCTACCAAAAGTTGACACGACCCTGCGAAACCACTCCAGCGGGGTTGCCATTTCCTGTACCTCCATGACTCTACTTTCGCACGGCCGTGTCAATTTGGTAAATTGCGTCAGTCAGTCGCTCTTGTCGCGTCCAAAGAGCATTTAAGAACAGAGGTGAATGATGTACATATCAGCGAAGACGATGAAACTGATAATCGGGCCTATTCTTGTAACAGGGGCTATTCTTCTGGGCCTGGTTTTTGAAACAAAACCGGTCGTGGAAGCACAAAGCGGCAGCCCGAGGGCGCTGAAGGCAAGCGGAATAACTTCTCAGTCCTCGCAACCCCTGCTTTTTGTCAAAGACTTTGAAACTGGCGACCTTACCGGATTTTACTGGAACCAGAACGCACCCGAAGTGGTGGCTGCTCCGCATCCTGTTCGTGCAGGCGCTTTCTCGATGCGCTGCTATCTGCATCGTTATGAGTCAAGGCATTCCTACCGTACAGCAGTCATTCTCGCCGCGGACCCCGACATGCCTCCCGACGCCCGCTCCAATTCTTATGGGTTTACGATGGGGGAGGAGTATTGGATTGGGTTCAGCACTTATATCCCGAATGACTTTGTGGTAGACGTCGAGGGCCTGACTGACATTCTTTTCCAGGCTCAGGCGCTCCCCGACCCTGGCGAGATATACCGTCAGCCCGTTTTAGCGATTGCGATTGATGAAGACCGGTGGGAAGTGAAGACGCGGTGGGATACGCAAAAATTCCGGGACCCCTCTGAAGGTACCACTGCCTGGAGTGGGTCACAGAAAGTCTATGATGAACCCCTTGGCGCTGACATTGGCAAATGGACAGATTGGGTGATACACGTCAAATGGTCTTATCAATCTGATGGCTTCCTGCAATTGTGGAGGGACGGGGTACAGGTTGTGGACAGAACAGGGCCAAATTGTTCCAATGACGAGAGAGGCCCTCAACTATCACTGGGGGTCTATAAATGGCCATGGAGAGAGTCCTTCAGTTTCACCTCGAACACAGAGTGGCGTTTGTTCTACCACGATGAGCTGCGCATCGGGGGGGCCGCTGCGAGTTATGAAGACGTGGCTCCTGCATCTGGAAGTCCACCTGCGACGGCCACACCTACCCCAACCGGTACGCCGACGGCAACACCGACTCCCATGCCTACGCCAACCGGTACGCCGACGGCAACACCGACTCCCATGCCTACGCCAACCGCCACGGCCACACCTGTACCACCGGGCGAAGCGCGCGTGACAGATGGGCTACAAGCCCTCTACACATTCGAGGAAGGCAGTGGTACAACGGTGCGAGACGTTTCCGGAGTAGGTACACCGCTCAACCTGACGATCGAGAACGGCTCAGTGACGAGTTGGCTACCCGGCGCGCTCTCTATCAACTCGCCCGTGGTGATATCGTCGGAGGGGGCAGCAACGAAGATCATTGACGCCTGTCGGGCTGCGAATGAGATCACGCTTGAGGCGTGGATCAAGCCCGCCAATACACACCAGGACGGCCCGGCGCGCATCGTAACCCTTTCTCCCAATGTGTACAGCCGTAACTTTATGCTGGGACAAGGATTGTGGGGAGATCAGCCATCGGACATCTATGACACCCGGCTACGCACCACGGAACAATCAGAAAATGGCCAACCATCGCTCTCGTCGTCGCCTGGGTCACTGACGACACGGGTAACGCACGTGGTTTACACTCGTGACACATCAGAAACGGCCAAGATCTACGTCAACGGCGTCGAACGGGCAAGCGGGACTTTCGGTGGAGACTTCTCCAACTGGAACGAGGGCTACCGGCTGGCGCTGGCCAACGAACTCACGGGAGATCGTGCCTGGCTGGGAGAGTTCCACCTGATAGCCATATTCAATCGGGCGCTGAGCCAAGCTGAAGTCAGCCAGAACTTCAACGCCGGAGCCGGATCGGTGGTGATGGCACCGCAGATTTGGTTGCCGTTGGTGCTGAACCGCGATTAGCGTCAAGGTTTCGAAAGTCTGCTAGATGGCCTTCTCGTGCTCACTAAGGCTGTTCCAGAAAAATAATCATCCCAATGTCATTCTGAGCGGAACGCAGTGGAGCAAAGAATCTCATGCCACAGTACCTTAAAGCCTACCCAGGGCGAGATTCTTCGCTACGCTCAGAATGACGCGCTGCAAGATGGGATAGTTTAAATTCTGGAAGCCCCTAACTGCTCTCAATGGCACAATTGAGCAGGCAAAACGGTGTGATAGACTTGCGAAGTCTGGCTCTCCCCCAATTATAAATGCACCCGTACTGATCTGCTACGAAATCCCCGTCTTCCGACGAGTTGCCCGCTAACCGGCTTTGGTGTACAATCTGACCACATTCCTGATGAGAAAATGATATGGGTGTGTTTCAAATGGGTTGACGGATATTGCAGGCTGGAATGATATTCCGGCCAGTTGGCGGATTACCAATCTGCTCTACAACCGAAATGAAACGCACCCAAGTGATATTGAGGAGGGAGATGATGAAAGTAGGCATTCTGGCTGGGGGTGTTGGCTCACGCCTGGCGGAAGAGACCCAGGTGAAGCCGAAGCCGATGGTCGAAATCGGTGGGCGACCAATCCTCTGGCACATCATGATGCACTATGCTCATTACGGCTTCAAGGAATTCGTGATCGCGCTCGGGTACAAGGGCGAGGTGATCAAGAAGTATATGGTGGACTACTGCTCGTTGAACAGCGATATCACGGTGCACTTACAGACCGGTGAAGTAAGAATTCACGACGCTTACAAAGTAGATTGGACCGTCGAGTTGGTGGATACCGGTATGTCAACCTTGACTGGTGGCCGCATCAAGCGGCTGGCTCCCTATTTGGGCAATCAGACCTTTATGCTGACCTGGGGCGACGGCGTCTCTGACGTAAATCTGCACGATCTGCTGGCTTTCCATCGCTCTCACGGCAAGTTGGCCACAATGACGGCCGTCCGACCGCCAGCCCGTTTTGGTCACATTGAGCTGGATGGCGACAAGGTGGCGGAGTTTTCTGCAAAGCCCCAGACCAGAGAGGGATGGATCAACGGCGCGTTCTTTGTTCTCGAGCCGGGCGTGTTCGACTACATTGATGGTGACGACACGCAGTGGGAAAGAGAACCGCTGGAACGGCTGGCGGCGGACGGGCAGCTGATGGCCTACCATCATACATCTTTCTGGCAATGTATGGATACACTGCGTGATAAGCGATTGTTGGAAGATCTCTGGCAGAGTGGCAACGCGCCATGGAAGATTTGGGAATGACGGGCTTGTTCCTGCAGTACCTCCTATAACCACCCCCTCACTTAACGCTTAACTCCAGTCATGCCAAATGGCAGGCTCCCCATATCTGGGGAGCCTGCCATTTTTGGCGCAACGTTACCATTTCAGCCTGTCCGTGAGCGTCATTCCGAGGAGCGTAGCGGCCTGCCCTGAGCGTAGCCGAAGGGACGAGGAATCTCGTTTTTCGCGTGTCGAATTATTGCCAACGGCACTTTCACAGCATTTATTAACCCTGCCTAAACCGTTCTTTCACCTCTTTATGGTAGGATTGCGATGAGTAGGACCACACTGGGACATTTTTTATATTTCCAAAGAAGTGGAGAGGAAACTTAGTATGAACGTAGCCATTCTTGCCGGGGGCGTTGGCACACGCCTCGTGGGAGAAGCAGTGAAGCCGAAGCCGATGGTCGAGATCGGTGGGCAACCGATCCTCTGGCACATCATGATGCACTATGCTCATTACGGCTTCAAGGAATTCGTGATCGCGCTCGGGTATAAGGGCGAGGTGGTCAAGAAGTATATGGTGGACTACCGCTCATTGAACAGCAACCTGACTGTCAATCTGGGAAACGGCGAGGTGCGAATCCACGATGGCCCCAAACCAGATTGGATAGTTAACTTAGTGAACACCGGAATTCCGACTCTCACCGGGGGACGCATCAAGCGGCTGGCTCCCTATTTGGGCAATCAGACCTTTATGCTGACCTGGGGCGATAGTGTCTCCGACGTAAATCTGCACGACCTGCTGGCTTTCCATCGCTCTCACGGCAAGTTGGCCACAATGACTGTGGTACGCCCGGCGGCGCGTTTTGGCCACCTCGACCTGCGTGGCGATCAGGTGATGGAGTTCTCTGAGAAGCCTCAGACCAGAGAGGGGTGGATCAACGGCGCGTTCTTTGTTCTTGAGCCGGGCGTGTTCGATTACATTGACGGTGACGACACGCAGTGGGAAAGAGAACCACTGGAACGACTGGCGGAGGACGGGCAACTGATGGCCTACCGCCATACATCCTTCTGGCAATGTATGGATACGCTGCGTGACAAGCGATTGTTGGAAGATCTTTGGCAGAGTGGCAATGCGCCATGGAAGATTTGGAGGTGATAGTATGCGTGTACTCGTAACTGGCCACAAGGGGTATATCGGCACTGTGTTGGTGCCCATGCTGATAGCCAAAAGGCACGACGTGGTAGGGCTGGATAGCGATCTTTATGAGCAATGCACGTTTGGAGACGGGGATGGAATTCAGAACATCCCGGAACTGAAGAAGGACATCCGTGACGTCGAGGCGTCTGATCTCGACGGATTCGAGGCCGTGATACATCTCGCTGGTTTTTCCAACGACCCACTTGGCGACCTGAATCCAGAACTAACGTACGAGGTCAATCACGCTGCCTCGGTGCGTCTGGCCCGCCTGGCGAAAGAGATGGGGATCACGCGCTTTATCTTCTCATCTTCGTGCAGCAACTATGGTGCGGCAGGTGAGAATTGGGTGGACGAGCAATCGGAACTCAACCCCGTCACCCCCTACGGCATTTCAAAAGTGCGTGTCGAAGAGGACGTAATGAAGTTAGCGGACTCGGACTTCACCCCTACATTTCCCCGCAGCGCAACCGCCTACGGCGTATCGCCGCGCCTGCGCTTCGACCTGGTGCTCAACAACCTGGTTGCCTGGGCCTTCACCACCGGTCAGGTGCATCTGAAGAGCGACGGCATGGCCTGGCGTCCCATCGTGCACGTCGAAGATATCGCACGTGCCTTCATCGCCATACTTCATGCGCCGCGTGAGTTGGTGCAGAACCAGGTGTTCAACGTTGGGCGCACTGAGGAGAACTATCGCATCCGAGAGTTAGCCGAGATCGTGGCGGAAGCGGTGCCGGGCTCCCGCATCGAATATGCCGATGGTGCAGGGCCGGATAAACGCTGTTACCGGGTGAAAAGCGACAAGTTGGCACAGACACTGCCCGAATTCAAGCCGCAATGGAACGCGCGGCGAGGGGCGGAACAACTATACGCCGCTTTCCAGAGGGTCGGGTTGACCCTCGAGGAGTTTGAAGGCTCCAGGTACAAGCGAGTTGCACACATCAAGCATTTGCTAAGTAGCGGCCGTTTGGATAAGGCCCTGCGGTGGAGCACAGAAGAGCGCGTATAGCCTGCGGTAAAGCCGGAGCATCAAGATCAGGAGCGTTGTAATGAATAACTCAGAACTAACCTGTCGTTCTTGTGGACATACTGGCCTGGAGCCAATACTGTCCTTAGGCCAGACACCTCTGGCCGACGCGCTGCTGACAGAAGAGCAGCTAGAACTGCCCGAATTTATCGTTCCCCTCGATTGGGTCTTCTGCCCCAATTGCTCTCTGGTACAAATCACGGAAGCCGTGTCACCGGAGATTCTCTTTCGCAGAGACTACCCTTATTTCTCCTCCGTCTCGAAGACACTGGTACAGCACTTCAGGGAGAGCGCCGAGGAGCTGATCGAAGCGAGGAAACTGAATTCAGACAGCCTGGTTATTGAGGCCGCCAGTAATGACGGCTACATGCTCAAGAATTTTGTAGAGAGAGGCATTCCAGTTCTTGGCATCGATCCGGCTGAAGCCCCAGCCCGCGCCGCACAGCAAGCAGGCATCCCAACGCTTTGTACGTTCTTTGGTAAGGACCTGGCCATGCAACTGCGAGAAGAAGAGGGCCGGGTTGCTGATCTCTTTCTTGCCAACAACGTCCTGGCACACGTGCCAGATCTCAATGGCTTCGTAGAAGGCATCAAGATCACGTTGAAAGACACGGGTGTGGCGGTCCTGGAGGTACATTACGTGGCTGACCTGGTAGACCACTGTGAGTTTGACACGATCTACCACCAGCACCTGTGCTACTTCTCAGTGACAGCACTGGACAACTTGTTCAGGAGACATTCTCTTTTTCTCAATGACGTAAGGCGGATCCCTACCTATGGCGGGTCGTTGCGTCTGTTCGTGGAGCATCGTGAGGCTGTGGGTGAATCTGTTCAGTCGTTATTGGAGGAAGAGGCGAACAAGGGGGCACATCAGATCGGCTACTATCTCGATTTTGCCGAGCGGGTACAAGAGATAAATCATTCTTTGACGGACATCCTATGGGATCTGAAACGAAAGGGAAAGAAGATTGCAGCGTACGGGGCTGCGGCCAAGGCAGCAACCCTGCTGAGCTACTGTGAGATTGATAAGAGGCTGGTTGACTATGTAGTTGACCTGAACAAATTCAAACACGGCCGCTACATGGGTGGCAATCATCTACCCATCTTCCCACCAACGAAGCTATTGGAAGACATGCCGGACTACGTCTTGCTGCTGGCCTGGAATTTTGCGGATGAGATCTTGCGGCAGCAGGAGACCTACCGGCAGAGGGGAGGCAAGTTCATCATCCCCATACCACAACCCGCTATAGTTTAGATTGCAGGTGATTGCAGGAATTCCTAAAGAAAGTTTAAGAGATGCATCACCGCACATTGACGACCGTCTGCTATACTCAGAGTAACGATCCTGGCGTAATCGATCCGGAGAGCCGGAACACGAACCGGGGCACAGCCAGGTGGACATGGATGCGGAAGCACTGCTTGTGGGCCCCATATCACCTAACCTGAAAGGAGTTCAGAAAATGAAACGCTACGTTTACCTCATAATTGCACTTTCGCCCTTGTTACTCCTGGGGTTGCTCTTCCCAAGTGTCACAGAGGCCAGTGGCTATGCAGAGACACAAGCCGCTCAAGCCACATTCTCTCTGTTAGAAGATGCATCGGGGATCCAGTCCGACGATTTTAACACGTGTGCGTTGAACGAGTTCTGGGATTTTGCGAACCCGCACGGCGATTGCACGGCGGCGACAGAGGGGGTATTCAGCGGGAGCGCCCGGCTCGCGCTCACGGCTCCTGCCGGTACCAAGCACAGTATCTCAGACGATAATACAGATGCGCCGCGCGTGATGCAGCCAGCGGCCGACACGGATTTTGAGATCACGGCGAAGTTTGTGTCTGAGTTGACCGAAAAGTACCAGATCCAGGGTATTCTCATCGAGGGCACCAAACTCATCGCGGGCACCGAAAAGGAAGTGTTCCTGCGTTTCGATTTCTACAGCGACGTCGTCGGTGATACTACGAGAACCCACATCTATGCCGCAAGTCTTGTCAGTAACACGCTCC
>DAOUEC010000044.1:0-20193 GCA_034430655.1 Anaerolineae bacterium
GAGCCAGTAAAGGAGGCTGCTAATGGGAAACATGCCTCGCTGGCTGAAAAGCGACAACATCCTGCTGCGATTGGCCGCCCTGTGGCTGATTTGCGTCCTCCTCTACCATCGCCTGGACAGTGAGTTACTATCTCCTGCCGGAGGGAGTTCTGCGAGGCAAATTGCTGGCGGGACACATACCTATCGAAACGCCCCAGGTGACGACGACCTTCCTGCGCATCTTTGCTGTGAACTTCTTCATTGCCTGTGGAGCCATTGTCCTTAGCAACCTCTTTCAGGTGGGCAATACACCGTTGGGGTACGTTATCGGGATGATGCATTCGATCCTGTATGGCATCCTTCTAGGCACCAATTCCTTTGGGATCCCGGCCCCGGCCCGATTTGCGCCGTCATTGACCGCTGTGCTACAGCGCAGCGGCGCCTTCGAGATCACGGCCTACATCGCCATCGCCGCAGCCACGCAGAGACTGACCATCTGGCGGTCGCGCTCCTGGCTGGACTCGCACCACGAGCGGGTGAGGTCGTGGCGGGAGTGGCGGCTGAACCGGGCGGAGATCGGAGTGATCGTTGGAGCCATTCTGCTGTTAGCGGCAGCCAACTACCGGGAGGTGGTGCAGATGCACCAACTGCTTGGCTGAGCGATTCTTGACTGAGCTCAGCCAAATGTCTTCGACGAAGCCTGCGCACCGCACTAACCTGCTGGGGAGAGGGAAGGCCTGAGATGCGCGCGACGCTTTGACAGACTTTCGGAGGTTTGAGGAAATGAGTAAGGCTAACGACAAGAATACGCGACGAAAGGCCAACCTGGCGCGTCAGGAGGGTATCGCACAAGAACGACCCACCATCCGCAGTGCCAATCTGCTGTTTCTGATCTCTATGATAGTGATGATGGTGACGCTCGGCATACCGACCCAGGGGTGGTCTCCGCACTGGGTATCCATCATCACAACGGCGTTGTTCCTACTGCTGGCATTGCTATTCCTGCGCTACCATAAGTTGCCCCCCAGGGTGACGCTACGCCTGCGCTGGCCGGGCCGCCGCCTCGCTGCCTTGAGCCTGCTGATCGGCGTGGGCGTCTGGCTGATGGCAACCTGGCTGGGCAACCTGGTGGATGCGCTGTTTGGCTACTCGGTCCCCTGGACACCGGACTTCTTCCCCACCACGCCGGTCGAGGCTGTCCCTCTGTTCCTGGCATGGTGCGTCGGAGCACCGCTTGGTGAGGAGGTGCTCTTCCGGGGCGTCATCCAGCGTGCTCACGAGCGGCGCGGCCCGCGGGTCGGCATCCTGGGGGTGGCCTTGCTTTTCGCTCTCTATCACATGAGCTTTCAGAGCCTACTGGCCCTGCTCCCCCTCGCCTTGACCCTGGGCTACGTGGTTTGGCGCAGTAACTCGCTGCTCTCCGGCATCTTGGTTCACCTCGCCAACAACGTTTTGGCTTCTGGTCGGTTTGCCGCCATGAGCCTGCGCCCGGATCTGGAGTTGGGCATCCCGTCGCTGCCGGCAGCGATAGTCGGGGCGATCCTCACTCTGGTCGGTCTGTGGCTGTTTCGACGTGATACTGCCCCTCCGCCACCGCCCGTGTCTCCCGAACCGACGTCGTGGCTGCGGCGGACCTGGCCACTGCTCATCGCGGTGCTGATCTTCGTTGTCCTTGCCGGATTGCAGTTCGTGGCCGGGCGCTTCCCGGAGGCGCTGGCCTTTGACCGGCTGGATTTGCAGGAGGCACCCTCGGAGGGGCCGACCCGGTGGCAGTACGAATTGCGCAACATACTGGACGAGCCGGTGGGGCACGCTGAGTGCCGGTTGACGCCGGAGCCAGAGGATGGAGTTTTCGCGCTGGACTGCCAGGTGCAGCAGGCAGCCTTCGAGGCGCGGAAGGGCCGCAGCTACTTCAATATGGATGAGATGGATCTGCATCAGATGATCCGCTGGCAGAGAGACGGCCTGCACCTGGTGGAGGGGGAAGCCGTACAGCAGAGCGGTGAGCATCATTTAGCGCTGACGTTGGCTCCTGATGGGGAAGAGTTGGTACTATCGGTGAGCCAGGACGGTGGGCCGCCACAGGAACTGACGCTGCCGGACGATGTCCTGCTGGCGGCAGAATGGCCCTGGCGACTGTCATCTCTGCCCTTCAGCTTGAGCTATAGCAGGAAGGCAACGCTGGCTTGGCCAAGCCAGTGGCGCGAGGAGACTCAGAGTAGCGGTCCGGTTGCCGAGGACATCTGCGTGGTGGTGCGCGACGCCGGGCCGGTATGGACTCCGGCGGGTCGCTTCGTCACCTGGCGGGTCACGGTCGGCGATCGGCAGACTGCCTGGTACGATGCGGAAGCGCCTCACACCCTGGTTCGCTACCATGATGGCATTGTGACATACTTACTGACGGAGGTGGAGCAGGAGAGCGCCGCAAACGAGTGAATACCCTTCTGGGTGGTCTAGGGCGTGTCCGAGATGTTCCACGAGGGAGTGAGAGATTATGTGGCTCGAAGATTTGCTTAGGAATCAACTTCGGAGATTGTTAGCCAAAGAGAATCATATTGCCCTTGAAAATCGGATTTCCTTGCTTGATAGGAGGCTTAGGGATATAGATGAGTTCGGTCTCTATCTGCACATCCCCTTCTGCCGCCAAATCTGCCCTTATTGCCCTTACAACAAAGAGATCTATCATCCCGAGATAGCAGAAAGGTATGCAAGAGCTGTCATAGAAGAGATTGATATCTATTCCGAGATGGTCGGCGATAGGCCTGTAACCTCATTCTACATTGGTGGCGGAACACCCACAACAATGCTCTATAGCGGCCTTGATAAGATCCTGGAGCATGTGTTTGAGAGTTTCAATATGCAATGCGGCATACATATGGAAAGCCATCCAGATGATTTGAGCCTGGACAATCTCAATGTCATCATCTCCATGGGTGTAGAGCATCTAAGCATCGGGGTGGAAGCCCTCCAAGACCACCACCTGAAGACCCTCCACAGGCCGTATACTGTCGAGCGAGTAAGAGCAGCAGTTGAGCGGGCTGTCGGCCAGGGCTTCAAATGCGTCAACGCGGACAGCATTTTTGCGTTACCTAATCAGACCTATAGCGAGGTAGAGCAAGCAGGCTACGCCCTGGTTGAGATGGGTGTTGATCAGGTTGCGGCTTATCCTCTTTTCAGGTTTCCTTATACCAAATGGGCACACATCTCCAAAGAGAACAATTACAGAAGATTTAGCGTTTTCAAGAGAAGGAAAATGCTTGGCATCCTGGAGAGGATCTTTTATGATGCAGGCTTTGAAAGAACCTCTGTTTGGGCCTTCACCAGGTCAGGAGTTCCAAAGTACTGTTCTGTGACAGTGCCTCTCTACATTGGTCTTGGTGCAAGCGGAGGCTCCTATCTGAAGGACGTCTTTTATCTCAACACCTTCAACGTTCATGAGTATATCAGGGCGCTTGAAAGTGGAAGAATGCCAATTGCCCTATCGCTTGATCTGTCAGAAAACGTGCAAATGGCAGGCTGGCTTTACTGGAGGATTTATGAGACAAGGTTCAAGAGAAGCGATTTCCAGAAAAGGTTCGGAAAGGAATTTGACGAAGTCTATGGAGAATACATGAGGCGATTATCTCTCGTCGGATTCTTAAGCGATGATAGGGATGAGATAGTCCTCTCCGACAACGGCGCCTATTGGCTGCATGTATTGCAGGATCTATTCTCAAATGAGTACATTAGCAGGCTCTGGGGAACTTCAAAGCAAGAGCCCTGGCCAGAGAAGGTGATTCTGTAGCAACATTGCCTGCGACCAGGTGGTTGGTGGGCTGGGGCCGGGAGCGGTGTTTGTGGTGGTCGTTCTTAGCGACAAGAGTTGCAACTAATGAACTGCGGCGGCAAGTTGAGCGAGAGGGATAGCATGAGACTCATCTACTACGGCTACAATGCCCTCGTCATCGAAGGCGAGGGGAAGACACTCATCTTGGACCCAGGACAGGACTTGCACTGGCGGCGGCTTGATTCGTTGATCCCCCGTTCGCTCTGGGCGCAGGCCGACATGATCCTGGTGACCCACGGTGACGCTGACCACGCGGAGTATGCACCTCAGGTGGCCCGCGCCAGCGGCGCGCCGGTGGTCTGTGGGCCAGCCCTGGCCGGGAAGTGGCGGCGCAAGGGGCTGACTGTGGTGCCGGTGGCTCCAGGGGAGACGGTCGAGGCTGCCGGGGTGCAGGTGCAGGGTGTCCCCGTGCAGCACGGCCCCCTCCTGACCCTGTTTGGACGTTCCTTCAGCCTCAAGCCAGGCTTCGTCGGCGTAGGGGCGGTGGGGTTGCTCTTCATGCTGGAGGGGCGCCGGCTGCTTAGCCTGGGCGACGCGATGCTGCTGGAGGACGCTTGGTGCGGGCTGCGCCCCGACGTGCTGATGGTGCCTATCGGCGGGGTGATGAAGATGGACGTGGATCAGGCACTGCGGGCCGTGGCAGCCATTGAGCCGGAGGTCGTCATCCCGGTACACTATAACTGGGATGTTCTATTCTACCATCGCCCGGCTGACGTGGAGCGGTTTGCCGCTGAGGTGCGGGCAGGAGGCCGCCGATGCTTCCCGTTGAAGCCGGGGGGGAGCGCTGAGGTGTGAGTGTTGTGGTCGAACAAGAGCAACTACTGCACCTGGTCTGGAACCGGACCAGCGTGATCAGGAGATGAACGATGGATACAAGACGCGAGCGGGGACTTTTCATCGCCGGGGGTGTGTGTGCCATCCTCTGGCCCATTCTTTCCCTGGGATTCTATGCTGCTTATCCGATAGCAGCCGGTGGAGCCATGTTTCCCCAGCAGGGAGGGCTGGAAGCCTTTGCCACCCGTCTGGCTGAATTGGGCCAGAGACCAGCGGTCGTGGCCCTGGAGTGGAGTCAAGCGGCGGTTCCGCTGCTGCTTTGGCCTTTCCTCCTGGCCCTGTACCGCTTGCTCAGGCAGCGGGGGCAGCGGAACCTGACCCTGGTGGCTGTCGGTCTTGGTTTCCTGGGAATGGGCCTCATGGTATTCAGCGGTACTTTCAACGCAACGGCTCTCCACGCTCTAGGCCAGGCCTACGTGGATGCGGGTAGCGAGGCCGAAGGGGCGGCCCTGCTGGGCATGCTCACCAGCCTGATCCACTGGATGCGGGGATTGAACCAGATGTCGTCGCTGCTCTACCAGGGCTGCGTGGGATTGATCGGCCTGGCTCTGATCCGCAGCCGCACCTGGCGGGCCTGGGGGTGGGTGGGTGTCGTAGGAGCGCTGCTGGCTTTGCCGGCAAAGCTTCCCCTTGGCTTAAAGGTGCCAACGAACGCCATCTGGACCGGCCTGGCCTACTATGTCTGGCCCACAGCCTTGGGCATTGGCCTGTTGCGCAGCCCGAGGTCGCTACCCCAAACATCAGGATTGGAGAGCGGCATACTTGGTCTGGCCGCCGAGAGACCGAGAGGAGCAAAGAAATGAAGAAAATAAGGATGGAACAGGCAAAGTTGCTGCTGGCGGGCCTGTTGGCCCTGGCATTATTGACTGGCTGCGGCGGAGGCGGGAGGCCGACCCTCGAACCCGGCGCGGTGCGGACACGGGAGGCGGACGGGGCGGAGATGGTCTGGGTGCCGGCCGGAGAGTTCACCATCGGGCTGGACGAGGCGGACGTGGACAGTGTGATGGCCGGGTGTACCAACTGCCGTCGTGACCGGGTGGACAACGCCTGTCCCCGCCACACCATCCACCTGGATGGCTTCTGGATAGACCGGCGGGAGGTGACCAACAGCCAGTACCGGCGGTGCGTCGAGGCCGGGGCCTGCACGACCCCTCGCCACACCGACGCCTACGACGACCCGACCCAGGCCGACGAGCCGGTCGCGGCCATCACCTGGTATCAGGCGGTGGACTACGCCCGCTGGGTCGGCGGGCGGCTGCCGACGGAGGTGGAGTGGGAGGTGGGGTGCCGCGGTTCCTACGGGCTGGACGGCACGGGGGGGACGGTCTGGGAGTGGACCAGCACCCTCCACCGGCTCTACTCCTACGACGCGGCCGACGGGCGGGAGGATCCCGATGTGCCACGGATGCGAACCGTGCGCGGCGCCGCGTGGATCTTCGACCCCGACGTGGAGTGCTGTGCCTTCCGCTTCTACTCGCCGCAAGATATCTTCAGCGACCAGATCGGCCTGCGCGTGGCTGTTTCTGGTGTCCCATAACGCGAGCAGGAGGTAGGACCAGATGAATGACGTCAACGAGCGTTCACCCTACTTCATTGATCCGGAGCAGGCCCCCAGGTTCGCCCAGACGGAGGGACTAGAGACGACAGTGTTGACCGGCCTCCAGGGCGAGCAGATGATGATGGTGCTCAACGCCACCATGCCCGGCCACAGCGTGCCCACCCACTCGCACCCACACGAGCAAATCGGGATGGGTTACAGCGGGCGGGCAATCTTGCGCATCGGCGATGAAGAGCGGGAGGTTGGACCGGGAGATCTCTACCGAAGGGTCATCGCTGGGCGGGAAAGCAAAAGTGTAAACCTATTTCCGACCAGAATTGAAAGGAGTCTATGCTATGAAAGGGAGAGTGATCCTCGCCGTTGTGGTTGGCCTCTTGATCCTTGCCGTCGTTGTCTTCTACGTGAAGGTTGGAGGGCTGAAGCCAGGCAGAGAAGATTTCGATAGGAAGAGGATGGGGTACTGCTTTGATGTGGCCACTGACCAAACAGGAAGCAGGCTCTTCTTGGCTGCAGGATATCGAGGGTTACATATTCTCGATGTGACGCAAGGGCAATTGAAGTACGTTTCAACTTACTACGATGATGGATACTATCGCAATCTGAAAGTGTGGAAAGATCGAGCCTACATCGCCGATTCGAAGAGGGGACTGGTAGTGTTGGACATCAGTGGGGAAACGCCGGTAACGACTTGGGTCCAATCCAGCGGCAAGGCTTATGGTATCTACGTTGAAGACGACAGGGCCTACGTGGCAGCCCATGGGGAGGGGCTGGAGATCTTTGACATCTCCAATCCTGATTCGCCAGTCCTACTCAGCACCCTACAGACAGGCGGATACGCCTGGGATGTCTGGGAGCACGATGGGTTCGCGTATGTCGCTGACGTTGACAGAGGAGTGAGTGTTTTTGATGTCTCTGCGCCAGCAGAGCCTCGCCGGGTGGGATTTGTCACGTGGGCGCAACACCATCCGGCCGCAGAGATCGTGCGCGGCGAAGGAAATGTTATCTACATCGCGGCGGCCGATCATGGCCTCATCGTCATAGATATTTCTGATCCTGCTCACCCTGTGGTCGCATCAACATACCGGCCCGTCTACACTGGCGCGGCTGAGGGGCTTGCTGTCAGAGATGGCATTGTGTACCTGGCGGTGGGGAGTAATATAAAGTTGGAGATCCAGGGGGAGATCATCTGGGAGGTCTTTACAATAGAAAACGGCCTTCACATGGTTGACACAACGAACCCCTATTCGCCCTCACTGATTAGCAAAATCAACTTTCTGGACTGGGTGGAAGGTGTCCACGTCGCTGGTGACTTTGTGTATGTAGCCAATACTGGTACAGGAGTGCGGTCAATAGACATTCGCGACCTCGAAGAACCGGTGCTGCTTGACACATTTAACCTATTCCCATAGACTCTCGATGACGGCTAGATGCAGTGAACGTGCTTGTGTGGTTTGTTGTGGTGCCATCAGGGTGGTGGATGGGCGTATTGCATATCCCCCTGTTTGCGATCTCGGTCCATGCGTTTGTGCTGGCATACCTCAGAACCAGGGGAGGCCGCGTATGACGCAAGTGACCGAAAGCGAGGGAAACTGTGACTCGGCCCAGACCGACTGTCAGTAGCATTAGCAAATACGACGCCTACTTCCGCCAGGCGCGGGAGTGCGCCAGCCGCTTCGCCGACCACGAAGGCGTAGTGGGTGTGCTCCTCACTGGCGGCGTGGCCCGGGGGTATGCCGATCACTTCTCCGAACTTGATCTGGCCGTCTACCTGGCACGACCCCACTTCGATGACTGGACCCGGCGCGGCCTGGCCCCCTTCCCCGAGGGCGATTCCTGCCTGGACGGCTGGCACGTGGACTTCGGCTACCTCTGCTATGAGGACGAGATAGAGGCCGAGTGGGAGCACACCAGGCGCTGGGACCGCTCCTACGCCGTCATCCTGCACGATCCGCAGGGGTGGATGCGGGAGATGCTGGCCCGCAAGGCTGTCCTCACCGAGGAAGACAAGCGAAGCCTGACCAGCCGCCACCTCATCCTCTACGGCGACTACTTCTGCGACCTCGTCGTCCCTTCCTGGCTGCACCGGGGTGACATGTTGGCTGTCCACCATTGCCTCAACGTCGCCCTGGATAGCCTGATCAAAACGGTCTTTTTGGCCAACGACGAACTGGTTCCCTTCGACAAGTGGACGCTCAACCTCTCCTACACACTGGCCTGGACGCCACGGGACTGGCGAGAGCGAGTGGAGCGTGCGCTCTTGGTGCAGGAGGTCTCGCGGGCGGACGTCGAGCGCCGCTGCCGCCTGATCCGCGATCTCTTCGCGGAGTGCAAGGAAAGGCTGGTCGGCGAGGGGGCGGAGGGTCTGGGAGCCATCGAGGCCCGCAAATTGGAGATGCTGCGGTACGTCCGGGAGCGGGGGGCGATGCCGGCGGGTGAGTTCGACCAGCGCTTCGGCCTGCGTAGGGCCATCCAATCGCCGCTGTTCCACCTGCTGCGCCGAGAGACGCGACGTGGCCAAGAGTACCTGGTCTTCGACGAGGACCGGCTGCGTGAGCACTCGGCGCGGGACTTCGAGGGCTTCCTGAGATGGGACCGGGCGCTGCTCAGGGCATTGGCAAGGGAGATGGAGGGATGAAAGACTCCATAGAAATAGTGGAGAGAGTGACTGCCCGCAAAGCCTGGCCCGACGAAGCGGAGGCCATCCACCGAGTGCTCGCTGCCGCCTTCCGGGGACTGCGGGGGCGAGGATACAGTCACCGGGCGTTGGATGCAGCCGTTATCTCGCCGCGGGAGATCAGCCAGCGCATAACCCAGGGTGACCACGTGCTGGTCGCTGAGATCGGAGGGCAAGTCGTGGGCACGGCGACAGGGCTGGAGGAGCACAAGGCGCTGCACGTCTGCTCTGTCGCGGTCCAACCTGCCTGGCAAGGGCGAGGGATCGCCCGGACGCTGATGGAGGCACTGGAAGACATCGCCCAACTGCGGGGGTGCCACAAACTGTGGTTCCAGACCGCCTGTACGAGCGGCTGGGCTACCGGCAGGAGGGCTACCAGCCGTGCCAGTTCTACGGTGATGACTTTCTGGTGTTTGGCAAAGTGCTGGAGGGAGAGGTTGAGCCAGCACCGGAGACCTCCAGGCTGCACGGCGCGATCCTGATCTTCCCTGATGTGGAGGAACTGGACTTCGTCGGGGTCTACGAGGTGTTGAGCAAGGCAAGGACGATGGCGGACGAGGGCCAGTTGGCGCTGGCGCAACCGCTGGAAGTGTCGCTGCTGGCCCGGGAGCAACGGGTGGTCTGCGCCAACGGCATGGTGGTGCAACCCCACCGCCGCTATGCCGGGCTGGCGGGGTTCGATTTCGTTGTCGTGCCCGGCGGGCGGGGGGTGCAGGCACTGCGGGACGATGCTGCCTTGCTGGCCGACCTGTCTCGTCTCCAGAAAGCCGGTGGGTTGCTCTGTTCCGTCTGCACGGGTGCGCTGGTTCTGGCCTGGGCCGGCGCGTTGCAGGGTCGCCGGGCCACCACCCATCACGCGTATCGGGAGAGACTGGCCGCTTATTGTCAGGTGGTGGATCAGCGGGTGGTCACCGGCGGTAACGTCATCACCGCTGCCGGAGTGTCGGCCTCGCCGGATCTGGGGCTGGCCCTGCTGGAGCGGTTTTATGGATCGGAGACGGCCCGCCAGGTGGCCCGACGCATCGAGTGCCATTGGTGACACAGGATACTGGCGTCAAGGGAAACTGGCAAAGACTGTAGAAGGTAATACTGTGATGAAGAGGCATATTGGACGACTCGTTGTGATCGACCAATAGAGATGTGAGTGACGCAATAGTGAGTCTAAGGAGCCCAAGATGTTTACCAAACATCACTTTCTAGCGACCGTATTCTGCACAGCAATACTCTCAGTGCTGGTTGCAGGTTGTGCTACTCCAACACCCGAGGTGATTGAGGTCTTATCCACAGTCGTGGTAACACCCACACTGGCGAAGGAAACGATAACCCCAGGATCAACGCCGGAGGTGCTGCCAACAACGTCTGTGCCACCGATGCCGACACTGGAGACACCAACCGTTGCTCCTGCCTCACCTGCACAACTACCCACACTCGTGCCGGTCGATCCGCCATACGATGATCGCGGAGACCCGGTCCGCCTTCTCGCGTCGTATTACAATGCCATCAATCGCAGAGAATACGAGCGTGCGTGGGGATACTGGGAGAACCCGCCCAATCCATCGTATAAGGATTTCGTTCAGGGCTATGCCGAGACGGCCTCTGTGCTCCTGGTGGTCCGCCCGCCGACGCGCTTCGAAGGCGCTGCTGGCAGCGTGTACGTCGGTGTTCCTACCTTGTTGATCGCGACGCACTTCGATGGCAGCCAGCACAACTTTGTGGGGTGCTACGTGGCCCGGCGTGCCAACCCCGATATCGAAGGTGCGCCCACCGATAGGGGATGGTCACTGTACCGTGCGATGATCACCGCGACACCTGGTAACACTGCCGACGCGACCCTGTTGGCACAAGCATGTGCAACACAGTGAGACGGAGCAAAGCGCGTAATACTGGCTAACACCACCCTAACACTACAACGAGACTTCGTCATTCTGAGGAGCGAAGCGGCCTGCCCTGAGCGTAGCCGAAGGGACGAAGAATCTCGCTTGAACACAGACTACAGGAGGGTACACCGATGAACCTGAAATATGACCCATTCCCGCTAATTTTCACTCGAGGAGATGACACGACAAGGCTCGTATGCCTGGATTTCTTCGGCCTGGGAGATTCCCTGACGGCGAAGGACTGCCTGGCAGAGTTGATCAAGCAACAGCGTTCCGATGGAGCCTTCCCGAGCCGCCTCGACCCCGAGACTTGGGGGATGCAGGAGACGGCCAGGCACGCGCTTTTCCTGCTGAAGGTCGGGCTGCCGCCGGAGGGAGTGAACGTAGACAGCGCCGTGCGGTTCATCCTGGGCCACCAGAACCCCGACGGCGGCTGGTGCGAGAACCGCGCCCTGAAGATTCCCCCGGAGCGGACCTGGCTGAGCAGTGAGCGAAGTGTCGCCTGGCTGACCGCGGACGTCGTGGGACTGTTACGCCAGGTAGGGATGGGGGAACGCTCCGAATGCAAAACAGCAGTGGAATGGCTCAGGAGGATGCAGAACCGGCACGGTGGCTGGCCCTCCCTCGCCAGGGAGATCGGCGACCAGCAAAAGGACACCGGCGACCCCGACGCCACTGCCCAGATCACCTTCTTGATGGGTGAGATCTACGGGGACGAGGACCCAGCCTATCTGAAGGGCAGGAGACTGTTTGAGCGTGACCTCGACGAGTGCGCCAAGGATGTCGAAAGAGGCTATCGGATTAGATTCCGCGATGGGAAGCGAGAAGAACTCGATGTCTATACTCTGACCCATCTACTTTTGTCCTGGTTACTCGATCCGCCGCGCCGCTTCCAGAGCGGGTACGACGCGAGCGACCCCCGGGTGAAACGGATGATGGAGGCCCTGGTTGAGATTCAGCGGAAGGACGGCGGCTGGCGCCCCTTTTGGGCTGAGGAGAGCGACCCGGTCTACACTGTTCTGGCGGTCAAGGTCTTGATCTTGAGTGGGATGCTCGTCCGGCAAGATCTGGAGGCCGATGTCAAGGCGTGCGCGGTTTGAAGGAGGAAGAAAAAGCGTGACGTGGCTGATCACACCCGAACAGGCCCTCTCTGCCGCCCGGCAGGTCGGGCTCGGCGATGAGGAGTTGGGGATAGCAGGTGTCGCCGTGCTGACCTTCTCGAAGGCAGTCGTGGATCGGCTGGAGGAACTCTGCGCACTGGAGGATGGGGCGTGGCTCTCACCGCGCCATCATCCCTATGCCGCGCCGCACGTCGTGAAACGAGGCGCGTTTCATGGGCTGGGTGTCACCATCCTCGTCCCCCCGATGGGCGCATCACCCCTGGCCTGTATCATTGAGGACCTGGTCGCCTGCGGCGTGGAGGCGGTCTTCCTCGTCTGCGCTGCGTGGTCGCTGGGGCCACCGGTCCGGTTCGGCGACCTGATCGTGCCCATGTTCTCCGTCGGCCCTGACGGGATCTCGATCCACTACGGCAACAGCAAGGGCGAGGTGTACGCCGCGCCGGAGGTCGTGGACGCACTGGTGGAGGCGTGTCGGGCCCTGGGTGCGCGATACCACGTCGGGGGGAACGGGACCTGTGAGGCACTGTACCGCGTCACGTCACAAATGGCGCAGGGCTTCCGCGAGCGTGGCTGCCTGTGCATGGACAACGGCGAGGTCAGCGTCGTGTTCGCCACCGCTCAGACGTTGGGCATCGCCGGTAGCGTGCTCTTCCAGCCGTACATCGAACTGGAACGAGGGTGGGATCCCACTCTCCTGCACGACGAGCGTTACCGCGCTGCCTGTCGCCTTCAGGCGGAGGTGGTGCTGGAGGCCAGCGTTCGGCTCATGCAGCATAAACTGGAGGAAGGTAGACCATGGCGATAATCCGATTGATGCGCGAGGAGGACACCGACGCGGTCCGCCAGGTGGATGCCCTTGCCTTTGGCGCGTGGTGGAGACAACTGGGGGGCGAACCAACCGAACTGCCCCAGCGCACGCGCACGAACGTGCTGGCCCTCCGGGAGAAGGACCCCGAGGGCTGCTTCGTCGCCGAGGAGGATGACCGCGTGGTGGGGCTTATCTTCTCCCGCACCTGGGGCGGCGTGGGCTGGTTCGGCACTTTTGCTGTGCTGCCCAAATACCAGGGGCGTGGGGTCGGCAAGCGGTTGATCGGTGCCAGCCTGGAGTACCTGCGCCGGGACAAGGACCGCATGATCGGGCTGGAGACAATGCCCGAAAGCCCCTACAACCTGGGCCTCTACCTGCGGCGGGGGTTCCAGGTTCGCCTGTCGACCCTCCTGCTGGGTAAGACACTGGAATCTTCTGCCGGGGGCGACGTGGACCTTCCGCGCTGGTCGTCGGCCGGCGCCGGGACGCGGAAGCGCTGGCTGGATGACCTGCGGAAGGCCACCGGGCGCATCTACCCTCGGCTGGACTACGCCAAAGAGATCACCTCGACTGCCCAGCACGGCCTGGGTGAGACGCTGATGCTGACCGATGGCGGCAGGGCCGTCGGCATAAGCACCGTGTGGCTGGTGAGTAGCCGGGAGGGCTGGGGCGAAGAACTGGCGGGTATCCAGATTCTGGCGCTGCATCCGGCGCATACGAACGAGGAGACCTTCCGCGTACTTCTCGACGCGACCGAGGCCCTGGCACGTGCGCACGGCAAGCAGAAACTGACGCTGCCGGTGAACGGTCGCCACGCCTGGGCGCTGGAACGGCTTTTGGAGTGGGGCTACCGGGTCGAGCGGGCGATGGTGCGTTTGGTGCTGGAGGGGACGGACGTAGGGCCGTCCGCCGACGGCTGCGTAAACCTTTCGCGCTGGGCCGGGTGAGCCCGCGCCGCTGGAAGTACAAGGAGGTCTGGACCTATGGAGGAATTGGAACTCTTGCGCAAGTGGCTCGAAACGTTAGTGGCCGGCTTGGACGCTGAGGTTGATGAGAGGACAAGGACACAAGTGATGGAATACTGTGGTCGGGCCTATGCTCTCCATCATGGGAACATTGAGAAAGTCAAAGCAATCAAACGTAGCGCCAAGGAGATTGATGAATTGTTGGGTAAGCTGAATCAGCAGGAGAACTTCTGGTGTGGGAAGTGGGTAAGAGACGGCGACACTATCTACTCGGTCTGTGAAGACTGTGGTTGTCCTCTGGTAAGAGCAGGTTTGGTTGAGCTATCACCGACTTTCTGTGACTGCTCCCGGGACTGGGTCAAGGCGGTCTTCGAGACCATCTTTGGAAGGCCAGCGGAGGTGGGGCTTGAGCAAGCGATTGGCCGAGGCGATCAAGTTTGCGAATTTACTGTTCGCTTTGAAGAAAAGTCAGGATCATGAGCAACGAGATGACGCGAAGGTGCTATCTTGCTCGCTTGAGATGAGGAATAGACGTGAAAGAATATCGCTTCATTCAGGTAGACGTCTTCACCGATAAACCCTTCGGCGGCAACCCCCTGGCCGTCTTTCCCGATGCCGAGGGGTTGACCACGGAGGAGATGCAGCGGTTGGCGCGGGAGATGAACCTCTCGGAGACGACCTTTGTGCTCCCGCCGCAGGCGCCGGATGCTGATTTCAAGGTGCGCATCTTCACCCCGGCCAAAGAGTTCCCCTTCGCCGGTCATCCGGTGGTCGGTACCCACTGGGTTCTGGCCCACCTGGGGCGCGTGGACTTGTGCGAGCCGGTGACGCAGGTGCGTTTCGAACTGGGGGTGGGCGTGCTGCCGGCCGACCTGTACGTGGTCGGTGGCCGGGTCGAGCGGGTGGTGATGACCCAGGATCGTCCCACGTTCCGCGCCGTGCTGAAGGACGTGACTGACCTGGCCGAGGGGCTGGGCCTGCCTACCGAGGCGATTGTCGAGACGGGGTTGTCTGTGCAGGTCGTCTCCACGGGTGTGCCGCAGATGATGGTGCCGGTGCGTTCCTTGGTCGAGGTGCAGGGCCTGGGCGCCGGCCGGCTCAACGTCGCTGCCCTCAACCGGGCCTGTGGAGCCTGCGGCACCGAGTGTGTGATGGTCTTCACCTGCGAGACGGAGCGGCCCGAGGCGACGGTCCACGTGCGCATGTTCGCCCCGCTCGCGGGAGTACCCGAGGACCCGGCCACCGGCAGCGCCAACGGTGCACTGGGGGCCTACTTGGTCCACCACCAGGCTGTGTCGGTCACCGAGCCGACCACCCACATCGTCAGCGAGCAGGGTGCTGAGATCGGCCGGCCCAGCACGCTGCATGTCGAGGTGGATAGCGCAGGCGAGGCAATCACCGCCGTGCGAGTAGGCGGGCAGGTGGTGCCGGTGGCCGAAGGTGTGGTGCGGTTTTGATGCGCCTCTGGCAGACTCACACGCTTGAGGACATCACGCTCGTCCGTGGTCAGGGTTGTACCGTGTGGGACGCGAGGGGCAAGCGCTACCTCGACCTGCTTTCCGGCACTTGGTGCAATGTTCTGGGCTATAGACATCCGCGCTGGGTGGCAGCGGTCCAGTCGCAGATGGCCAAATTGACTCACGTCGGAGCTCCATTCTCCACGGAGGAAGTCAAGGAAGCTCTGTCAAAGTTGGGTGAAATTCTGCCCTCTTCACTGAACCGCGCGGTCTTCCTCAACACCGGCAGCGAGGCCGTGGAACTGGCCCTCAAGATGGCCCGCGCCGCCACCGGTGCGGATGGGATCTTTGTCATCGAGAAAGGCTACTACGGTGCGACAACCTATGCCCTGGCCCTCTCCGAAGCAGGGCGGGCCGCGACCTATCTGCCGCGCCTGGGAGGCATCCACCGCCTGCCGGCGCCAACCTGTCGGCGCTGCCCGGCGCGACGTTCTTGGCCTTGTGAGGATTTTGCCTGCCTGGGCTCTCTGCGAGCACTGGCGGACGAGGGGCGTATCGCTGCCGTGATCTACGAACCGGTGATGGCCGTCGGCGGGATGATCGTACCGCCCCCCGGCTACGGGGCACATCTGCGCGAACTGGCGACACGCTGCGGAGCCCTCCTCATCGCCGAAGAAGTGACGACGGGCATGGGGCGCACCGGCCGCTGGTTCGGCTTTGAACACGACGGTATCGTGCCCGATGTCCTAGTCATCGGCAAGGCGCTCGGCGCGGGACTGCCCATCTCGGCGGTCGTGACCACCCAGGAGGTCGAGACGCGCTGCCAGGGCGTGCTGCGCCACGTTCAGTCTCACCAGAACGATCCTTTCTCAGGGTGGGTCGCGGCAACGGTGATCTCGATCCTGCAGGAGGAGCGGTTGGTCGAGCGGGCAGCCGACCGCGGCGCTTACTTGCTGGAAGGCATGCAGGTGTTACAATCGAAATACGCCTGGATCTGGGACGTGCGGGGCAAGGGGTTGATGGTGGGGATCGAGTTGGAGCGGGAGCGGGCCGCCGATGGCGCAGCCACGTTCCGGCGGCTGCTGGATGCGGGGTTCATCGTGGATTACCAACCCCATACGGCGACCTTCCGGCTCTTTCCGCCCTACGTCATCTCCGCCCAGGAGATAGACCGCTTCCTGGAGGCGCTTGACCGTGCCCTGAGCAACAGCGCCCAGGTCGGGACGTTGTAATGTGAGAGAGATATACCTCGCCACGACAAACAAAGAGAAAGCCGTTACCTATGTGCAGACCCGGGGCAACGCCGTTGAGCGGGCACGCCTGGCGACCATCCTGTGGGGTAAACCGCCGCCAGAAGCAGCGCTGCGGGAACTGGCCGCCCTCCAGAAACCGGACGGCGGCATTGCCTACTGGATACAGGGGACGAGCAATGTCTGCGACACGGCGTTCGTGCTCCAGTGATTCGATGACCTTAAGGTGTACCGGGGGCCGATTGTGGACTGGGCGTGCCGCTTCCTGCTGGATCGCCAGCAGGAGGACGGTGGCTGGGACGAGGTGAAAGCGGTGCAGGCGCTGAACCCGCCAGAGTGGATGACCCCTGGTCGGATCGAGACCCGCGTCTGGCTGACCGCCTACTGTGCCCACGTGCTGATCCGCTTCGGCTACGCTGAAGCCCCAGGCACCTACTGTCCCACCGACTTCTTGCTTGCTCATTGTGACGAGAGTGGTCGGCTGGCCGGTTACCTGCGGGCCACCTGGATCGCCCTGCCGATGCTGGCCTTCTACCCCGGGCCGGACTCGGAGCCGTTCCGCCGGGCGCTGGCGGTCGTGGAGGCCAACTACTCACCCGATTGGGAGGGCGCGTACCTGGCCTGGCTCTTGCGCTGCACCCAGGATGCTGGGTTGCCGGCCGATCACCCCCTGGTCGCCCGCAGCCTTGTCAACCTGGAGCGCAAGCAGCGGGCCGACGGGAGTTGGGAATCCGAGGACGGGGAGGAGTTCGCCGTCAGCGCCACCGTCGAGGCGCTGCGGGTGCTGAAGGGATATGGACGGATCTGAGGGGGAGTACGATGGTCATCCGTGATTTCCGGCCCGAGGATGCTGAACCGTTGGAGGATCTGCTGATCGCGGTTGGGGAATTAGCGCACCCCGAGGTAGATGGACGCGAAGCGATGTTGCGCGTGCACGCCTGTTCGGCGGCGGTCTTCCTGGTGGCCGAGGAGGATGGCAAGCCGGTAGGCCTGGTCCGTGGGGTGTACGACGGCTCGCGGGCGCTGATCCACCTGCTGGCGGTGCACCCCGATTGCCAGGGGCGGGGTATCGGCACAGCACTGGTGCGGGAGATCGCCCGGCGTTTCAAGGTGCAGGGGGCGCCCACCCTGGGTGTGACGGCGGCGGAGCGGGCAGTAGGCTTCTGGGAGCGCCTGATGTTTTGGCCCTCGGCGCGCTATATGGTTGCCTTCGACATTGAGATGCTCATAGGCGAGGAGGCGAGATGAACGTGCTGGTGACAGGCGGGGCCGGCTACATCGGCTCACACCTGGCAGACGTGCTTCGGCAAGCAGGACACGCGGTCCGTGTGCTGGACCTTCAGCCTGTCGGCGGCGACCATCCGGCTGGTCCAGGCTGTGACTTCGTTCAGGGCAGCGTTGCCAACCCGCGCCTGGTCGCCCGGGCGATGCGAGACGTGGAGGTGCTCTACCACCTGGCCTGGGGCTTCTATCCCGGAGACGAACGGCGCGAGGTGCAGGAGAACCTCTTCGGCACGCTCAACCTGTTGGAGGCCGCCCTGGCAACGCGGGTGCGGCATTTCCTGTTCGCCAGCACAGCCGTGGTCTACGGCCCCACCGGCCCTGTCCGGGTGGATGAGGAGCACCCCTGTCACCCGGAGCGGAGCACCATCGGCGGGCCGGTCTACGGCATCACCAAACTGGCGTGTGAGAAGTACTGTCTGGCATACCAGCGGCGGGGCCTGCCGGTGACCATCTTCCGTATGCACGGCGTCTTCAGCGAGGACCACCTGGGCCAGTTCGGGCCGATGATCCGGCAGGCACTGGCCGGGGAGTCTGTGAAAGCCACCCGGGGGGCGGGCGGTGAGCATGCCCACCTGGAGGACGTCCTGCGGGCGTTTCTCCTAACGATGAGCGATCCTGGGGCCCACAGGAGGTCTTCAACCTGGCAGGCTCGCACACCTACAGCGACACCGGATTGGCCCGCTACATCGTCGAGAGAGCAGGGTCGGAAAGCCGGGTTGAATTGATCGAGGATCTAACGCAAGGAATGATCTCGGTGAGCGTGGACAAGCTCTGCAGGCTTCTGGAATACGAGCCCAGATATGGGGAGTTCCTCACAGGATTGATCCGACGGGCTCTCAGCGAGAAGGAGGTCAAACGCTATGAGACTGAAGGGACTGGATATTCTCCTGACCTATAAGTGCACGGCCTCTTGTGCCCATTGCTGCTACCGTGCCGGGCCGGGACAGGGTGACACAATGACCCTAGCGGAGGTGGAAGGTTACCTAACAGCAGTGGCGGATCAGCCGCTGGAAGGGATATTGCTCTTTGGTGGGGAACCATTCCTCTGCTACGATCTGTTGCGAACGTCCATCCCCCTGGCCGCCCAACTGGCCTACGTGTACGTCTTCACCAACGGTTACTGGGCCACGGACCCAGATACTGCCCGGCAGCGGCTGGCCGGGCTGCAGGAGGCGGGGCTGGACTACATACTGTTCAGCGTGGATGCCTTCCACCAGGCACACGTCCCCCTGGAACGGATCGCCATCGGCATTGAGGCGGCGCGCGAGTTGGGTTATGATAGGATCGTGATTGACAACCGCTACCTGGGCGTGCCGGACGCGGACAACTCATTCAACCGGTGCACCCAGGACAATATGGCCCGCCTGGCTGGACTGTGCGACCTGACCAGCGTGGAGGTCTACCAGGGGCCGGCGCGGATGGTGGGGCGCGCCGACGACGAACTGAGCTCCTACCTACCGACACAGTCCACCCTACCAGCAGAGTGCACGCTGCCGGATTATCTGGGCAGCGACTTGCGTGCTCCGACCGGCGTGGAGATCCACCCCGGTGGCTGGGTCGATCTGTGTGCAGGGCTGGCGCTGGGCAACGCCCGTCAGCGTTCCCTGGACGAGATCCTGGCCAATTACGACCCCCAAGCCCATCCCATCATCCGCCTGTTGGCGCGGGAGGGGCCGCCAGGGCTTCTGCGGCTGGCGCAACGTCACGGGTATGCACCCGCAGGCGGCTACGTGGACGGCTGTCACATGTGTTACGAGGCACGGCGCTTCTTGCATCCTTACTATCCTGACCACCTGGCTCCTGCCCATCCCTACTTGTCGCAGTGAGGGCACTGCTGTCTGAGAAGCGCGTGCAATGAAGGATTTCTGGCGCGGTCTGCTGGCGACGCTGCCGCTGGCCCCTGGCGTCGTTGCCTTCGGCCTCCTCTACGGCGTGATGGCCCGGCAGGTGGGGTTCAGCCCCTGGGAAGCCTGGGCCATGTCCCTCATCGTCCACGCCGGTTCGGCTCAGTTCACCGCCATGGGGATGTGGGAGACCGCTGGCGCGGTCCCTATCATCCTCGCTACCCTGACCATCAACCTGCGCCATCTGCTGATGGGCGCGTCGGTGGCCCCGTATCTGCGCGCTCTGTCCTCGCCGGCCGCCCGGCAGGCCGGTCTGGACGACGAACGGTTATCTCTTTCGGGCGTCGCTGTGCTGACCTTCTCGAAAGCGGTCGTGGATTGGCTGGAGGAACTCTGTGCACTGGAAGACGCAGAGTGGCTCTCGCTGCGCCATCATCCCTACGCCGCGCCGCGCATTGTGAAACGAGGCACGTTCCAGGCGCTGGTGTCACTGCCCTCGTCCCTCCAATGGGCGTGTCCGCCCCTACTCCGCGGGTAGGACATTTGACAGTGCCAGGATTTCATGATACAGTTATAAGGTAGTTCAAGAACTCCTTCTTTGACGACACAGGCAGATGAATGGAACACGGATCAACACGGATTGTACGGATAAACACAGAAAAATCAGTGAGAGTCCGTCTGATCCGTGACTATCCGTGTCCTATTTTGAGTTCTTA
>DAOUEC010000045.1:0-7233 GCA_034430655.1 Anaerolineae bacterium
ACACCGGCATCGCGCCGGGTAGGGGCGGGGTGAGACGGGGGGAGAGATCCCTCAGACGGGCCGCCACACCTGTGGCAGAGTACAACGTCTGGGTTGGCGGGGATGAACTCCCGCCCGCAGCGGATGCAGTAATACGTTTCCGGCTCCCCCACATTTCTGGCCGTCTTGCCCACCTTGCACCTCCCGGTGCCTCCACAGTTCTACAAAACCCAGCCCATCTATCTCAACTTCACCTCACGCACTGTGCCACCCCTGGCCGCGCTGACCAGGAGCCCTCCGTCCCTCAGAAAGACCATCCGCACCACCTTGCTCTCGTGAACCCGCTTGGCAAAGACCTGCTCGCCCAAATTGATGGGCCAGACACGAACGTACCCACGGCGGCTCCCCGCTGCAATGCGCCCAGACGCAAGGTCCACGGTCAGGGAAACAACGGCACTTCTGAGTTTCTTGCTCGCCTCCATTTCGCCCTCCGCATTCCAGCAGATCAGATAGTTGCTGCCATAAGCAGCCACCCACCGCCTATCCGGTCCCGGGGCGACGAAAACTACACCCTCAGGGTCAAACGTCGTCGGCATGTGCTTACAGACAATCTGGCGCGTGGACATGTCCAAGATGGCCACCTCACCGTTGGCACACCCGATGGCCAGAAGGCGCCCGTCCTGGGAAAACGCTAGAGCAGCAGGACTGCTTGCCAGATCCCGGGTCAAAACCTGTTCCTTGAAACCGCTCAGAAAGAGGGCGTAAACCTCCCGCTCCGTGGGCGTGCCATAAGTCAGAATCGTACCGTAAGGGTTCAGGGACATACACGCTATCTCTCGGCCAGTCTCATATTTCTGAGCGCGCGACGGGGTGGTATCCCCCCCAAGTGAAACCACAACAACGGTACCCTCCCGACCGACGACGAGGGCATCCCCCTCCGCGGGTGAGGCAAGGCCGATGGCCTCGGCGATTTTGAGGCGTACAGCACTCTCACGCTCACCATTCTTCCAGCGTGAGAGGCGGACTGTTTGCCGGTCTTGCGACGAACTCAGCACAGAGTAGGTGTCGTCGCGAACAGCCATCAGGTCCACGACCGGGGCGGTTGCCTCGAAGAGCAAACGGCCGGCTAGAGCGGGAGCAGGAACGGGCTTGGGCGAAGGGGTGGGCTTAGGCGGGCGCGGCGGGGGAGACACTCGCGGACCAGAGGGCCTTGGTCGGCGGGGGAGGGCGGGCTTAGGCGGACGCGGTGAGGGAGACACTCGCGGACCAGAGGGCGTTGGCCGGCGAGGGGGGGAGGGCTTTGGACGCTTGCGAGCCTTCTCGCGCCTGAGAACGAACGGACTCGTCATCCCTTGCCCCACGCTTAGCCCCAGCAGGAAAAGCAACACGCCTGCCGGCGCGAACAAGGACAGCAACAACGGGCCGATGAGCGCCATAACCGGAGACTGGCAACCAAATCCGGCCTCCAGCCCCCGTTGACGATAGAAGCGCATCAGCGCCACGTTGCTCAACCCCAGGAGCGCTCCCAGAACGAAATACCACAGGTTCCACACGGGCCTCCAGTGAGGAACGGTGATGTCCGGTAGGCCGAGGACAGGGAAGGGTATTGGGCCTCCTATCCCCGCCATTTGTCGTAGCGCTATCCACATGCAAATCGGTCCTGCGATCAGCATGCCCATCAATACGAGATAAGCCAGAAAGACGCGCCCCATAGAGAACCCTTTTGCGCGCAGGTATCGCATTATCGCAGTCGTACTCAGCATAGAGCGAAGAGGGGCCACAGATGTGACGATTCGGCTGGCACGCAGGGCGTCACGATACGCCGGGAAGAGCAGCAAGGCCACTACAAAGCCCGCTAAAAGCGCACCCCAGCCCGGCGATCCAAGATACTCCTCTGCCTGCGTCAGGGCTGCCAGCATCAGGTTCGTCGGAGAGGATGAGACCCAGTGTTTCATATCTGATAGTGCCACGGGATCGTGCCCACCCCATATCAGGACCGCCAGCAGCAGCGCGCCGATGAACAACGGCGCACCCCATTTCTTGATGAGCAGTCCCCCGATGATCCCCAGCAGGACCAGGTATACCAATCCCCAGCCGGAGGAGACGGCGGCGATAAGGAAAGGACCCACCGCCCCCAGGCCCAGAGCCAGATTGGCCAGCCAGGCCAGAACGGCACGTAGCCCCCGCGCCAACCCTCCCGGCTCAACCTGGGGGGCCGAGGGGGCAGGAGCGCCGTAGAGCAGGAGTGGCCCAGCCAGGGCGAAGAGGGCGCATAGGGCCCCCAGCAACAGGCCCAGATTTCCCACCGCCTTATTTAACCAGCGAACCTCCTTGCCCCCGTGGCCCAGGAGCACAGCCGCCAGTAGCCAGACAGCGAGCCAGAGCCAGCGATAGGCGAATTGGGAAAGCCAGGTCGCGACCCCCAGCAGCGCCAATCCCACCAAAGAGAAAATCAGGTAACGTCCGGCCTCAAGGTCACTCCCTTGCTTCCAGCCCAGCAGCAGGCTCAAGAACCCCGCAATGGCCGGTAGGAGCCACCACTCGCTGAAGTGCCAGCCCGACACAGCGGGTAGGGATGGCAGAGTGAGAGGGCCGCCGTATAGCAGCAGGGGGCCAGCAAGGGCAAAGAGACCGCATAGGACGCCCACGATGAGCGCCAGCACTCCGACCCATTCTTCATCCTTCTTGCGAATATACCACCCGGCGCTGGCGAGGAGAAAACCGACCAGCAGCCAGAGAGGAACCCACAGCCATCGCCCGGCGAAGCGGGAGAGCCAGGTGGCGCCCCCGACCAGCGCGAGCCCCACCAGCGTCCAAAGGAAAAAGGGACCATACTCAAAGTCCGTGCCCTTATTCCAGGCGACGAACAGGAGCACCAGCCCGACAAAGCACATCAATCCAACCCAGACGCTATGGGCGACGATACCGATGGCGACGACCAGGCCAATCATCATCAGCAAGCCACACACGCTGCCGTAACGAACCATTTGTTCTGTATCCATCGTATTTTCCTCCTTAAGTAATGAATTGGATGACCGAAAGAGGTCTCCCCCCATCTTTTTTGAGAAGATAAGTCGCCGGTCTATGGAGCAGCGCCTCGTAAACGAGGCCAGGGGGTCTCTCCACTAATGGCACTAATGGCACAAACGGCACATGGCAAGCAGGCTATTGCATTGGACCTCCCAGATTTTGGCGGTATATTTGGTCTGGCAAGCGAACAGTGTGGTGCTAACGGTTTCCTGGAGAGCACTATTCTGTAAACCTCCGCGAGCGGGCCAGTTGCTCCAGTTTCTGCCGCACCCCCTCCGGCCGCAGCCAGCCGTAGCCGCGATAGCCCAACCCGGTGAGCAGGTGTTGGAAGTCCTGTTCAGTCCAGGTGGGAGTACCAACGCGGCCGATGCCGTCTGGGCTGTAGGGGGTGTGCAGGGTGAGGAAGATCTCCAGGTAGGGGCGTGCGCCCTCGTCCCAGTCGGCGGGTTCGGGGAACTCGTAGTCCCAATCCAGTTCCCACAATCGCAGCGTATAGTCACCAGCCGAGACAGCGAAGCGCCCGTCCGGTGTGAGGGCTACGGCTATCACAATGCTCCGGTGTCCTTCAAAGACATGCGAGCATTCCCCGCTTGCCACTTCCCACAGCCGCAACGTGTTGTCTCCGCTTCCTGAAAGGGCAAAGCGACCGCCGGGAGTAAAGACGGCTGCTCTCACTGCTTCTGTGTGTCCCTCAAATCGGCGGAGGCACTTCCCGCTTGCCAAGTCCCACAGTCGCAGCGTGTTGTCATTCCTGCCCGCAGGGTCGTTCCCACCACCGCCAGAGAGAACAAAGCGCCCCTCCGGACTGATGGCAACCGCGCCCACCCAGTTTCCGTGCCCCTTGAATGTCTGCCGGCACGCCCCGCTGACCAGATCCCATTGCCGCAGGGTATAGTCATGACTGGCGGAGACGGCATCGTGCCCATCCGGAGTGAGGGTGACAGCCTCTACGAACTCTTTGTGCCCCTCGAAGGTCCGCAGACAAGCACCGCTCTCGAGGTCCCACAGGCGCAGCGTTTTATCCCAACTGCACGACACAGCGTAGCGCCCGTCTGGACTGACGGTGACGCCTCTCACCCAATGCTGGTGGCCTTCAAAGATGCGTAAGCATACCCCACTTTCGAGGTCCCATAGCCGCAGCGTATTGTCCCAACTACCTGACACGGCCTGGTGCCCTTCGGGTGTGAAGGCTACAGTGCTCACTGAATTTTCGTGTCCCTTGAAGGCATGCAGGCATTCGCCGCTCTCAAGGTCCCACAGCCGCAGCGTGTTGTCCCGACTACCAGACACGGCGGTGCGCCTATCGGCGCTGACGGCGACAGCATAAACATAGTCCGTGTGTCCTTCCAGGGTACGCAAGCAGCGCCCCCCACGCAGCCCTGTCCGCCGTCCCCCTTGAAGTCCAGCCTGGTGCCACAGGTCCAGAAGTTCTGGATCTCGCTCGTATCCGGGCACCGATCGCGCCCGGCGGAGTGCCGCTCCAGCTTCGGTTAACTGTCCTTTGGCCAACGATGCCCGCGCTGCCCTTATCGCCAGTTGTGCGGCATTGGCCTCCTGCACCGCTTGTGCAGAGCTGGCCGGAAGACTCAATCCCCAGTCCGCCGTTACTTCTCCCACGCCCTGCAGTCCCCACAACTGCAACTCGCACTCTGTTTCTATTGCGTGTCCTGATCCGAATGTTTCTTTCTCTCCCGATAGAGCGAACCGCCCGTCCGGCGTGATGGCTACGTCTGATACTTCGTACTTGTGCCCTTTGAAGGTGCGCAAGCAGCGGCCGCTGGCCAACTCCCACAGTCGCAGTGTTTTGTCTCTACTGCTCGACACAGCGCAACGTCCGTCCGGCGTGAGGGCAACAGCGCTCACATAGTTCTTGTGCCCTTTGAAGACATGCCGGCACCTCCTGCTCTCCAGGTCCCACAGCCGCAGCGTTCTGTCTCCGCTGCGCGATAGAGCGTAACGCCCGTTCGGGGTGATAGCGACGTCCCACACCTCACCTTCGTGTCCCTCAAACGTGCATAGACACTCCCCGTTCTTTAGGTCCCACAGCCGCAGCGTGCGATCGTCACTGCCCGAGACAGCAAAGCGCCCATTGGGGGTGACAGCGACGGTGTTCACATCATCCTCATGCCCCTCAAAGGTGCGCAGGCAGCGACCGCTTTCCAGGTCCCACAGCCGCAGCGTGCGGTCGCGACTCCCCGACACAGCGTAGCGCCCGTCCGGGGTGATGGCGACGGCACATACAGTTCCCTGGTGCCCCTCAAAGGTGCGCAGGCAGCGACCGCTTTCCAGGTCCCACAGCCGCAGCGTTCTGTCGACTGAGCCAGAAAGGACGCGGTGTCCATCCGGGGTAAGGGCCACGGTCATCACATCGGCCCTGTGTCCCTTCAGGAAATACAGGCGACGGCCGCTGCGCAACTCCCATATCCATAGCGCCATGGCGGCTGATGACACGACTAAACGTCCGTCCGGCGTGACAACGACGTTGGACACCGGGACCCCGAACTGTCCAAAGGTATGCAGAAAGCGACCATTCTCCACATCCCACAGCCAGAGCTCCCAGCCGCTGGTGGATATCGCGTAGCGCCCGTCCGGGGTGAGGACGACGATTTCCACCCCGGACTTGTGGCCCACAAATGTGCGCAGGCTACCTGCCGTCTGCGCTTTGCCAACACGTGCCAGCGCTTCCTGCACCGCCTGTTCCTTGGGCGCCAGACGTGCTGCTTCTTTCAGTGCCGTCCTCGCTCCCTTTCCATCTCCGCGCTCCAAATGTACCAGGCCCAGCAAATACTGCGGCTTCCAAGTGTCTTTCTGCGCTGTCATCACCGCCTCTAACTGTCGCACCAGTTCCTCATCTGTTTGCTTTGCCGCACGCCAGCGCCACAGCCCCAGGTTGTAGGTCGCCTCGGCGTGGTGCGGGTCGGCCTCCAGCGCCTCCTGCCAGGCCGCCACGGCCTCCTCCTCCCGTCCCAGGTCCCGCAGGCTCAGCGCCCGGTTGTTCAGGCTGTCCGCCCGCAACTCCACCGCCTGCGGCATCTGACGGGGGTAAGGTTGACCAATCTCCTGGTGGTAGATCTCCTCCAGCCGCTCCGCCACCCCCAGCATATCCGCCGGCCGCGCCTCGGGGTCATCCTGGAAGCACTGCCGCAGCAGGTTGGCCAGGGCAGGCGGCATCGGGGGAAGACCTCCCACCTCCGTGCCCCCCTCCAGGTACATCTCCAGCACCCCCGGCGCCGCCACCCCGCTCATCCACGTCCTCTCCCCCACGAATATCTCCAGGATGCTCACCCCCCAACTCCAGATGTCTGTCCGCCGCGTCAGAAACTGCCCCGCCGCCTGCTCCGGGGAGCAGTAGGCGGGCGTCATCTCTCTCCCCTTGACTAGATGGGTGCCTCCCCTCCCGTCAGGCACCTCCACATCCGCCACGGGGCGCGCCTTCGCCAGGCCGAAATCGGTCACCTTGGTGACGCCGTCGGGCGTCATCATCACGTTCTCCGGCTTGACGTCCTGGTGCACCAGGCCCTGCTGCTCGTGGGCGTAGTGCAGCCCCCACGCAAACTGGATCGCCACGTCCAGCACCCGTTCCAGCGCCTTCTCACGACCGCCCTCGTACAACTGGCGGTCTTGGATCCAGTCCTTCAGGCTGCCGCCCTCCACCAACTCGGCGAAGACGCGCGGGATACGGCCCAGCATGCGCACGTAGTGGCAGGTGACGATGTGCGGGTGCAGACCCAGGTCCATCCAGGTCTCAGCTTCGCCGGTGAAGTCCTCGACGCCGCCGGCTCGCCGGAGGGCTTTGGCGTTGGGGCTCTTTACGGCCAGGTCTATGTTCCAGCCCTGGTGATGCACCCGGTACACTTTGCCGAAGCCCCCCTCGCCCAGGGCCCCCCTGACCTCGTACAGGTCCAGGATGACGTCGCCCTTGTGCCACTCGGCGGGAACGTCCCCTGCGGTGGCGAAGCGGCGGCCCGGTCCCCCAACATCAGGTGTGGGTGTGGGGACTGCCTGGCTTTCTGGTTCCGTGTAACGTTGGGGCGGCACACTTATTGGATGTAGCGTGCCTTCCGGAGTGGAACTTTCCTCGAAGAGAGTGGGTACACCGGCATCGCGCCGGGTAGGGGCGGGGTGAGACGGGGGGAGAGATCCCTCAGACGGGCCGCCACACCTGTGGCAGAGTACAACGTCTGGGTTGGCGGGGATGAACTCCCGCCCGCAGCGGATGCAGTA
>DAOUEC010000046.1:0-4303 GCA_034430655.1 Anaerolineae bacterium
CCCCGTGGACCTGGCGCGTGGGCCTGGCGGTGAGCGTCGTCACCTGGGTGGGGTTGGCGGTCTGGGCTGGCGTGGCGCTATGGCGCAAGCGTGTTATTTCCCTATCACCTGCCGGACAGTGATCTGCGCCGTTTGCCAGGCTGCTGATTGTGGTATATACTTACGGCATGCATCAATGTCATAGGAGGTGATAGACAATGGGTACAGCCCAAGTGATGCGCCGCATAATGATCACGATGCCCCCTGACCTGCTGCAGCAGGCCGACGAAGCGGCCACCCGACTTCACTCCAACCGCAGCAAGTTCATCCGCCAGGCCATCGAGTTCTTCCTCGAAGAACAGCGCCGCCGGGAACTGCGGGAATTGCTCAAGGAGGGGTACCTGGCACACGCTGAACGAGACCTTCGTATCGCTGAGGAGTTCGCCTACGCTGACTACGAAGCGGTCACCCGGTACACCACCTGGGACGAGGAGGACGCATGAAGTCCAGGAGGTGCCAGCGAGGCGAAGTTTACTTTGCCGATCTCAATCCCGTCATCGCTCACGAGCAGGGTGGTCGCCGTCCTGTCCTGATCATCCAGAACGACGTGGGGAATCGGTACAGCCCCACTACGATCGTTGCGCCACTCACAACCACGTTTTCCCCCAGGGTGTACCCGACCGAAGTTCGCGTCAGGGCCGGAGCGGGGGGGTTGACCAGAGACTCGTCCATTCTGCTCAACCAGATCAAAGCAATAGACAGTCGCCGCCTGGAACGTTGCGTAGGGCAATTCGACACGGCGACGATGCAGCAGGTGGACGAGGCTATCAAAATCAGCCTGGGATTGGTCCCTCTGTAGCCACGACTATTTACCCAGCACCTGCCGCGCAATGACTAGCCGCTGGATCTCGTTTGTTCCCTCGCCGATGGCGCACAGCCGCTGGTCGCGGTACATGCGCTCGACCTCGTACTCCCGCACGTAGCCATAGCCGCCGTGGATCTGGATCGCGTTGCGGCAGGCGCGCTCCGACACCTCGGTGGCGAAGAGTTTGGCCATGGCTGCCTCTTTGGTGAAGCGCACGCCCTGGTCCTTGACCCAGGCGGCGCGGTGGACCATCAGGCGGGCGGCCTCGATCTCCGTGGCCATGTCGGCGATCATCCACTGGATGGCCTGGAATTTGGCGATGGGCTGGCCGAACTGCACCCGCTCCTTCGCATAAACGACGGCCTTCTCGAACGCTCCCTGTGCCAGTCCCACTGCCATCGCAGCGATGGCAATCCGCCCCGCGTCCAGCGTGACCAGGAACTGCTTGAAGCCCTCGTTCTCCTGGCCCAGCAGGTTCTCCGCCGGGATGCGGCAGTCCTCGAAAAAAAGTTCTGAGGTCACCGAGCCTCGCAGCCCCATCTTCTCCTCGTCCCGCCCTGGCTTGAAGCCGGGAGTGCCCTTTTCGACGATGAACGAGGAGATGCCCCGCGTGCCCTTTTCCGGGTCGGTCTTGGCGGTGATGACGACTACGTCGGCGATGGAGCCATTGGTGATGAAGCACTTCTGGCCGTTGATGACCCACTCGCCTGTTTGAGGGTCGCGGACGGCGCGGGTGCGCGTGGCCCCGGCATCGGAGCCGGCCTGCGGCTCGGTCAGGCCGAAGGCGCCGACTTTCTCCCCCTGGGCCAGCGGCAGCAGGTACTTCCGCTTCTGCTCCTCGGTGCCGAAGAGGTGGATGGGCTCGCAGCAGAGCGAGGTGTGGGTGTCGAGGACGATGGCCATGGTACCGGAGGCGCGGGCGATCTCCTCCAGCGCGATGGCCTGGCTGACGTAGTCGCTGCCAGAGCCGCCGTACTTCTCCGCGATGGGCAGGCCCAGCAGGCCCACCTGGCCCATCTTATGGAAGATGTCCCAGGGGAACTCGTCGGTGGCGTCAATCTCCTCGGCACGGGGCGCGATCTCCTGCTCGGCGAACTCGCGCACCATGCGGCGAAACATGCGTTGCTCCTCGGTCAGTTGGAAGTCCATTGTTGTTACTCCTTGTTACCTTGGGAAAGATGAATGGGACACGGATCAACACGGATTGTACGGATAAACACAGAAAAATCAGTGAAAATCCGCCTGATCCGTGACTATCCGTGTCCTATTTTGAGTTCTTAAATCATCCCCCTGTTGAGTATTCATCTCTTGATGAAGAGGCCCTCGGGGTCAATCGTATTCCGCAGCAGGTCAATTTCCTCAACTGTCGGCGGCTCCGTCTCCGTCGCTCTTGAGGCATCGAGTTCGAACTCGGTGTTTTCCAGAACCTGCTGAATGGATATACCGGGGTGATGAGAGGCCAGGTACATCTCTTTGGTCTGCCCGTCGAACAACATCACCCCCAGGTTCGTGATCACGGACGCCGGCCCGCCCCGGATCAGCCCCGCCTTCTTGCGGCCTCCAGGCCCGCCTACCCAGCCGGGGCTGGTCAGGTAATCCACGGTTTCGGGAAAGCGACGCCTTTCGTGGAGCATGATGACCACGGTGCGCTTGGAGAGACAGGCGATGTCGCCGGCTCCGCCGCTGCCCGGCAGGCGCACCCTGGGGTGGTGATAGTCGCCGATGATGGTCGAGTTCAGGTTGCCGTGGCGGTCCACCTGAGCACCGCCCAGGAAGCCCACGTCTATGAAGCCCCGCTGGAGCACGGTGGCGAAGATGTCGAAGAGTCCCCGGCACGTTGAAGCGCCGTACACGCAGCGCGAATCGCCCACGCTGGCGGGGAGGTGCAGGAGGGCGCTGTCAATCGTTCCGGCCTCGAATATGATGACGCTATCT
This sequence comes from Anaerolineae bacterium, assembly GCA_034430655.1. Lineage (GTDB taxonomy): Bacteria > Chloroflexota > Anaerolineae > B4-G1 > B4-G1 > JAUWNP01. Next base: position 2,780 of record DAOUEC010000046.1, read on the forward strand.
GGAGCATGGGTGTACTTGGCCAGCATGGACGCGATCATTGGCAGGCCGGTTCCCACGAACACGACCTCGCCGTCGCCGATCTCTTTGGCGGCCCGGACGACCATCAACTCTGCGGTGGAGTAGTTCTTTGTGTATTCCTTGCCCATCTCTCATCGCCTCCTCACGTTGGGGTTGTATCCCAGAGCCGGGTCCGCTTTCAGATAGGAAAGCCGCTTGGCTCCCCCGATCCGCTCCAGGTAGTCCCAGTGATCTTTCACGCCGTAAACATACTCCTCCAGGTATGACTGGAACGTCTCCGCGCCGGCCCTGGCCGCTTGCGCGTAGACAGCGTAGTGATCGGGGTCGTAATCGTAGTATCCGTGGCAGGCGGTTGGGTGTGTGCCGTAGGGGAGGTGGACGATACCGTCCACGCGGAAGAAGGGGATGCAGTTTTGCTCCGGGCAGCGGCGGATGAACTCCTCGGAGACGATCTCCTCGGCGGTCACCACGACTTTCCTGGCCGCCCGGGCCATAAAATCGTCGGCATAACTCTGTCCCAGGATGCGCACCGTCCCCTCATGGCCCACCATCTGGGCGTGGATCACCGCCACGTCGGGGTTCACGGCGGGCAGCAGCACCACTTTGTCACCGGTGAAGGGGCAGTCCATCAGGACGAGTTTCTTAGGGGCGGCTTTGGGGTCGCTGCACCGCTCCTCGGACCCGAACCCGGACTCGGTGATCATGTCCGAGCCGAGCATCGTCCTGGTCGGGATGAACGGCAGACCCAGTGCCCCCGCGACCAGCCTCAAGGTAGCGCCAAAGTTGCTGTAATCCTCCCACTGGATCGAACCTTCCTCTATCGCTCTCCTGAAGTTGGGGCTGGGGCTGACGAACAACTCGTCACCGATGTAGGCGACCTCGACCCGCTTGACCGCGCCGGCCCCGATGAGTATATCCGCGTCTATCCCTGGGGAGTGGCCATAGATGACCAATTCGCGCTTTCCCTGCCGGATCATCTCGTGGATAAATGCCATCGGGTGGCGCTGCATAGTGAAGCCGCCGAAGGTGATGTGAGTCCCGTCGTGGATGAATTCTTCCACGGCCTCTTCTAGCGAGATAACCTTGTTCGTCTTTGACACTTTGTCTGCTCCTTATTTACCGATCACCATCCCCGTCGGGTCAATCTCGCGCAGGATGCGGCGCACCTGCGGCGACAGTAGCTTCGTTGGCTCAAACCTTTATGAAAAATAATCAAGTAATAGGCTGGTTGAAAATCGCCGTAGCCGCCCGGCTTCGCGGGTAACTTGCTTGCCCGCGGTTTCACGCTGCGCCAACTCGCGGTTCGCTTCGACAATCAGTTGCACAGCCTCTTTCAAGTTCTCACGTGCTTCTCCTAGTACATCACGGCGGAAACCCCTTGGCAGTTACGGAGCAAGCGCCGGTTGAGTAACTTCGTAGCGCCAGCGGAGAAGTGTATCGAAACCAAGCGTTTTCTACCCATAAAGGCGCTTTTGGCAAGCCGCTTGGTTTCGATACGTCGCTTGT
>DAOUEC010000047.1:0-11224 GCA_034430655.1 Anaerolineae bacterium
GCGTATCGAAACCAAGGATGCGAGCGGCTCTACGGCTAACCCGCTTGGTTTCGATACGGCTTTCCGCTACGCTCCAAGCCTACTCAACCGGCGCTAGAGCGTGCTCTGCCCCAGTTTATTGAGAGGATACATACTCAGCACAGTGTCAATGTCGTAAACAATCGCTCTACAGCTTGTTCGCCTCCGTTTTCATGGTAACATTTACTCGTGAGTCAACGAATGCCCTTCGGTCACATTTATCCGTGAGGCAATGCGACCCCGTCATATCCACCAATCCACCTCCCTAGCCACTGCCCCCATCCCAGCCACCTGAACCCACGGAGCGGCCCGCGCAGTCGCGTCCATATACCCCGCGCCACTCGCTCATCCGCCACCGGGGCCTGCGGTCTCCCGTAAATCTGCACGCTATACAGCACCCCCAGAATCTCCAGCGCCGCTCCACCCCGCGCCGCCAGTCCCACCCAGTGGTCCCTCCGCCACCGTGCCCGCCCCGCCCGGGCGCGCAGTTCCGCCGCCAGTGCCGCCGCGTACTCCTGAGGCGTCAACGCCGGATCGCGGGGTAGCCCCATTTGCGCCCCGCCCCGCCTCACCCAACCCCATACCAACGGCAGGGTGACGACCAGCGCCGCCTGCCGCCTACGCCGGTGAAGCCACACTGTTGCCGCCAGGCCCGCCCCAACCAGCACCACCAGCCCCAGCCCTGCCGCCCGCCAGCGGAGGCGCACCACCCGCGCCGGTGGGCCCGTAGGCCTCGGCAACGCTTCCTCTGGCAGCGGCATCTCCTCCGGCAACTCCGCCACCGGCCGCACTCCCGTCGGCTCGAAGCCGATCCAGCCCCAGCCGGGGAAATAAACCTCCGGCCAGGAGTGACCGTTTAGTTGGCGCACCAGATAGGCCCCGCTGGAGAAATCGTATTGACCACCGACGTATCCCGAGGCCAGCCGCGCCGGGATACCTGCCGCCCGAGCCATCACCACGAAGGCCGTGGCGTAGTAGTCGCAGTACCCCTCGCGCAATTCGAAGAGGAAGTAGTCGGCCACGTCCCTGCCCTCCGGCGGCCGCTCCACCTCCAATGAGTAAGGATAGGCGCGCAGGTATCGCTCCAGCAGCCGCACCCGCCCGTAGACCGTCTCCCCATCGGCGACGACTTCCAGGGCCAGGTCAATCACCCGCTGGGGGACGGTTTCGGGCAACTGCAAGTAGAGCGCACTGATCTCTGGCGCGTAGAGCGAGGAAACGGCCCGCAGATCGTCCGCCGTGGGCGTGGGCAGGCGGGAGATGACGGTATAACTGACCACCTCGGAGGCCAGCCCCGCCAGATCTCCATCCCTGGAAGGGGGGACGGGGGGGATCCGCCACAACACCTCGACCGGCCTTTCCACCCACGTTGGTGCATTCAACGCATACAGCGTGTCGCCGTGGGGGGCGGTGAACTCGAAGTGCTGCGTTACCTGGCGATACGTCGGCGGCGTGGGCAGCGGCAATTCCCCCTCCACCTCCTCGCGGGAATCCACCGTCATGGCCCAGCCCCGGCCGGTGTAGTAGTCGAAGGCCGCTCCGCGCCAGTAGTGGCGCGGGAGATTATCCAGCGCAGTGGGGAGATCATCGGGCGACGGCAGGGGCTCGTCGGTTCGGACTATCATCACTACCTGTTCGAGCAGGTCGGGGCGGCCGCTCAGGAGACGGCTCTGCGGGAGGTAACTGCTGCCCCCTCCCTGGAGGGAGGAATCAGGGGAGGTCACGCCGCCGAAGAGCCGCTCCACTGTCTCCTGCACCCAGACTGCCGGCTCCTCAAAGGTGCGCCAGACCCAGTCTGAGATGCGGCGCACACTGAGCAGCGGCCCGAAGAGGCTGAGCGCGACGACGGCGATGGCGACGAGCACCGCCACGGTCAGCGTGTCGAAGTCCAGGTCGGTGGCGTAATCCAGCCCCTTTGCCTCCCATGTGCGCTGCGCGCGGGTCAGGTTCCCCACCGCCAGCAGGAGCACCCCACACCCCAGTTCCCAGATCAGCCACAGGATACCCCGGCCGGAGTAGAAGACGGTCAGCGCGCTCAGCACGACGGGCGGCAACAGCGCCAGCAGCGGGCGCTGGCGCCGGTAGAAGGCCCAGGCAGCGAGAAGGACCGATACCCAACACAGCAACGCAGCGTAGAACAGGAAAATATCAGGGTCGTCACTCGTACCACCGCTGAAGGTCGCTTCCAGCCAGATCACCCAGCGCCGCACAAAGTCGAAGACCGCCTTCTCACTCCCCGGTAAGAAGGGCACGACGTGGGCCGCAACGCTTAGCGCCGCCAGGAGGCCGAGCGAGGCGCCCACCGGCAGCCACACGTTCCATCCCCAGTCCTCCCGCAGGGCCAGCCAGCGCCCCACCAGCAGCGCGGCCAGGGCGAGCAACAGCAGCCTCTCGTCTTCAGGGACCCATTCAGCAGCAATGGCGGCGATGGGCAGACACAGCACCGTGACCAGCAGCAGGAGAAACGTGCCCCACCCCTCCCGCGGCCGCAGTTTCTTGACCAGCCAGACAATCACCCGGACACCCCCAGGGTGTACTGACCGCCACCGCCCGCCCGGTCCCCAGCACCTTGAACTCCCAGCGCCGCACCTGCCCAGTCGGCGGGCGGAGCGACAGCGGTGTATCAGCGTGGATGACCTCAGCCTCTACCCCCGCGTCGGCCAGCAACCCCCGCAGCACCTCGGTCTCCGGGGAAAAGCGAACCTCACCCCGCCCCCGCCCGCCGGGGCCAGGGGGAGGGGTGGGGGCTCCGAACGAGGCCGCGTCCAGAAGCAGCGCCGCCGCGCCGATTCCGTGCCCGCGCAGCCGCACCAACCCGGAGACCCAGGCTGGGTCAAGAGAGGGAGTGATCACCAATGCAGTCGCGCCGCTGGGCAACGCACGGGCCACGTCCTCCAGCACGTGGGCCAGCGGGCGAGAAGCGGCGGCCTGCACCTGGGCCAGCACGCGCAGGAGTCCCCACAGATGGCCCCGCCCCCGGGCCGGCACCACCGCGCGCCGCTGGGGGCCGTAGGCGATCAATCCCACCGCTTGCCCGGCATCCAGAAGCAGCGCCGCAGCGGAGGCGGCCACGATGACGCCCATCTCCTCCGTCGAGCGCTCTGCCTGCACCACTTGCACGTCCCGATCCAGGTCGAGCACCAACCAGATGTCGCCGCCGGTCTCCTGGTCGAACGCCTTGGCGTGGAGTTCGTCGCAGCGGGCAGTGGTGGGCCAGTGGATATGGTGGAGTGGGTCACCGGGGACGTAGGCCCGCACGCCGCCCACGCTGACGGTCGGCCCCCAGGAGCGACGGCTGGTGCGCGCCCGTCCCGCCGCTGCACCGCGCGGCAGGGCAAAGGGCAGTCGCCGGGCGATGGGTGGGTAGACCAGCAACGTCTGGGTGGTTGGGTTGCGTTGCACCACCGTGAAGATGCCAAAGGGATCACAGGTAGTAGCCTCCCACGGTCCCAGGCGGTACTCCCCGCGCAGACGGCAACTCCCTCTCGTGATCCAGCGGCGGGTGCCCCACCCATCAATGGCGCGCACGACGCTGGTGTTGTAGCCGGGCACGTCGCTGCCGTCGCTTACCTCAACCCACAATGCCGGCACCGGCGAATCGTTGACCAGCGTAAAGTGCTCTTCCAACAAGTCGCCCACCTGCACCCAGGCGAAGCGCAACTCCCGCCGCACCCGGACACCCCGCGCCATCTGCCACGCCCACCACGCTGGCGCAAGTGAGCAGGAGCGACATCCACACCCGCGAGGGGGAGAGCAACTCGACCAGCAGCAACAACAGGACGACAAACAACGACAGCCGATTGCTCCACACCAGCCTCACCTCGGCGTCGCCGTCGCGAGAACGATACAGCACCCACGGTTGGCGTAAGCGTCTCAACATCCGGCACCCAATATCAGGCATCGAGCATCCAGGATTGAACTCTCCTGAATGTACTGAGCACACTTGGGTTTGGGGCTTCCAGAATTTAAACTATCCCATCTTGCAGCGCGTCATTCTGAGCGTAGCGAAGAATCTCGCCCTGGGTAGGCTTTAAGGCACTGTGGCATGAGATTCTTCGCTCCACTGCGTTCCGCTCAGAATGACATTGGGATGATTATTTTTCTGGAACAGCCTTGGTGAATTTGGAGTGTAGGCTTTAGCCGGAATTTAGGCGTCAAATCCGGCTAAAGCCTCGATTCCGAAATCACTGATTTGATCTGCGTTCAGTATAACAGAAGAGCAGGCCGATGCCCGTTCCCGTCACTTGACTCTTATCCCCGGCCCCTCCGTCTACAAGGGGTAAAAGATAGAGCGTCGCAGGGAAGACCCCCCTCCCCGCTGCGGGGAAAGGAGAGAGCATCGCAGGGAAGACTCCCCTCCCCGCTTCGGGGAGGGGCCGGGGGAGAGGTTAATCTCACAATGCCTCGCCCAGCAGCATCCCCAGGAAGCCCAGGATCAAGCCAACGTGCAAGAAGAGATGCGTGCGGGCCAGCCAGCCGACGACAGGCCAGGCAGCAGGCAACAATTGAAGCACGAAATTGAGCACCACCAGGCCGATGGCGACGATGACAGGGAGCCCAGGAACACGGGCCAGAAAGTCACTCATGCGCTTTAGCAATTCACCGCCCATTGCACCTCCAAATTAGCCGTTAGCAGTTAGCCGCCAGCAGTTAACGGCATGCGCGGAAGCGTCCCACCAACGCGCGCGGTATACGTCCCGCGATGCACGTACCCATCTCTGTGTGCTCCTCCTGCTCGATCAGCCCCCGCCGGTGAAATAGGTCCACCAACTCCCCCAACTCGTAGGGGATGAGTACGTCCAGCCAGGCCATCTGCATCTCCAATACCCCCTTGATGCGAGCCAATAGCGGCTCCAGCCCCTCTCCGACAAGGGCCGAGATAGCGACGCTGTTGGGAAACCTGGCCATCAGGGGGGAGATAGCATCGGGGGTGGGCAGACGGTCAATCTTATTCAGCGCGCTGACGATGGGCTTATCAGCAGCGCCGATGTCCACCAGCGTCTCACGCACGGCCTCGGCCTGGCGCATCACCTGCGGGTGGGTGACGTCCAGCACGTGCAACAGCAAGTCGGCCTCGGCCACCTCCTCCAATGTGGCGCGGAAGGCAGCCACCAACTGGGTAGGGAGTTTCTGGATGAAGCCGACGGTGTCGGTGAAGAGGGCCACGCCCCCGCCGGGCAACTCAACGCGGCGCGTGGTCGGGTCGAGCGTGGCAAAAAGTTGGTCCGCCACCAGTACCCCGGCACCGGAGAGAGCGTTGAGGAGCGTGGACTTCCCGGCATTGGTGTAGCCGACGATGGAGATGGTAGGCACGCCAACCTTACGCCGCCGCGCGCGGTAGCGTCCCCGATGGGCCCGCACCTCCTCCAACTCCCGCTTGAGTTGAGCAATGCGCCGCCCGATCACCCGCCGGTCGGTCTCCAACTGCATTTCGCCGGGGCCGCGTACGCCGACGCCGCCCGTCGCGCCGCCGGCCCGGCCGCCAGCCTGCCGCGCCAGGTGGGTCCAGGCCCGCGTGAGACGCGGCAGCCGGTACTCATACTGGGCCAGTTCCACTTGCAGCGCCCCTTCACGGGTGTGGGCGTGCTGGGCGAAGATATCGAGGATCAGGGCGGTACGGTCGAGCAGCTTGACACCGTCGCCCAGCGCCTTCTCCAGTTCGCGCTGGTGGCGCGGGGAGAGTTCGTCGTCGAAGATGATCACGTCGGCAGCCGTTTCCGCCACCTCCTGGGCCACCTCCTTGACCTTGCCTGGACCGATGAAAGTGGCCGGGTGGGGATGCTCAAGCCGCTGCACTGCCTGGCCCACAACCACGATGCCAGCCGTGCGGGCCAGTTGGGCCAGTTCGGCCAGCGACTCCTCGACCGGCCAGTGGCCATCGGACGAGGAGCCCCGGCGTCCTTTCCGTTCAACTCCGACCAGGAAACCCCGTTCCTGCGGGGGAGCGGTCGGTTCAGATAATCTCATGATCGCTCACCTCCCCTTTCGCTATGCCTCAATCTGCCGCTCGAGCCACGCCAGAGCGCCCTCAGTCATCGCCCAGGCATCGCCGTACAGATGCTGGTACTCGATGGCCTCGCTCCTCTCCCCCGCCTTCACCATATCCAACTCATAGGAGCGGATACGCTTCCTATCCAGCAGGAAAACGGGCACGAGCGGGTTTTTCTCACACGCCTGCCTCAGCAACCTCTGCGCCCGACGCTGATCGCCGCGCCGGCGAAACTCTATCAATGCCCGATTGCACGCCCAGTGACACAGGACGTCGTGGGAGTATGTGCTCATAATCTGCTGCGCCTCGCGCTCCTCTCCCAGTTCGAGCAGTATGGCCACCAGCACGTAGCGCGCCCCCTGATTGTCCCCCCGGTTCAGGTGAATCAGGTCCCGGAAGTGCGCCAAGGCCTCCTCCCGTCTCTCCTGGCGCCAGAGGCAATAGCCCAGCGCAAATCGGGCGCGCATGTACGGGCGGGTGAGCGCCATGCCCCAGAAATCGCCTTTGTATGCCGTGAGGAAATCGGGGCCCAATAACCGCTCCGCCGCGGCCACGGCCTGAGTGCAGAAGCCGGTCGCTTCCTCCCACGAAGGCGCGTCGTGCGCCAGCAGGAGATAACCGTCCACCGCGCCAGGCGAGACCTCCAACGCACGGCGGGCAAAGTCTGCCCGCTTTCGTTCCGACCGCTGCTCCCAGCCCTGGCAAGCCAGTTCCTGACCCTGATGCCAAAGCAGGGTCAGGGGCGGGAAGTTCGGCTTCTGTCCAGGTACCATATACTGCGAAATGAACGTTTCAAACTCCTCCTGGCTCTCAAACTCCTTGTCCTCGGTCAGTGCCGCCAGGTGCAAAAACATCGGCTCGGTGGGCCTGGGCTGGGCCGCCTTGGGGACCCGCCCGTCCGTGCCTATGGCCGGTGTGATCGCGAAGCGTACTCCCGGCGGGATGGCAGGTGATGGACGTTGCTGGGGCTGCCTCGGCTTACGAGACTTCGACTTACGAGATTTGCGTCGTTTCGAGCGTGCCACAAACCACCTCCTCGGTAACTACCCGATGCCGTCACTACGTATAATTATACGGCTTTTCTCCCGTTTCACAATCCCCCCTCACCGAGAGCGCTTCGTATTGGGGACAGCCCGCCGATGATTGAAATCACCGGCTGATACCACAAAGTGCGTTGAAAACGCACTGGCGAAACCTGTTTCCAACAGGTTTTGAGTATCAGCGGGGCGTTTCAACGCTCCGCGTGGTGGCAGTGGGCCGCTCTGTCCCCAGCGTGATACACTCGCCCTCACCCGGTCACGCTGACCACCACAGCCGGCACCACGTCGTCGGCAAAGCGCACCCCATCCGCGTTCCACGCCGCCCGCCGCACGCCGGTAACGATGTCGTACAACCCTACCTGAAGGGCATACTGCCCCGGCGGGAGCCCCCCCGGCACAGGCATCCAGCGCACGTCACGCACTACATCTCCTGCCTGCCACAGCCAGAAAGGGAACGTGTCCTCCAGCGACAGCCCGTCGGCCTGACCTACCAGCCGTCCCTCCCCGTCGAGGAGGTGCACGAAGACTGCATCCCCGATCTCTGGAGACTCCTCAGCCGACCAGACCAACACGGCGGTCAGGCCATCCGCCTCAAGCGTGATCTGGGCATCGAGTAGAAGTATGCCTCCATCGAAGCGCGCGAGAGGCTGGCGCACCGGCGCACCGTCGCCCACGCTGCCAGCCTCGACCAGTCGAATGTCCCATCCCTGGTACAGGCTGACGTAGGCCCGCCCCGCAGCCCGAATCGCCCGATCCATCGCCTCCCAGTCCTGCGCCTCCCCCCACGTCCCGTGCCAGTAGGGCTGTTCGCGCTGAATGTTGGCAAAAGTCACCGCCCGCGACTCCACCGTGAGGCCGGTGTTGGCCCAGATGAAGTCAGACATACCGACGTAACCGGGCAGGAATGCCACGCCCTCCCGGCCAACGGGAAAGGTGAAGTCCTTATAGGCAGCCCAGGCGGGCACGTTGACGAAAAGGAACGACTCGTCAGGCGACGACCGGCTCACCTCTACAACCTGCCACATCGGGCGCGCGACCAGTTCGTGGAGTGTCATCCTCTGGCCCAGAAAGACCAGGCTGGGCACCAGGATCAGAGCCAGGGCCACCACCCGCAGCGGAGCGGAGCCGCGCCAAAGTTCCAGGAGCGCCTGCCGAGAAAACGCTGGTGTCCTGCCCTGGAGCACGCTCGCGGGAGCAATTCGGCGACCTTCGCCAGGGGGTCGCAGGCCCACCACCGCCCCACCCCACAGGCACGCCACGCCGACCGAGGCGATGTACAGGAGCCGGGGTGCGGTGCCCACGTAGTCCGCCGAAAGCGCCACCAGTGGCGGCAACACCGTCAACGCCACCCATCCACAGAACAGTCCCAGCCGCCGCCACCACCCTAGCCGGGCGTAGAGCAGCCCCAGCACGGCCAGCGAGAAAGCCACACCCAGCCCCAGCGCCCACCACCCGCTCCAGTCCCACAGGGGAACGAGCCGCGCGGTGACGAACTGGAACGGGAAGGTCGCGCCCTGAGCGAAGTAGGCCGCCTTCTGAAGCAACTGTTCTACCCGCGCCAGACTCTCCAGAAGGCCGGAGGACACGCCCCCGTGCCAGCCAAGCCAGAGCGCCAGATAGAGAGCCGGGCCAAGCAGGTAGGCAAGCGCCAGAGGCAGGTGGCGCCGGGAGCGCAGGTGAGGAGCGGCCCATTCGTAGAGCACCACCAGCCCGGCCAACGCCAACCCGGCCTCGTTGGCAAAGGGGGCCAGCAGCGCAACCAGCCACGAAGCGATCATCCATCCCCAGGCTCCGCACCGGCCGCGGTCGTACAGGAGCAGCGCCAGCAGGATCAAGAAAGCGCCCAGCAGGTGGGTCAGCGCCCCCACCCATAGGACCGCCTGGTAAGAAAGGGGATACAGGATGAAAATGAGCCCCGCCGCCCAGGAGAACCATTCCCGTCGCGCAGCCTCCAATCCCATAGTCAGCCGCCGGGCCAGCGCGACCACCAGCCAGCCGTTGACGACGTGGAGGAGCAGATTGAGAGCGTGAAACCCGGCCGGGCTATAGAAGCCGACCCAGTGTCGCCACAGGTACCAGACGAGGGAGGGCAGAGGACGGTAACTGGCGAAGGAGTCAGAGGGCCGCAGCAGCCCTGCCGCGCTGTGGGTTTCGACCCAGCGGAAGTGATACATGTCGTCGGAGTAGAAGGGGAGACCCACCCCTGCCCCGTAGACGAACCCGGCGACGACCGCCACCGCCAGCAGACCGGCCACAATCCACTTCATCCTCCCGGCTCGTTTAGACGCTCTCACAATGGCTCACTCCAAATCACCACGGATGCAACAAGGACACTGCGGCACGGCTATGGATAGTACGGCAACTCCCAGCGATCGAGTTGTTCGGCAGCGGCGCTCTCCAGTCGCCATCCAGTCCCCGTCCGCACCACCGCCCACTCGACGTCCCACAGCGTGGCGACGATGCGCCCGTCCACGTTGTCGTAGGCGCGCACCTGGGCGGCGACGGTGGCGACGTCCCCGCTGCGGGCGAGTTCGTGCACTGCACCCACCTCCGCCGCGACGGTGGTGGCGAACCCGACCGCCCACGTCTCATAGGGTTGAGCGGCCTGGGCGGAACCGCTCAGCAGGCCGTAGGCCCCGGGCAGGTCGCGGTCATCCACCGCCAGGTAGAAGGAAATGACGACGTGCTCCGGCGTGTCGGTGCGGTAGGCGTGGGGGCGGTCCAGGTAGAACCAGGCGTACCGTTCCCAGGTCCAGCCGTAGTTGGCCCCATCCCAGGTATGCACCGCCTCCCACACCAGGTCATCCCCTGCGTCGTAGCCGACGACGACCTCGTCGGCCAGGTCGCCGCCGGTATTCTCCAACCGCACTCCGGCCTCCCCCTCGAAGAGGGCCAACAGCGCGTAGGCCGTCCCGTCCCAGACGAAGATGTGGAGTAGATCGGTGCTGACCTCCGCGTGACCCCAGACCAGGATCTCGACCCGCCCGTCGGCGTTGACGTCGCGCACCTCCAGTTCGCAGGTAGGGTACTCGCCCAGGCCGTGCTTTTCCTTCTCCAGCGGTCGCAGGTCGTGCCAGGCGTCGCCGTCGAGAACGAAGGCGGCCAGTTGCGGCGGCTCCTCCGGCCGCAGGTACAACCCCACCCACTCCGGCTCCCCGTCGCCGTCGGTGTCCTCCCAGCGCAGGCACAGCGGCTCGACGCCCGCCGCCTTCAGCCGGGCCTGTCCCTTGGCGACGACAGCGGCGACGGCGGCCGGGTCGAGCGTCGGCACGGGGGTCGGTGTGGGAGCGGGACTGGGGAAGGGTGTGGGAGTGGAGAAGGGTGTGGGAGTGTGGGCGGGGGTGAGTGTAGGAGAGGGCAACGCCGTCGGCGCGACGGTGGTAGGGGCAGGCGTCGGCGCACAGGCAATCAGCAACGCCAACAAGGCGATGACGGCGAGAAAACGTGCGGTACGATGCATCGTCCATTCCAAACCGTGTGCTCCTCACATCGGGTATACATTTCCCACGTCGAGTATCCTCCAGCCGCGCCACGTGCGCCCCAGCCAAAGAGTAACCGCCTAGCCCTCCTCGGCCAGATCGGTGATCTCGTGAGGCACGGCGACGGGGCCGATGGTGCCCTTATGAGACAGCCATGGGGATAGCCAGAGTTTGCCCGGCTCCACGCGCTTGATGATGAACCGGTCATCAATGCGCTTCCTCACCTTCCCCGGCGGTTGGCTGTGAGCAAACTCGTAGAGTAGGTTGGCCAGTTCTTCGGCCTTGGGGAGGCTGCGCGAGGCCTCAGCCCCTAATTCGACGGCCCTTTCCGCCTCCTTAGCCGCCGCGTAGCCCTTCTCCTGGAGCCAGCGGGCCAGTTTCTTCGTCACCGTGCCGGCCGCCTTCAGCAACTCCTCGCTGGCGATGACCTTGCGCCCCATGAAGTAATCCAGAAACTCACCCACGTTGCCTATGATCTTCTCAGGGCCGAAGATGTCGCAGAACTCAATGTCTTGTTCGTTGTAGAGTTTGTCGAAGAGAGCCCCATCCTCCTCGTCCAGGTAGTTGTAGGCATAGCCGTTCATACTAGCCTGAAACAACTCGATGACATCCTCGTAATGGGCAAAGGTGCGCGGCTTCAGCCGCTTCCGCTGCTCGTCGAGGAATTCCTGCAAGACTTCGCTGATGGTGGGTTGGGC
>DAOUEC010000048.1:0-4634 GCA_034430655.1 Anaerolineae bacterium
GAGCGCCACACTGCCGTCTTTCTTAACCGCGAGAACGTCCTGCTTCGGCTCAATGCCCTCCTGAGCGAACTGGTGCGGTTGCGCGACGTGCTGGCTCACGACGACGCAGAATCGTTGGAGCAAGCCTTCGTCACGGCCACCGAGGGGCGTGATCGCTGGATCGCGGAGCGAGAGCGAGGCATGTGGATCGAAGAGCGCGCCGTCAGTACGGAACACATACCCTCCACAGGCGAACAGGTTAAGCGGCTGTTCTTCGGCGACAGGATCACCCGGCTGGGGAAAGGGCCGGACCGCTCTCGTGAAAAGTAACGCCACCTGGCTGAGGAAAGGGCTGGACCAGTCTCGCAGAGAAAAGCAATTCTGCACCAGAGACCAGGCCAGGCGCATTGACTGAGACATATCGCATCTTGATGGTTGCCTCCACCTCCTTCTTCCTCGACTACGGCGGTCACGTACGCATCCTGGAGGAGGCGCGGGTGCTTCAAAGACTGGGCCACCACGTGACCATCATCACCTATTACCTGGGGCGGGACATGCCCGACCTGGAGATCGTGCGCACCCGCCCCACGCCCTGGCGCGCCGATTACGAGGTCGGCTCCTCGCTCCACAAAATCGCCTTCGACGTTTTCCTGGGTTGGACGGGATTGAAGACCATACTGCGCCGCCGCTTCGACATCGTCCACGGTCATACGCACGAGGGCGCCTTCATTGGCTATTTCCTGAGCCGCCTCCTGCGTGTGCCGCTGGTGCTCGACTTTCAGGGCAGTATGACAGGCGAGATGGCGGATCATCACTTTCTCAACCCCGAAGGGCCATGGTACCGTTGGGCGCGACTACTGGAACTGCGCATTGATCAACTTGCCGACGTCATCGTCACCAGCAGTCAACTGGGCGCGCTCCTGCTGGAGCGCGATTTCAACTGCAGCGCCCGCCGCGTCTATCCGCTGCCGGATTGCGTCAACCCGGATTTCTTCCGGCCCGACGTGCTCAATATTGAGGAGATCGTGGCACGCAAGACAGCCCTGAACATCCCGCCCCATCGCCCCGTCGTCGCCTACTTAGGTCTCCTGACCGACTACCAGGGCACGCCGCTGCTCTTGCAGGCGGCGCAGATTCTCAAGCAGCGCGGGGTGGACGCGCATTTCCTGATTATGGGCTTTCCCAGCGTCGCCCACTATCAACAGATGGCATCTGACCTGGGCGTGGCCAACCGGGTCACCTTCACCGGCAAGGTGCCCTACGAGGAGGCCCCAGCCCATCTGGCGCTGGGCGACGTCGCCGTGGCCCCTAAACTCTCCGCCACTGAGGGTTGCGGCAAGATTCTGAATTACATGGCGATGGCCCTGCCCACCGTCGCCTTCGACACCCCGGTCAGTCGGGAGTACCTGGGCACGCTGGGCGTGTACGCCGGGCGGACCGGCGATCCAGCCGCCCTGGCCGACGCCATCGCCGGCCTGCTGAACGAACCGCGGCGGCGCATCGAACTGGGACGGAGACTGCGGGCACGGGCTGCCCGCCACTTCTCCTGGGACCGCGCCGGACGGCATCTGCTGAAGATCTATCGCACCGTCCTTGAGCCCGAGACCCGAAACCCTGGTAGGAGACCCAATCCCCTATGAAACGGCTACGAGAACTATGGCACTACCGCGAGTTGATCCGTAACCTGATCGTGCGCGATCTGAAGGTGCGCTACAAAAGTTCTGTCCTGGGCGTCGCCTGGTCGTGGCTCAACCCCCTGTTGATGATGGTCGTCTACACCATCTTCTTCACCATTTTCCTGCGCAGAGATGCCATCCCTCACTATCCCATATTCCTGTTGTGTGGGCTTCTGTCTTGGAATTTCTTTAACGACTCGGTCATCCAGGCTACCGGCAGCATCGTTGACAATGCCCACCTCATCAAGAAAGTCTACTTCCCCCGCGAGGTACTCCCCATCTCCACCGTGCTGTCCAACTTGATTAATTTCCTCATCGCCCTGCCCATCTTCTTCATTTTGGCGCTTATCTCCGGTACACCACTGACCTGGTGGGCGCTATTTCTGCCGATCACCATCCTGATCCAGGTGGCATTTACCATCGGGCTGACACTATTCCTCACCACCCTCAACGTCTTCTTCCGGGACACCCAGATCATCCTGGGCGTGATCATGCTGGCCTGGTTCTTCCTGACGCCGGTGTTCTACTCAATCCAAGACGTTCCGCAGCAAGCCACCGTGCTGAGGATCACATTCGATGCCCAACTCTGGCTGCGTCGCTTGAACCCGATGGCCTCTATCATCGCCTCCTACCGCGACCTGCTCTACCACGGTGCGCCGACGGGCCTCGACTTCCTGCTGCGTACCGCCGTCACCGCACTGATCGTGCTTGTCATCGGCTACCTAGTGTTTCTACGCTACAGTTCCCGCTTCGGCGAGGAAGTCTGAGTTGGAGTTTCAAGTTTCAGGTTCAAGGTCTCAGGTTGAGAGCCGCGCTTGAAACCTGAAGCTCGCAACCTGAAACCTGAAACCTGAGACCTGCAACCATGTTTGCCGAGGTAGTTGTCTTTTCTCCGGTCAAACCACCGGCCCCGGGCGCGGTTGCACCGGCCTTCACCTACCACCTGCCGGATGAACTGCAAGGCCGCCTGGCGGCGGGGTCCCTCGTCGTCGTCCCTTTCGGCCCCCGGCGGCTCTACGGCATCGTCGTCGCCCTCAGCGACGAATCTCCCGTCCCCGAGACCCGCCCCGTCGAATCGTTGGTGGACTCCGCTCCCGTCCTCACGCCGGCCCAGATCGAACTAGCCTGCTGGATGAGCCACGAATACCTGGCTCCGCTCCACGAGTGCCTGCAATTGATGCTCCCGCCGGGCGTGGTCGGGTACGCCGATGTGCAGGTCGAGTTGACCGGGGAGGTCGAGCCTCGGGACATGCGAACCGTGGCCCAGGAGCACCTGGTCACAGTGCTGGATTCCAAGGGCACGCTGCGGGGGCAACAACTGGATCGCCTGCTGCCCCGCCAGCAATGGCGCTGTGCTGCGTCTCAACTTGCCCGGCGAGGAGTGGTCGTCAAGTCTCCATTCCTGGCCCCGCCCCGCGCCCGTCCCAAACAGGTGCACACAGTTGAATGGACAGCCCACGACTTTGACACGGACGAAGCGCTAGCAGGTCTGAGGAGCGAATGTTACCCTGCCATCGTCCGGTTCCTGCGCGCCGAGGGCGGCCCGGTGGACGTCAGTTGGGTCTACGCCGAGACCGGTTGCACCCGCTATCACCTCAACAAACTGGCCGAGCGAAACCTCGTTGCTTTCGACACCGAGGAAGTCTGGCGAGACCCGCTGGCCGACGAGACTTTCGTCCCCGACACCCCTCCGCCCCTTACGTCGGACCAGCAGGCCGTCTGGAACGCCATCCGAGGCAACCTGCAACCTGGAACCCTGAAACCTGAAACCTTCTTGCTTCACGGCGTGACCGGGTCCGGCAAGACAGAGATCTATCTTCGGGCCGTGGCGGAGGTGCTCGCACGAGGCCAGCAGGCCATCGTGCTTGTACCCGAAATCAGCCTGACACCGCAGACAGCGCACCGCTTTGGAGCACGCTTTGGCCGGCGTATCGCCATTCTCCACAGCGCGCTCACTGACGGCGAACGGTACGATACGTGGCGTCGTGCCCGTGCCGGCCTGGTGGACGTCGTCATCGGCCCCCGCTCTGCCCTTTTCGTCCCCTTTCCCAACCTTGGCCTGATCGTCCTGGATGAGGAACACGATGACAGTTACAAGCAGGATACCTCGCCTCCTCGCTACCACACCCGCGACGTGGCGCTTGAACTGGCCGATCGGACCGGCGCGACGGTCATCCTCGGCTCCGCCACGCCCAGCCTGGAATCTTATCATCGTGCCCAGCGTGGCGAGTTCACGCTGCTGGAGATGCCACGCCGCATCATGGGTCACACCCGCCGCCTGCACGACCTCCAGACCCGCTACCGCGTCTCCCGCATCCGCTATCACGCGCTGTACGACGGCCCCACCGAGGCCCGCTACATAGACCTGCCCCCGGTGCAGATCGTGGACCTGCGGGCCGAACTGCGCGCTGGCAACCGCTCCATCTTCAGCCGCGCCCTCCAGCGGGCGATGGACGAGGCGTTAGGACGGGGCGAACAGGTCATCCTCTTCCTCAACCGCCGGGGGAGCGCCACCTTCGTCCTCTGCCGCGACTGCGGCTATGTCGTGAAGTGCCCCCACTGCGATACCCCGCTGACCTATCACAGCCCCCATACCCACATGGTCTGCCACCACTGCAACCACCGCGAGCCCCGCCCCGAACGTTGCCCCCAATGCGGAGGCAAGCGCATCCGCTACTTCGGCCTGGGCACCGAGCGGGTGGAACGAGAGGTACACCAGCGCTGGCTCGACGTCCGCACTCTGCGCTGGGACCGTGACACCGCCCGCAACCACGCCGCTCACGCCGCCATCCTCCATCTCTTCAGCACCGGGTTGGCCCACGTTCTCGTCGGCACGCAGATGATCGCCAAGGGGCTCGACCTGCCGCTGGTGACCGTCGTCGGCGTCATCTCGGCCGACACCGCGCTCAACCTGCCCGACTTCCGCTCCGGCGAGCGCACCTTCCAATTGCTGACCCAGGTGGCCGGGCGGGCCGGGCG
>DAOUEC010000049.1:0-11165 GCA_034430655.1 Anaerolineae bacterium
TCTGCTCAAACCCCCGAATAATTCACCGAGTATCTTCAAACCTACACTTTACAGCGTCAAAACGTTCAGTTTTGCCTGTTTGTTGACGAAAAATCAACTTTTGACTCCCAAAATCAGGCTTTTGGGAGAGCCGCTCCCAAACCGTTTGTCCAAAGTCCAATTATACAAGTTGATAGAGTAAGTAGCCGCAGCCACAAGCGTAAATGCGGCGATTTCGTATAACCCCGTGCGCCCGAGCACAGCCAAGGAGGGCGCCATGCGCTCCGGCAACGGGATTGAGAAAGAGTTGGTGCCAAGGCAGATGGCGTATATTGTGAGCCAAGCTAGAGGGATGAGGTATCCCAAGGGGAAGCCTTTGAATCGATATATGCGGTTGGCCACCACGATCAGCGATCCCGCCGCTAGATTCAGGGCCACGATGCGCAGCCATTCGGCGATAAAGCTGCCTGCTGCATCGTCTCCGGCCAACATCGCGCTCCCGGTGCGACCGCGCAGCACACCTTCTGGCAGGAACAAGTAGCTCAGTGTCCACGTCAGTGTGAACAGTATAACGCCAAGCCCAAACAGCGCCAGAAATCGGACGTACAACCTCTCGTGACAAAGTACCCGTTTCATCAAAAGTCTCCTTTCGTAGAGTTTCTAAGGTAACGTGTGTGATTACTCGCCAGAACCTGTCTGGTGACGCCCTTGCGCATCTATCGCAGCGCCTATCACCAGGCCCAATGCAGCGCCGATAGCGATAGCGGAACTCTGCGCCAGGTTCTCGAACAGCAGCGGACCCCAGATCATGCCGACGCCGGCCCCGATGGCCAGCCCTGCCCCCGCGTAATACACGGTCTTGCGGGAGTTTTCTCCCTTGCCCGAATTCTGTTCCATTTCTCTACTCCTTTCTGTTTGCTGAATGTTTCCCTGTTCGATCTTGTGCTCCCAGTGTAACACAGAAAACTCCCCGGCGCACCGGCCAACCGGGGAGTTTTGGGCCTGGTCAGATGGGTAGTCTTTTACCTGGTCAGGTGACCAGGTGCTTTACACCAGACGGGCACGCACCTGGCCTGCCCAGGCACGGATGGCCTCCCAGTTGCGAAAGTCGCCCTCCGGCGCTTTCATCATTTTCATCATCAGTCGCAGGATGAAGGGTAACTTGCCATAGTCCATCATTCCCGCGAAGATGCCCACGTCCACCGGCTGCACCACTTCGCGCACCGGGTCCAGGTAGGCCGCCACCGTGCGGCGGTTCTCCTCCGTGTCCTCCTTCAGCGTCAGGCAGACGGTGAAGAAGGCCACCGGAACCTGGCTGAGCGCATCTCTGTGCTTCTCCACGAACTTCGTCGCCTCAGGCAACCACTTTCCCGCGCGGATGGCGCTGCCGATGATCACGGCGTCGTATCCGCCCACCTCTTTTAACTTGCCCACAGGGCGCACGTCCACCTTGCGGCCGCCCTTGCTTTCGATCACACGACCGATCTCGTCCGCCACCTCGGCTGTCGAGCCGGCCTTTGTCGCATACGCTACGAGAATCTTCATTTCCCTGCCTCCCTTTTTCCTTGCTTGTGCGTCACGATGAGATAGATCAACCCGATCTCAAGGAGAATCTGCGCCGACTTGGTGGCCAGCCCGGGAACGCTAAAGAGCACACTCGGTCTTCCAGCGTAGGCGGCGATGAAGCCCACGATCACCAGTCCGTTGATGACCGCGCCGATCACCCAGAGCCAGCGCTTTCTGGCCAGGATCAAAAGACCGCCGACGACGTAGCAGGCACCCGCAAAGTAGGCGATGCCTGCGGGAGCCTCATCGGCCTGCAGATCTCCGGGTTGAAGCACACCCGCTCCCATGAGGAAGTAAACCAGCGCAGCCAGTAGAGCCAACGTTAGTAGGCCTAGTAAAGTTGCTTTCATTGTTTTTCCTCCTAAAGAGTTTCTTTAGCCGTTGCCAGAACGTTTCGACGAGCAACCGCTAGAATTCCAGGCGGGCAAGCTTCCAAAGAGCCGCTGCCACAAATCCGATAGATCAGATTGCTGTCATAAGAATCGGCATGAAAGCGGTGGCGAATGGAAGCGGTATCTGTATGACCAAGGCAGGGAGGATGTTTGGCAGAGACCATGGCGTGATCAAGCCGAGTTGGCTAATAATGTTGAGTAGCAGCATTCCCCCAAGAAGCGAGCCCATCGCAACGCCGAGCACCTGCTTCCTGGTCTTGGCAAACACACCCAGCATCAGTGTGAGCGTCAGGTAGAAAAACGTATGCAGCGTCAGTCCGCCCACACCGACCAGAAAGGGCAGTAGCGGTAAAGGATCGCCATTCGCAAGCCAGAATAGCCCGTAGGCGACAGTGCTCTGAAACCCAATCATGATTGCAAATATCCCGATGGAATGGGCGACCATTTTTGCCAGAAAGTAGGCAGGGCGCGCTACGGGTTTCGAAAGGATCCATTCCGTGATGCCGGACTGCCTCTCGCCAACCATTTCTCCCTGCACCAGAATGACTGTGCCGATTGCCAGCGCGGTGGCTCCGATCTGAAAGAAAGCCGGGATGCCCATAGAAATAGGATCCATTGCACCGGCATTGTCATCCGGTGTCACTTGCATAACCGCAGGCGTAACAAACATCACAAGAGCTACCAGCCCGTTAAGGATCAGCAGCCATAAACCAGCCTGCGTGAGCCAGCGGCGGGACCCCCACCACTCAAGGTTTTCATTGCGCAACAGGTTCGCAAAGCCGCTGCGCCATCCGCGCTCGTTGACCAGTTGCAACGCGCTATTGCTACTCATTGTTATCCTCCTTCACGATGCTCAAAAAGACGTCTTCCAGTTCGTATTTCTTGCGCCCGAACTCGGTTACTGTGACACTTTCGTCGGATAGCACCAGCCGCAGCAGTGTCGCCTCGGCGACTGCTTCGTCGGTCACGCTGACCTGCCACGCGGTCTGGCCCTCAGCGGTGGTCGCCCTGATGCCCGACACCCATGGCTGGCCCGCAACGCGGCCGTGTGCCTGGCTGGGGTCACCCTTGATGACCACGGAGTAAACCGTTCCTTCGCTCCCGACCAACAACTCCTCAAGGGGCGCCTGGGCGACGAGTTCGCCGTGATTCAAAATGGCGACGGTATCGCTCACCTGCTGCACATCGTCGAGGATGTGGGTGGAGTAGAAGATGGTGGCATACTTGCGCAACCGTTCCATCACCTCCAGCACATCCCGCCGCCCTTGCGGGTCCAGCGAGGCGGCCGGCTCGTCCAGGATCAGCAAATCGGGATAGTTGATCTGCGCCTGCGCGATGCCCAGCCGCTGACGCTCGCCGCCGGAGAAGCCCTTGATCGGGCGATCAGCCTTACCTGCCAGCCCGACTAGCTCAAGCGTTTCTGCGACCCGGTCCCCAATTTCGGCTTTCGGCCCGGTGTAGAAGAAGCGGGCCGTAAAGCGCAGGGTTTCGCGAGCCGTCATGTGCTCGTAATAGCGCGGATGCTGGGCCAGGTAACCGACACGCTTGCGGATCTCCACACTGTTGCGGCCGATGTCCAGCCCGAACACAGTGCCGCCGCCGTTCGTCGGGCGCGTCAGGCCCAGCAAGAGTTTGATGGCAGTGGTTTTGCCGGTGCCGCTCGGTCCCAGGAATCCGAAGATCGAGTGCTTTGGGACTGCAAGGTCGAGCGATTTGAGGGCTTTCACCTCTCCGAAGGACTTGCTCAACCCCTTGGTTTGGATGACAATTTCGTTCGATTGGTTCATGTTGTGCTTTCCTCCCTTCGGGCTGTCGAAAGTCTTCTGCCCGGCCTTGTGCTCCCAGTATACCACAAACAACTCTCCGGCGCATCGGCCAACTGGATAGTTTTGGGACTGGTCAGGTGGCTAGTCTTTTACCTGGTCAGGTGGCCAGTTCTTTCAACTCTTCAGCGCCGACCACATCCGCCGGACCGAGAGCGATTCTCCGCTCAGCAGAGTCTGCACGCGGAAGAGACGAGCCATCAGCCAGATTATGCCGATCCCTGTGATCAGCAAGAGAATCAGGCTTGCTCCGATCTGCCAGATCGGCATGGCCGTGCTCGTCATGCGCATCAGCATCGCCACCGGCGCAGAGAAGGGGATCAGGCTGAGGGCCGCCGCCAAAGGACCGTTGGGTGAGGTGGCAATAGGCTGCCATAGGTAAATCGGGACCATCATTGGCAGGCTGATGACGAACACCCAGGCCCGACTGCTCTCCATGTCAGGAGACAACGCCCCGATGCCGGCCATGATGCCCGCATACAGCGTAAAGCCCCCCAGGGCGTAAGGCACCACCAACAACAGTTCGTTGACCGACAGGCTGATCCCGGACAGAAGCTGGGATGCACCGCGGCCGGTGACGACCAGTGCCAGCAGGCCGGTGGCTGCCCAGATTACGTACTGGACCAGCGTCAGCGCGCCGAGACCCAGGAGCTTGCCGCTGAGCAACTGGCGCGGTCGCAGCGAAACCAGCAGAATCTCCATCACCCGGCTGCTTTTCTCCTGTGTCAGGCTTTGAAGCAAGAAGCTGCCGCTGGTGAACAGCGGAATCATCACGGCTATGGTGACCAGAAATGGCAACATCGTGTTGCCCTTGGCGCCGGCTTCACCTTCGGGACTCAAGGCCACGAATTCCGGGCCGGACGAATTAAATGGCCAACGCAGCCGGGCGATTTGCTCAGGGCCGGCATCGGGGAAAAGGTTAGCGATCAACATCCAGTTGAACCACTGGGTGTCGGGGGGCATTGTGGGCAGTTGCGGACTGATCCGCTGGACGCTGCCCGTTTGCCGATAATCGGACGGGATCACGTAGTATGCGCCGATGTCGCTGCCCTTCAACGCCGTCTCAGCCGCTTCGGTGTCCGGGAAAGCCCGGAACAAGTCAGCCGGGACGGGATCGGGAATCGTCCGAATCAGGCTGGCCTGGTCAACGTAACCAATCACCTTATCCGGCCGATTAGCCTGCACTAATTCTTCGAGCGGTTGTCCCGGCGAACTGTCAACAACGCCAGTGAACGCCCAGATCACGATCAATGGCAGCGGTGTGCCGATGGACGTCAGCAAGAAGCCGCGCTTCCGCACCCGCTGGCGGAACTCACGTAGACCGATAAGTAACGTCTTGTTCATAGCAATACCTCCTTACGCTTCACGCAATGCTTGCAAGATCTGTCGCGGCCGCAAAGCCTGTCCATACATCAGCATCGCCGCCCGAAAGATCCGCGCCACGAGCCAGATACTGCCGATCAGGCTTGCCACGAGTATGGCCAGACTGGTTATCAATTGCCAGGTTGGCACCTCGACCAGCGCCATGCGGAAAAGTCCGATCATCGGGCTGGTGAGGGGGAACAGAGTCAGGCCCACAGCCAGCGGGCCGTCGAGTGCGTTGATCAGTAGGCCCATAAACCACAGCGGGGCCAGACCCAGCATGCCCAATACGCCGGCCAGTTGTTGCGCCTGCTGGCTATCGCCGGCGATAACACCGAGCCCAGAAGCCAGTACTGCGTACAGGAAGTAACCTGGCACGCCCAGCAGCAAGGCCCACGTGGGAGCTTTCCACGGGATACTGAGGGTCTGGATATTTACCGCGCCGGACAGGGCCAGGCCGATGGCGATGCCGCCACCAATGGCCCAGACGCCAACCTGGGTCAGGCTCAACAGGGTCATGCCCAGGACTTTGCCGGCCACCAGTTCCCGTGGCGCCAGCGAAGTGATGATCATTTCCATCGAGCGTTGATCCTTTTCGCGCACGATCGCCGATCCCATCTGGCTGGCACCGGTGAGTACTGCAATAGCGAACACCAGCGTCAGGACGGCCGGAGTGACAACCCGCACGAACTCGGCCGGACCTTGGGCTATTTCCTCTCCGCTGTCCCGGGCCACATAAGTCACCTCGGACGGATCTGCCAGCCGGTCACAAGTCCAGGCGGGTTCGTCGGGCAGCATGGCCCGGCGCATAAAAGTGGTCAGGGCCTCTTCCAGTTTCATGCCCGGTTCCTCTTCAGCGTAGAAAGCGGCGGGTTGTCCCTGAAAGTAGTCGTCTGGAATGACCAGATAGCCGGCGATTTCACCTTGCTGAAACGCGGTCTGCGCTGCACCGGTGTCGGCGTAAGCCGTGAGGGTCAATGTGGCGCCCTCGACGGGCGCTTGTGTAACGGGAGCCAGCCGGCCGGTCTGGTCCACGTATCCGACGGCGGGGAGATCGCCGCCCCGTGCGAGGATAAAAGGGATGGCGCCGGCGATGACCATGAGCACCGGCAGGCCAAAGGTCAGGAACAGGAACGTGCCAGAACGGATCCGCCGACGATAAGTCGTCGTAGCAATCAGCCAGATCTTTCTCATGCGGTTCCCTCCTCATTGGTAACTTGGCGCCCCACGACGCGCACAAAGATCTCGTCCAGCGACGTCTCAATGCGCTCAAAGCGCTCTACGGTGATTTCTGGCATGTTTACCAGGGTCTTTAGCAGTTGCTCGGGCTGGACGCCGTCTTGCAGCAGCAGGCGATAGCCACCGTTGCGGGACACCAGGCGCTCCACGCCGGGGACCTGGTCCAGTTCGCCTCGCAGATCAACCTCGACGGCGTTGCTGGCGAACTGCCGGCGGATCTCGTCCAACGGGCCATAAAGCACCCGGCTCCCGTGATCAATCAGCAGAATGCGCTGGCACATTTCCTCGACTTGGTGCATCTGATGCGTGCTCATCATGATGGCCGCGCCACGGTCGCACATTCGGTACAGAAGATTCTTGATGATGCGGGTGTTCACCGGGTCGAGGCCGCTGAACGGCTCGTCAACGATGATCAGATCGGGCTCGTGCATGGTGGCGGCCACGAACTGGGCTTTCTGGTTCATACCGCGGCTCAGGGCCTCAATCTTGAGATCACGGGCATCCCACAGCTCAACTTCCCGCAGGTATGCTTCGGCTCGCGCACGGGCTGTCTGGCGGGTGAGGTCCTTGAGCTGGCCCAGAAAGAGCAGCGTATCCAGCAGCGTCATGTCCTCGTACAAGCCTCGCTCCTCAGGCAGGTAGCCGATGCGCGATTTGGTCGCTTCGGTCATTGTTCCCCCCAGCACGCTGATCTGGCCGGCGTCGGCTTTGATGATGTCGAGGATCATGCGAATGCTGGTCGTCTTGCCAGCGCCGTTGGGCCCCAGCAGGCCAAAGATTTCTCCACATAGTCCTGAATTATGTGCTTGCACATCTGTTCTATGCGCTGGAGGCCCAGTCAGACCCTATTTGGAGAATCTTGTGCCACAATGTTGTTCACTGGACGCAAAATCTCGCTGGAAGCCGTAGAACAAGCGTTCAAGCACATAATTCGATACTATGTGCAGACTGCATAGTGCCGTGCTGCTTGCGCCACGCTGAACACGCCGAAGTTACGGTCACCGACGTAGACGCTGTCACGGATGGCCTGAGCCAAGAGTAGGGCGGCCAGTTCTTGTTCACTGGTGTGCAGAGAGTCTTCAGTCACACCCAGCGTTGCGCCGCAGCACAAACAAAAAGCCGCGACAGCCCGCATGACGACCCAATAGGTTTCCCCGTGTTGGTTCTTATGGCGGCCATAGTGCTCAACCAATTCCGGTTCTGGCCTGAGCAGAAAGGTGGTACCGTCCATCAGCCCCACGGGATGCCCTAACCACAATCCGTCGTCACCCAACCATTGCCGAATGACGGATGCGGTGTGGCGAAGGGCTCCCTGCAGTACTGAGAGGGGAAGCCGCTTACGCCCTTTGCAATAGGCTGCCGTGCTCTCGGACTTGACCCGCTGGGACAAAGGCTCTACGTGTCGGTCATCGAGATGGTCTATAGCTCCGCTGCCAACGTGGCTCACGACAGCATCACGAGTATGGTCGCTATTCAATCGCTGGAAGATGAAGCACCATGTCATAACCAGGGGCGTGAACAGGCGCTCATAGAACCGTTTCCCGGCTGCCTGGATTAGTTCTCGAATGACTTGGGCCTGCAGCAGGTCTTGGAACACGGGAAGCAGTTGCGGAATGGTCGGTTTCGCCTGCGGCTGAGATTGGGCGGACATTTTCACCTCCGTCACTGGATTGGGAGTACGGGACAAGTGTACACATTTTCAGCCGAAAGCACAAAGAGTTAGTGCCATTGTCCTATAGCCTGTTCGGAGGCCATGGGAACATCGATGATGCTCGTTTCGCATTCGAGCTTACTCAACTCGAGCGTGGACGTCTCGACCTGGATTCCGAAGCCGGGCTCAGCGACGAGGAGAGGTTCTGGACCGAGCTCACTGAGCAGGAAGCCATAGACTTCGCTGTCTTGCTCAGGCGAGCCAGTGGCGGCGAACTAGACGAAGAGATACGCCAGGTCGTGAGAGCGTCCCTGGGCAGAATGGGGAACTGGCAAGCAATCGGTGCCTTATTCCGAGCCCTGGAGAACGGGGAACGCGGCGCTGCATCTGCCCTGGGGGAAGCGAATGCCCGGGAGGTGATCCCCGTGCTTGAGCGGTTGCTCGTGCATGGAAATGCAGATGGTCTCCCCCTTGGGTGTCGCTGCTCCCAAGGGATCGCCAGATCCCGCTCAAGACGCCGGATATGGCTATCCGGCGTGAGCAAAGCGGTACCAGTGGGATACAATGGCTCAACAACACTCTACAGAGAGACTATCTAAAAAATCGAATCAGGCTAACACTTTGGCCTCGTGTCAGTCACTCACTTTCCCAAAGTGGGACGTGAAGCCCCGAAATAGGCCGAAATTGGCCCCCAAGTGGGGCATAAACGCAAAAAACCCGCCTTTTCAGGCAGGTCTATCCCAAGATGCCGAGGGACAGATTTGAACTGTCGACTCCCTGATTTTCAGCTAAGGACAGCGAAAACCGTCTCGGCACCCTGAATTCGATAGACTGATACCTGAAAAGCGACCGACTGACTCGCGCGTGGATTTGCGAGTCAGTCTCTTATCTTAGGCGAGTCCTTGACTCGCCTTCAGGTACTGCTATCAACGAACGAACGTTCGGGTGCTGTTTGAAGTATATACCGGATGCGCGATTTTGACAAGCTGGGGATTGCAGCAGCCCTTTATTGCCAGGTCACCCTCTTTGACACGTATCACTGCTTCAGTCATCCGAAGTCCGAGTCCAGGAAAGGCCTGCCATTTCGTCGGATGTTACTACAATCGGCTGAACAGTCCCTGATCCCTCCACCATCAGTTGTCCAAGCAGTACCAAAGCATAACAACATACCTGACTCCTGTTGGGCGGGGAACTCCCTCTCCCTGAGAGAGAATTGTAGATTGCGCTTTCAGGCCCCTCGACCAAGCAAGGCAAGGGATTGGGTTGGGACTGCGTGGTTAAAATGCCCCGGACTGGGCTTCGGGGCACTTACTACGCATAGCCCTAGCTCGGTTCCTGCAGTTGCTGAAGCCCTCCACATAGCGACTTCAGCTTGCTCAAAGCACGCCCTCAGACAAGAGGACGATCGCGAACATTTCTCACGATCGTCCTTATTCGAAGAACGAGGCTCTAAGCTGCTAGGCCAGCAAAAGCCTGTATTGATTGATCTTCCCCCGAGAAAGTGGACACGACAATAAGCCAAGATTGTGTATAATACCACTCTCGGAGGAATATGATGAAAAAGACCAGAAAGAACTACACACGTGAATTCAAGCTCGAAGCAGTCCGCTTGCTAGAGACAAGCGGCAAGAGCGCAGCCCAGATTGAACGCGACCTGGGTATCGGCTCTGGCTGCCTGTCCCGCTGGAAACGGGAGTTTGCAGAGGAAGGTAAGAACGCCTTCTCCGGCCACGGTCGTCTGGCACCGGACCAGGAACACATCCGTCAACTAGAGCGGGAGAACGAGATACTGCGCCAGGAACGGGACGTTCTAAAAAAAGCAGTCGCCATCTTCTCGCACCCAAGCCAATGAGATTCCAGTTCATCAAAGACCAGCGGGACAAGTTCCCGGTCACTCTCATGTGTAAGGTGTCAAATGTGTCGCCCAGCGGCTACTACGCTTGGCGCAAACGGCCTCCCAGTGCGCGGGAGATGGCGAACCGAGAATTGGTCAAGAAGATTGAGATCGTGTACAATGACAATCACGGAGTCTACGGCAGTCCGCGCATCTACCGTGAGCTCAAGGACCAGGGCGTGGCCTGCAGCGAGAACCGAATCGCCCGTCTGATGCGTTTGCGTGGTCTGCAGGCGAAGCAGAGCAAGCGTTTCAAGGTCACGACGAAGCGCAACACGGCCCATCCAGCGGCTCCGAACCTGCTGAAACGGAACTTCGAAGCCGACCGGCCGGACCAGAAGTGGTTGGCGGACATCACGTACATCGCCACACTGGAAGGGTGGCTCTATCTGGCCGCCATCCTGTACCTGTACGCCCGACGCATTGTCGGCTGGGCGATGTCGGATTGGATGACGAGTGACCTGACCATAGCTGCCCTGGAGATGGCTCTCCTCCAGCCTCAGCCAGATGCTGGCCTCATCTACCACAACCACTCGAAAGGCCACAAGTTCACGATGTCGTGAGGAGGCACCAATGACGATCAGGATAGTGACCGACAGCACCTGCGATCTGCCGGAAGAGATTGCCGCCCAGCACGGCATCACGATCGTGCCTTTGTACATCAACTTTGGCGGTGAGAGCTATTTGGACAGAATTGATCTATCGCGCGAGGTGTTCTATGCCCGATTGCCAGATTGCGACCCGCCGCCAACGACGGCGATGCCGGGGCCGCAGATGTTTCTCGAAGCCTATGAGAGGCTGGCGGATGAGGGCGCTACAGAGATCCTTTCTGTTCATATCTCTAGGAGTCTCAGCGCGGTCGTCGACACGGCACATTTGGCTGCACGCGAGGCATCAACGCCGGTAACCGTCTTCGACTCCGGTACGCTCAGCCTAGGCACAGGCTTCCTTGTGTGGGCAGCGGCAGAAGCGGCTGCCCAAGGGTACTCTATGGACGAGATCGTTGCCTTGATGAAAGAGCAGAGCCAGCGCACTCACGTCTTCGCTGCGCTGGATACGCTGGAATTCCTCCGACGCAGCGGACGGATGAATCGCGTGATGGCTGCCTTAGGGGGCGTTAAGAAACAGCTTCCGTTTTTGAGATAGCCCATTACCCATCTAAAGCGATAAGGTGTACAATACAGCGAGTTGCAAATCTTCTTACTCATCGGAGGAGCGAATGCCTACACCAAAGGTGCATATCTGTCAGTGCCCACATT
>DAOUEC010000050.1:0-32833 GCA_034430655.1 Anaerolineae bacterium
CACTGGCCCTTGGGCAGCAATACTCGCATCTGCTCAATGATTGCTACTTTCTCTTCCCAGGATAATGCTGCAAGTGCCTGTCTTCGCTGTGCTTTGGCGGATAGTATCCTGGAAATGTCTGGATAGGTTTGTTGCATGGGCCACTCCTATTACCCGTTCTCGTTCAGAAACCGGTTCTACGTACCGCGTGGCCGCAACTGCCCCGCCGATTGCATAGCATCCAATGATGCCTTCCTTCTCCAACTGGTTAATAACTGCCAGTGTCTTTTCCATATAGCCCCCGCACTGGACTCTTCAGAGATACTCGCTTGCGCTCACTCCCCACGCTTCGGGCGAACGAATCGCGGTGGGTGGTTTCGAGCGAACGGATCGCAGAGCGAGTGGTTAGGCGCAATAAAACGTGTGAAATCACTCATCAGAGATCTCCGAGTTGCTCTCTCAGCACAGCGATTTCGGAATCAATCTCACTTGGCAGGCTCTCTCCCGATCTCTGCGCTTGCCTAAGACCAGTCCTTATCACATCCTCTATCTCATTTTGAGTGAGCGAATGAAGCTCAGTAACATTCGAGTTCACCAACCTGTTCAGAAGCCAGCCCTTTCCTTGTTTGGCATACGCGAGGCGGTCATAGAACTGGGTTAGTGACGCCAATAGCGGAGGATTCAGCAACCTGGGCAGTTCTCCGCTGGGCTGCAAAGCATCCCAAAACGGCGTAGGTATCCTGATTTTCTCTGGCCCTACACATGGTTGAGGTGCATTGATTAGAGTAGGTAGTTGGCCAAGCAGATGGCTAACTTCGTCATTCAACAGTTCAAGATAGCGTATCGCCCTCTCAAGTTCTACTCTTTTCTCGTCCTTACGTTGCTGACTTCGCTCGAAGTCACCCAGCCGCCTGCCAACCCACCAGGCCAAGAAGGCCCCAAGTAGCCCGCCAACCAAGAGATCCGAGAGGAAATTAGCAAGGAAATCGCTGCAAAAGCTATCACTCACGTTGCTCTCTCCTGACATCCAAATTATGATTCCGCCAATCGTAATAATCTTATTGCGCCGTCAGGGTAGGAACGCCAGTTTCCCGGCACCCCCCCCCACAGATCCCAGCGCACGGTTTTACCGCACCGGGCTCTTCAGAGATACTTGCTTCTGCTCATCCCCCACGCTTCGGGCGAACGAATCGCGGTGTGTGGTTTCGAGCAAACGGGTCGCAGAGCGAGGGTTAGGCGGCGCTGTTGGCAAGCATATTGACAATATCAACTGCGTTGCCAGATGACAAAGTTGCTACCAACGTTCCGCCCTACCGATACTTTCAAACCACAGAGTTAAAGCTACTCGCGCATGCGAAGTCGGGTGCCAGTTGTGGTCACCAAACTCAAGATCCTCTCCATAGCGCTTTCCTGCTTTGGTGATATTCTTCCATAAAGTACTCGGTAGCGCATCACTCTTCAGACACTGCCACAGAAGATTCGGCTCAAGTGGTAAAGCAGCAATAACGTCGTGCTCTTCACTGTCAATTGCTCTGCCACTACTCCAATACTCTTTAAGCTTTTCGAAACTAATCTCTGGCAAATCAACAATAGCAAGGAACCCAAAGTTCATAACGACAGACTCCATCTGAAATGCATAAACTCCAACTTCAATGGGTCCGCTGTACTCGTTTCCTAGTAACTCCTCCCTGACCCCCCTTTCGATAGCGCCGTGTACATCTTCGTCTTGCTCAATTTCCCTGCCATCTATTTCCTCACGAACCGGATTGTACTGTTCTTCTATTGAGAATGACCAACAATTAGCGAACCAAGTCCCCGCACGTCCACCTTTTCGGCGGTGTGCAATTAGAACATCTCGTCCACCTCCGCCACTATTCAAAAGAACAACGATGTGATTTGACAGTGTATTGGGGAGCTCGGTCCCATCTTGCGTGACGCGCCTTGCACGTTTTAAGTAGCGCCTGGATGCTCCTAAGTCGTACTCCAGAATATCATGGAAAGCTCGCACGTCCGGGTAACTCACATCGCGGTACTCCAGCCTAACAATTGGGTCATCTTTCAACTCACCTCTGAACTTCACTACACTCAGCCGTGTTCCCGTTTTATTAGCATATGCCTCCCTGTTCCGACGCCAGACATCGCGATCTTCTTCTAAAACACCCCTTTTCGGAGAGGCCCACGGAACACGTATCAATTCGATATGCCTGTAGCCGTCCAGTTCCTTGGCGGTATCCATTATCACCGACTTCCCCACCTGATGCCACGACTCGACTTCCTTTTTACCAAACAGGCCTGCGGGCAACTCCCCTCTGACAGTCTGTTGGGACAACCATACGCCGAAATGCCGCGGAGACTCCATGATTTCCCGCGGAAAATCCTTATGCGCCCACATCGTCTTCACAAGTTTTGGTACAGCAGGGAGCTTGACAATGTACTTCTTGTCGAAGGCTTCACCAGCAGGCCCATGCGGATCCATCTCCCTTCGCAGTTCCTCCGTAATCACGAAGGCATTCCGGTACGCGATGTCACGTTCATACTTGAGGAAGTAATTCATTTCAGTGCTAAACCAATTCCCGGGCTCAGGATCAACAATTACACCATAGTCATAGGTGCCACTCACACGGAGACCCAGCCCACTGTCCTCTAACTGGTACTTTTTCAACCAGCGATTGAAGCAATGGAACGCTCTACGGGCTGCCTCACATATCTGTTCCGCATCAAGTTTCCTTCCGAATCGCCTGGCAAAAAGCCCCCCGTCGCCAAGCCAGTACAGGCAGTCAAACCCAACCTGCCGCAACTCGTCCTTCAACTCCTCAGCAAAATCGGCGCGCTGTTTTGCTGTCGTATACTTGCTACCCGTTCCCTCAGACCATCTGGAATGGCCAGATAGGTCCACCTGGAAAAATACCACTCGGAGGTTATCACCCGGTTTCACATCATCCCACCATCCCATCGTTAGCCTCCTCCCTGCAAGATAACAGGCCGATTGAGTGTGAATTCTTTTGCGAAGCCCCTACCTTCATCGAATCGCCGCCTAATGGCCCATTTCGCGACAAATGTGTCGCTTAACATCACCTTTGACCGCGCTTTGACAACCGCACAATTAGAGTTGAAGGAGGTCGATTGGTGGGGCAAGCACCGTCAAAAATGGCTCGAAAATGGCCTCGCTTCCCTAAAAGGCGGCGTTTTCGTCCTCTCAGTGGGGCGTTGTCCCTATCGCGTTTCTATTTGTGCGATTGCCTGGTTACAGGTCAAACCTGATGTTAACGTACCTATATCTGGACTCCAAGCATCCTTCGCTTCACTGGGTGACCGCCCCATCTCCTCAACTACACACCTCTACAACCTCCGGCGCCAGCAGCATCGCAATCTCCGCCCCCACCTGCACGTCCCGGTAGTGGAGCAATTAGATCGCCTTGGCGGGGCACTCGGCAACTGCAATTGACAACATACGAGTGTTATGCTACACTTTCATCAAGATAGAGAGTAAATCCGGGGTCAGGCGGGACGGCTGTATGCAGCACTCCACCTGGGCGACCAGGTAAACGCCTGCCGGTTTCTCTATCGTTTCATTTCTACCATCTCCGGTACCATCAGCGCCGCGATCTCCGCCTCCACCTGCACGTCCCGGTAGTGGAGCAATTGTATCGCCTTGGCCGGGCACTCGGCGACGCAGATGCCGCAGCCGTGGCACTGGGCCGGCTCAATGTAGGCCGCGCCGATGATGCCCCCCACCCCGCTGAGGTCGGCCTGGATCTGGGGCACGTGATACGGGCAGATGCGTATGCAGGTCAGGCAGCCGACACATTTCTCCGCGTCCACCTGCGCCACGATGCCGCCGACCTCGAGCACGTCCTTGCTCACAATCGTCATCGCCCGGGCCGCAGCAGCCTGCGCCTGCACGATCGTCTCGTCCAGGAACTTGGGGTAGTGAGCCATCCCGGCCATAAATATGCCGTCGCTGGCGAAGTCCACAGGTCGCAGTTTGACGTGCGCCTCCAGGAAGAAACCGTCCAGGTCTACCGACACCTTGAGCCGCGTCGCCAGTTCGCCCGCCCCCTCCGGCGGCACCACCGGCATGCTGAGCACCACCAGGTCGGGATGAAGCACCAACTCTTCGCTCAGCACTGATTCCCACACAGTGACCTCTAGTTGGGTTTCAGGTTTCAGGTTTGAGGTTTCAGGTTCGCTCAACCTGGAACCTGAAACCTTGCAACTTGAAACCTTTACTTGCGGCTTGCGGTCGAAGTCATATCGCACAAACATCACACCCTGGCGCCGCGCCTCCTGGTACAGCCGCTCCTTGAAGCCATACGTGCGGATGTCCCGGTATATCACGGTCACCTGCGCATCGGGATTGAGCCGCTTGAGCGCCAGCACGTTCTTTATCGCCGTCGTGCAGCAGATGCGGGAGCAGTACCGTTCCGCCGGCCCCACGCAGAGGATCATCACAACGGATTGCAGATTGCAGATTGCAGATTGCAGATCTTCTCCACTCTCCTGATCCTTGCTTCCTGCTTCCTGCTTCCTGCTTCCTGCCAACAGTCCCTCAAACTCCTGCTGCGTAACGATACGCGGATCCGTCCCATACCCGTACTCCGGCCCCCGGTACTCCACGCCTCCCGTCGCCACAATCGTCGCCCCGTGGCACACCTTGATTATCCCGCCCTCTTCCCCATCTTCCCCCCCAAAGTTGGGGGGGACTGAGGGAGGGCTGACTTCCCCCCCAAACTTGGGGGGGACCGAGGGAGGGCTGACTTCCCCCCCAAAGTTGGGGGGGGCCGAGGGGGGGCAGGAGGGGAGAACACGCAGCCGTGAGGTAAAATTGCCAGCGAAGCCGCCGCTCTCCAGCAGTTCACTCCGCAGATGCACGGTAATCAGGGGATGGCCCTCCACTCGCTCGATCAACTGCCGGAGGAATACTTGGGGGTCACGCCAAACCAGACCGGTTTCAGGTTTGAGGTTTAAGGTTTCAGGTTCATTTAACCTGGAACCTGGGACTTTGGAACCTGAAACCTCCGCGCCATCAGTCTCCCAATCTACCAGCGTCTTGATATGCCACAGGTTGCCGCCCAGCCGCTCCGCCCGCTCGACCAGGTGTACCGGGAAGCCCTGGCCGGCCAGCGTCAGTGCCGCCGTCATCCCGGCCACCCCGCCGCCGACGACCAGGACCGCTTTCTGCACCGGCACCTCGGTCTTATGCAGCGGCTGCAGCAGCAGCGCCTTCGCCACCGCCATCCGCACCAGGTCCTTGGCCTTCTCCGTCGCTGCGTCCCATTCATCGGGATGCACCCACGAGCATTGGTTGCGGATGTTGGCCATCTGGAACATACCAGGGTTCAGCCCCGCCTGGCGGATGCTGTCCTGAAACAGCGCTTCGTGGGTCAGCGGCGTGCAGGAGGCCACGACAACGCGGTTGAGCCCCAATTCTCGCGTCTTCTCCGTGATGCGCTGGATCGAATCCTGCGAACAGGTGTACAGGTTATGCTCGGCGTGCACCACCCCCGGCAGGCTGGCCGCGTACTCCGTCACCATCGGCACATCGAGGAAGCCGCCGATGTTCGACCCGCAGTGGCAGACGAAAACGCCGATGCGGGGCTCTTCCTCCGCGACGTCCCGCTCCGGCGGGTACACCACGTCCTCTGTGCACGTCCAACGGGCCGGAGCCAGCACCGCCCCGGCGGCGGCCGCCGCCCCGCTGGCCTCAATCACCGACTCGGGGATGTCCTTCGGCTCGCGGAACGACCCCACGGCAAAGACACCTGCCCGGCTCGTCTGGAGCGGCTGGAAGGGAAGCGTGTGACAGAAGCCGTGCTCGTCCAGTTCCACGCCCATCCGCCGCCCCAACTCGCGCACCCCTTCCGAGATCTCCATCCCCACGGAGAGCACCACCAGGTCAAATTCCT
Organism: Anaerolineae bacterium; assembly: GCA_034430655.1. Taxonomy (GTDB): domain Bacteria; phylum Chloroflexota; class Anaerolineae; order B4-G1; family B4-G1; genus JAUWNP01. The sequence continues at coordinate 5,886 of DAOUEC010000050.1, forward strand.
CCTCGCGAATTTGCGAATTACGAATTGCGAATTGCGAATCGTCCCCTCGCTCTCCAACATACTTTAGGACGAGGTTGTGGGTCCGCGGATCCTCCCGCACGAACGAAATACGAGTGCGCACGTAGCGGATGCCGTACCGCTCTTGCGCCCGGCGGTAGTATTCCTCGTACCCCTTGCTAAAGGCCCGCATATCCATCATAAAAACAGATACCTGCGTGTCCAACTCGTGCTCGCAGGCCATTATCGCCTCTTTGGTAGCGTACATGCAGCAGACCGATGAGCAATAGTCGTGGGTCTGATCGCGGGAGCCGACGCACTGCAGGAACGCGATCTTCTTCGGCACCTGCCCGTCCGAAGGGCGCTGCACGTGCCCATAGGTCGGGCCGGAGGCGCTCAATAGTCGCTCGAACTGAAGCGCGGTGACCACGTTGGGGAAGCGGCCCCAACCGTATTCTGCTCCAGCACCGCCGTGAACAGACGGTGCTGGTGAGTAGGTCTCGTAGCCGGGGGCCAGGATAATCGCGCCCACCTGGACGTCCCGCACCTGCTCCACCATGTCGTGGTTGATGGCGTCGGCCTGGCAGATGTAGACGCAACTCAGACACTCGGAGCAGATGCCGCAGGCCAGGCAGCGGGCCGCCTCCGCCTGAGCCTGCTCGTCGGTGTAGCCTGCCACCACCTCCTCGAAGGTGGACAGCCTCTGCTCGGCCGGTAGTTCGTTCATCGGCACACGGGGCTGCACCTGCACCTCTCCCAGAGCCACCCGCTCCCCAATCTCCGCCCGCGTCAGTTCGACCACCGGCAGCTCGGGCTTGGGCGGGGGCTCCAGTTCTTCCCCTCGCAGATAACGATGGATGGACTCGGCAGCCCGATGACCGGCGGCGACAGCCTCGATGACGAAAGCGGTGCCGGTGGTGGCGTCGCCCGCCGCGAAGACCCCCGGCCTAGTAGCGGCCAGCGTGTTGGGGTTGACCGCAATAGTCTGCTGGCGGGTGACGCCGACGCCCGCGCTCTCCGGGATAAAGGCCAGACCAGCCCGCTGGCCCACGGAGAAGATGACGTTATCGCAGGGGACAGAGTGCTCCGATCCAGGGATCAGGACCGGCCGGCGGCGGCCCGTCTCGTCGGGCAACCCCTGCTCGGTGCGCACGCATTTCATACCCCCCATGCGCCCGTTCCCGCCCGCGCCGCCGTGCACAGACGGTGCTGGCACAATCTCAATAGGCGTGACCTGCCAGTGGAAAACGACCCCCTCCTCCTCAGCGTGGCGCATCTCCTCCTCGCCAGCCGTCGCCTCCTCGCGGGTGCGGCGGTAGTAAAGGTGTACCTCCGACCCCAGCCGCACGGCGGTACGGGCCACGTCCATCGCCACGTCCCCAGCCCCGACGACCGCCACCCGCTCCCCCAACTCCGGCACATTGCCCAGCCGCACGTCGCGCAGGAACGTGGTATTGATCAGCACCCCTTCCAGATCTGCACCAGGGATAGGCAAGCGGATGCCCTCGTGCGCACCTACGGCGATGAGCACCGCGTCGAACCCTTCGGCAAAGACGTCATCCAGGTTGTCCACGCAGGTATTCAGCCGCAATTCCACCCCCAGATCCACTATGTCCTGCACCTCCCGGTCCACAATCCAGGACGGAAGGCGGTACTCTGGCACCCCCACGCGCAGCATCCCACCTGCCACCGGTAGCGCCTCAAGAACGGTGACCCCGTACCCCAGTTTGCACAAGTCCTGGGCGGTGGTGAGCCCGCAGGGGCCTGCGCCGATGACTGCTACGCGCTCCTCGTACCTGCGCTCGGCCGGCTCCGGCACCACCCGAGGTTGGGCGTAGACCTTGTCGGTGACGAACCGCTTCAGCGCCCGGATGTTGATTGGCTCGTCCAACTTGCCCCGGTTGCAGGCATCCTCGCAGCGGTGGTTGCAGATGCGGCCACAGATGCCGGGGAAGGGATTGTCCTCTTTGATGACCCGCAGCGCGTCCTCGTAGCGGCCCTCGCGGATGAGGGCGATGTAACCCTGGGCGCGCTGGTGGGCGGGACAGGCGTCGCGGCAGGGGGAGATGCCCCGCTTCTCGATAGCGTAGGCATTGGGCACCGCCTGGGGGTACAGTTTGTAAGCCGCCCGCTGGACCGCCAGACCTTCGTCGAAGCGGCCAGGTATAGTCACCGGGCAGACGCTGGCGCAGTCGCCACAGCCGGTGCACTTATCCAGATCAATGTAACGGGGGCGGGTTCGCACCTGGACGGTGAAGTCGCCGGCCTCCCCGCGCACTCCCATCACCTCACTGTCCACCAGCAGTTCGATGTTGCGGTGGCGGCCACAGTCCACCAACTTGGGGCTGACGATGCACATCGCGCAGTCGTTGGTGGGGAACGTCTTGTCCAGTTGCGCCATGTGCCCGCCGATGGCCGACTTGTTTTCGACCAGGTAGACCTTGTAGCCGGCCTCGGCCAGGTCCAGCGACGCCTGGATACCAGCAATCCCCCCGCCGACGACCATCGCTGCCCCGGTTACGCCATCCCCGCCTAGAATTTCGGTCTTCTGCCCACCTTTCACTGCTCACCCTTCATTTGTTCATTGTTCATTGTTCATTGTTCATTGTTCATTGCTTCATTGTTCATTCTTCAGCGGGTTTGGCCCCAGCGCCCGTATCCGCTCCGTCATCTCCCGCACCGCATTGGCGAATGTCATGCCCATACCGCCGGAGACTAAGTACATCTCCAACCGCTCAGCGCCTAATCCGATCTCATCCAGCAATTTCTTGGTATACTTCACCCGCGCCAGCCCATGCTCATTCCCGTGCACGTGGTGGCAGTTGCCAATCGGGCATCCCACCACACAGATTCCATCAGCCCCCTGCTCGAACGCCTCCAGCAGATAGCGTACATCTGTCTTACCCGTACATGGCAACTTCACCAGTTTGATGGTAGCCGGGTACTCCATACGCAGCGCGCCGGCCGTATCGGCAGCCATGTACGCGCAGTAGATGCACATAAAAACGGTGATCTCCGGCTCGAAGTCCTCACGCCCGTTTTTCCCGTTATCCGTCACCTTCCCCTCCGGTGTCCGAAGTTCAAAGTCCGAAGTCGCCCAGTCACCCAGTCACCCAGTCACCCAGTCACCTAGTCACCTAGTCGCCCAACTCCCCAGCGGCAGCCCCATAATCTGCTCATCCCGATAGGCGACCAACTGTATCGCCTTGGCAGGGCACTCCGCCGTGCAGGTGCCACACCCCGTACATAACGCCGGGTCAATGTATGCCGCCCCTTTGATCCCTCCCACCCCGGTATCCGAATACCGCACTTTGGGAACATCGAAGGGGCAGATGCGCACACAGGTGAGACAGCCCACACACTTGCTCTGGTCCACCACCGAGACGACGCCACCGATGTACATCTGCGGTGTAGATAGGATCGGGATTGCCCTACCCGCCGCCGCTTGCGCGTTGGTGATGCACTCCTCGATGAACTTGGGATAGTGGGCCATCCCGCAGATGAAAATCCCCTCCTTCGCCATATCCATCGGGCGCATCTTGAGGTGGGCTTCCATGAAGAAGCCCTCACTGGAAAGCGGCACGCCCAGGATGCGGGCCAACTCCTTCGTCCCATCCGATGGCTTGATCGCCATGCTCAGCGAAAGCAGACCGGGGTGTAGCACAATCTCCTGTCGCAGAGAGGGTTCCCAGGCCACAACCTCCAGTTCCCCCTGATCGTTCACCCGCACTTGCGGCATATGTTCCTTGTCGTAACGAACGAAAATGGCCCCGCGCTGCCGCGCCTCGGTGTAGAATTTCTCCCGGAAACCATAGGTGATGATGTCTTTGTAAAGCACGACTACCCGGCAGTCCGGGTTGAGCAACTTGATGCGGATGGCGTTCTTCATCGTGTTCGTGCAACATATCCGGCTGCAATACTCGACCGCACCGGGCCGCCGCACACACTGGATGGACACCACCTCCTTCAGGTCTGCGATCTGCTCCGGCCGGTGGGTGATGATCTCCTCCAGGTCGAGAGAGGTGACCACGCGCTCATCCTGACCGAGCAGGTATACATCCCCCCGCCACTCCTGCCCGCCAGTAGCCACGATAGTCGCACCGTGCTTGATCTCCACCTCGCCCACCGGCGTGCGCACTGTGGAACGGAACGCACCCACGCTGCCCTCGTGCGCGATCACCTCGGAACTGGTGAGGACGTCAACTCTCTGATGGCCCAGCACCCGATTGGTGAGATCGCGCAGCAACCGCTGGGGATTATCCCCTTCGGCCACGTAATAGATGTGCTGCAAATTACCGCCCAAGCCCGGCTCCCGCTCCACCAGGGTGACATCGTATCCGGCGTCGGCGATGTTCAGCGCCGCCGTCATACCAGAGACACCGCCTCCGATCACCAATGCCCGCCTGACAGGTTCAATGGCCTGCTTGCGCACCGGCTCGGCCAGCCGCGCCTGCGCGACCGCCAGGCGCACCAATTCCTTCGCCTCACGTGTGGCCCGCGCTGGATCGTGCACGTGCGGCCAGGCGCAGTGTTCGCGGATGTTCGCCATCTCCAACAGGTAGGGGTTCAGCCCAGCCTGGCGGATGATGCGCTGGAACAGCGACTCGTGGGTGCGGTGGCTACAGGCCGCCACGACCACTCGATTGATCGAGCCGGGACCGTGCTCATCAATCGCCTGCCGAATCTGCTCCTGCCCCTCCTCCAGGCAGGCGTAGTCCATCGTTTCGACGTGAACCACACCGGGCAAGCCAGCGGCAAAGTCAGCCAACGCATTCGTGTCCACAACCCCCGCGATGCTCGGATAGCAGCGACATACGAAGACACCAACGCGCGGCTCCTCTCCTGTCACGTCCCGCTCCGGCGGTAGGGGCGGGGTAACCCCGTCCCTACCGCTGAGGAACGGGTACTCCCGCCCATAGGCCCGTGCACCGACCTGGCTGGAAAGCAACCGCATCACGTCACCGGCCGCGCCCGCCGCATCCAGGATCGTCTCCGCAATCTCCTTAGGCGAGGCGAACGCCCCACAGACGTAGATGCCGGGCCTGCTCGTCTCCAGCGGGGCAAATTTATCCGTCTCACAGAAGCCGTAGGGATTCAGTTCAATCCCCAACATATCGGCCAGATCGCGGGCTCCTCGGGGCGGCAATGCTCCTACTGAGAGCACCACCATGTCGAAGCGGTTCTCAGTAACTTTGCCATCCTCGTCCGGGTAGCGCAGGATCAGGTCGTGCGTTTCCGGATCCTCCGTGATCGCCGAAATGCGGCAGCGCGTGTATTCCACCCCATATCGCTCCCGCGCCTGTTCGTAGTAGGTGTTGAACTCCTTGCCAAAGGCCCGCTCGTCCATCATGAAAATCTGACAGTGAACGCCTTCACCGCGCTGCTTGGCCAACATGGCTTCCTTCGTGGCATACATACAGCAGACGGACGAACAGTAGGGATGTTTCTCATCCCTGGAACCCACACACTGAATCCAGGCAATGCGCTGGGGCAATTTGCCGTCGGAGGGACGCATCACGATGCCCTCCGTCGGCCCCGAGCGGCTGGCCAGCCGCTCGTACTGCATCGAGTGGATGACGTTGGGATAGCGCCCGTATCCCAGTTCCTCGTACTCGGTTGGGTCCGATATCTCATAGCCCAGCGAGAGGATGATGGCGCTGACCTGAAGGTCGTACTCAGTCTCCTGCTCGTCCAGGTTCACCGCACCGGTGGGGCAGATTGTCTCGCAGCGGCGGCAGGTATCGCAGCGCGGCACCTTGTCCACGACGTAGGTATCCGGCAGCGCACGCGGCGCCATCTTGTAGATCGCCTTGCGGACCATCAGGCCCAACTGAAACGGGCTGGGCAGGGACACCGGACAGACACCGTCGCACAGCCCACAGTTGATACACCGCTTGGCATCCACGTAAGTAGGACGGTGGCGCAGCGTCACCGTGAAATCTCTGGCATATCCCGCCACGTTGATCAGGTCGGTATTGTTGAATATCTCTATGTTGGGATGCAGATTATGGTCCAGCAAAGCCGGCGAGATGGACGGTCGCGTGCAGCCATAGCCGTTATCGGATGTGCCCAGGCAGAGGACACAGTCGTGGGTGGGGAACATGTAGCCCAGTTGGGCCACCCGGCCGCCCAGCCAGGGCAGCGTCTCCACCAGGTAGACCTTCAAGCCAGCCTCGGCCAGGTCAATCGCCGCGCGCTGTCCTCCTACACCGCCGCCGAGGACCAAGACAGCGCCAATGAATCTCTGCTCTCTCATCACATCTTCACCACTCTTCGTCCGCTGCTTCATCCGCCTCCTATCCTTGTCTACCTGTTTCCTTGTTTCCTTGTCTACTGATGTCGCGTATAATCGGGCAGCAGGATGGGTGAGATCACCCCCGTATCCACCCCCGCCTCCTCCAACTCCCGGTTCCAGGCCTTCAAGTGGGCCAACGTGGGCTCCCCCGGCTTCACCTGCTGCACGTAGGCGGCCGCCGAGCGGCCAGCACGCCGACCGAAGACGGTGATCTCCAGCAGGGAATTGCCCATCAGCCTGTTATGACCGTGCACACCGCCGCTCACCTCGCCCGCCATGAAGAGGCCCGGTATCTCCGTCGAGCAGTCGGCCCTCAGCCGCACACCGCCGTTCTGATAGTGTAGCGTCGGGTAGACCAACATCGGCTCTTTCGTGATGTCAATTTCAAATCGCCCGAACTGGCGCACCATCGCTGGCAGGTTGCTCTGGATGGTGCCGGGGCCCTGGATGATCTCGATCATCGGCGAATCCAGCCACAGGCCGGGCTGTCCGGTAGGGGTGACGATGCCGTTGCCTCTACCCCCCTGCCCCCCCTCAACCCCCCCCAACTCTGGGGGGGAAGGCGGGGGGGTGCACTCGCGGATGAAGGACGCCGCCTCGACGTCCCGTGGCTCCAGGGGATAGACGAACTGCTCGCCGAATTTGTTGACCGGCTGAGCCCCCAGCCCGCGCACCTTCTCGGTGACCAGGAGACCCAGAATCTGCTCCGGGAAGGCCGCCCCTGTCGGGTGATACTGCATAGACTCCAGATAGCCCAGTGGCGCGCTGGCGCGATAAGCCATCACCACACCATCGGCGGTCGCGCCGTAGTGGTTGGTGGTGGGGAAGCCCTGGTAGTGCAGCCGCCCGCCTCCACCGGTCGCCATTACCACCGCTTTGGCCTTGATGTAGCAATAAGTCCCAATCTCCAGGTTCATCGTCACCGCGCCGACAGCCTGCCCCTTGTCATCCAGCACCAGTTCGACAGCGGGGGAGAACTCGATGACAGTGATGCCCGTGGTGAGCCCAGTCGAACCATTCTCCTCCCGATTGCGCACCTCGTCGCGCAGTGTGCGCATGATCTCCGCGCCGGAGTAGTCGCGGGCCGAGTGCATGCGCATGCGGCTGGTGCCGCCGCCGTGCCGCTCCACCATCGTCCCGTCCGGCTCTTTGTCGAACATCATCCCCAGGTCCTCGAGCCACTTGATGACGAAGGGCGCGTCCATCACCAGCGCCTCGACCAGTTCGGGGACGTTGGTGAAGTGACCACCGCCGATGACGTCCAGGTAATGGATGGCGGGGCTGTCGTTGGGCCGGTCGGCGGCCTGGATGCCACCCTGGGCCATCATCGTGTTGGCGTCACCGAAACGCAACTTGGTCACCAAGATGACCTGGGCGCCGTTCTCCTGCGCCAGGAGCGCCGCCGAAGCCCCTGCGCCGCCCCCGCCGATGACGAGGACGTCGGTCTCGGCGAAGGGCTCGCTCAGGTCAAACTCAGGGCCAATGTGAGGACGCCCCTCGACAATGTCGGCCAGTTCCAGCGGCATGCGCTGCCCCTTGCTCACGCCCACGCGTATCGCACGCATTTTTTCCTTAATGTAATCGGGGTGGAATGCGTTGAGCACGCGATCGCGCTCCTCCAGCGACATGGTGGGCATTGTCTCTTTGAGCCGCCGCATACGGGTCGCCTCGACCCGCCGGATAGACGCCTGCATCTCGGGTGGATAACCGCTCATTTTCAATCCTCCTCCAGTCTCCTCACCCCTGTTGGCTCGATCTCGCGGGCCTGGTAGCGGGCCACCAACTCCTCACGGCTCAACTGCTTGAGTTCGGCCAACGCCACATCGAACTCGCCAGTCTTGATCTCCTCCAACCGCTCTCGAAGATGCTTTGAGCGCGGTGCCAGGTAGCGGCCATAGAGGCGGCGAGCCAGGATGGCAATGTTATACTGCGCCTCCTCGGCTGGACAGCGGACTGCGCACAGCCCGCACATAATACAGTCGAACGAGAGGTCGGCCATCGTGGCGATGTCGCCCTTCATGCCGGCCGCCATGTACTGCCGCACGTCAATATCCTGGGGGCAGGCTTTGGTACAGGCTCCACAGCCCAGGCAGCGCAGCACCTCCGGGTAGATGGAGAACAGAGTGGTCGCAGTAGGCTCTAGTTGGGTGATGTCGTAGGTGGCACGCTGGGCCGGGAAAAACGGAATTTGCGCCAGGTACATGCCCGGCTGCACCACCGTCTGGCAGGCCAGCCCGAAATAAAGTTTCGGGTCGCCCAGGATGCGGTAGGCTGTACCGCACGCCCCGCAGAAGCCGCCGCGACACCCACAGCCACGCAGCAGTTTGTACCCGGCGTATTCCATCGCCTTCATAATCGTCAGCGTGGGCGGCACCATGTAGCGCTTGCCCATGATGTAGACGGGTATCAATTCGGTTCGTTCTTCCACAACTCTTACTCCTCCAAAGTAGACAAGGAAACAAGTACACAAGGAAACAAGGCAGATCTGCTCTATGACTTGTCTACTTATCTACTTGCCTACTCTCCTCCTACCTCCATCCACTCATCCTCGCGAAAGGTGACCAGCGGCAAGGGCTCCTCGACGCTGCGACCGGGCACGTAATCAAACACCTCCTGCACCTGCTGTCCGATGGTACGGAAGACTACTCCGACGGGCAACTCCGACGGGCAGTCGCTGGTGCACATCCCGCAGCCGACGCAGGAGAGCACCATGTGGTTGAGGCGGGTCAGGTGAAAGAGCATCGTATCCGCCGGCAGCCGGTAGGCTCCCTTGCGTCGCGCCCAGTTCATGTACTGCGTCGGCTCATGCTCGAAGGTGGGACTCTTGAAGAGGCAGGTCTTGCAGTAGCATAAGGGGCAGACGGTCATGCAGTTGTGGCAGCGCACGCAGGCGGCGAAGACGCCCTCGATGCCCTCCTGCTCGAGCCGCTGGCGCATCTCGGCGAAGCGCGCGTCGCGCACCTGGGTACGAGCCGCGACTACCTTCTCCACCACCTCGGCCCGCTGGTCGTCACCGGCCTGAAGAGCCGGTGCTGGTGTCAGTCCCAACTTCTCGGCCACCTCGTCGGGCAAGGTGACCGGGACGCCGGTGGTCAGGTCCGCGCCGAAGAGTTCCAGCGTGATGTCAGCCTCCTCGACGTGAGGCCTCTCGCACATCTGGCAGGCGTCGCGGAAGGCGTACCCCTCCTGCGGGGCCAACTCCCCGCTCTGGGCCGTCGCCCAGAGCGCACGCACATCCACACCAGCCTGCCCTGAGCCTGCCGAAGGGTTGGCCCGCATCGCATTGTAGACCGCCACATCGTAGGTGCCCAGGCAGTCCACGCCGATGGTCACCATGTCGTCCAGGCTGGCCTGCTTGAGTTTGACCAATTCCACCAGCGCCCGCAGTTCGCACGGGCGCAGCACCACGCCGATGCGCCCCCGGGGCTCGCGGATGGAGACGTGGCCCGCCACGCGCGCCGCGTTAAGCCCCATCACCGGGGCCAGCGGGTTGGCCGCGTCCAGCAAATCAGGATCGGCCACCAGCGCGGGGGTGATCGTGCCTGAGGGCGTCTCCATCGGTACCAGGAGCGCGTCCACTACGTCGGCCTCCAACAGTCGCTTAAGGAAACCGCGCACGGCGGCCAATGTATCGCTATTCTCAACCGGTATTATAGTTCTCATAGCATCTCCCTGTCACGTTGTTCATTGTTCATTGATTCATTGTTCATTGTCACACGGCCCACTTCCGGCGCATCGGGTTGGGCCCCTTTTCCCTGAGGAACTCGGTCATCTTCGTCACCGTCTCGGCGAAGCGTCCCCCTTCGCTGGCGCTGATCCAGCGCAGCCAGACCCGCTCCTCGTCGAAGCCAGCGTTCTTGAGGATCTCCTTCAGCGCGATGACGCGCCGCCGGGCTTTGTAGTTTCCCGATTGGTAGTGACAGTCGCCGGGCCAGCAGCCGCCGATGAGGACGCCATCGGCCCCATCCAGGAGCGGCTTGAGCACGTAGGTGGGGTCCACCGAGCCGGAGCACATCACGCGGATGATGCGCACGCTGGGCGGGTACTGGATGCGCGACGTGCCCGCCAGGTCGGCCCCCGTGTACGTGCACCAGTTGCACAGGAAGGCGACGATTTTGGGTTCGAAACCAGTTTCAGCCATATTGCCCCCTTGAGAGTTGGTGAGTTAGTTAGTTAGTTTGGTTGGTTGGTTGGTTGATTGGTTGGTTAGTTGGGCGGTGCAAAGGCATCACGCATCCGACGGAACCTTCGGGTGTTTGCTTCTTGAATACGACGTGACTGCTGCGCTGCCGCACCTGCTCAAAGCCCAGGCGTTCCAGTGCGCAGATGGCCTCCCGTCCCGATACCCGGCGCAACTTAGGCACACACCACCGCCTCAAAGGTGGTCAGCAAGGGCCTGGTAACTTCAGGCAAGGGGAACTCTTCCAGATAGAGTTCCGTCGCTTCTTTCAGATTGGCAACGGCTTCCTCAATGGTATACCCCTGGCTGACCGTTCCAACTTCGGGGCATTCTGCGACGTATAGGTCATTTTCTTTATGGAGAACCGCAGTAAACACCCGCGTAGCCATATTAACGCCTCCTCCTACGATCTGCTCTCTGCACATCCTGGTCTACCATACCATAATTCGCAATTCGCTATCCCACCAACGCATCCACCTGCGCCAGAATCTGCTCGGCGGTGAAGTGCTGCATGCGGATGGCCTTGGAGGGGCAGGCGACAGCGCACGCCCCGCACCCCTTGCAGAGCACCGCGTTGATCCGCGAGACGCCCCACAGTGGGTCAAGAGCTGGCGCGCCGTAAGGACACACATCCACGCACATCCCGCACCCGGCGCAGAGTTCCGGTTCCACCACTGCCGTGGCCGATTCCACCGGCACTGTGCCCCGGATGAGGGGGATGAGGGCCGATGAGGCGGCCGCCTTGGCCTGCGCCACCGTATCGGGGATATCCTTGGGGCCCTGGCAGCAGCCTGCCAGGAAGACACCGTCCACCACCGTGTCCACGGGTCGCAACTTAGGGTGGCACTCCATGAAGAAGCCATCGGCCGAGCGCGGCAATTTGAGCAGACGGGAGAGAGCGGCGGTGTCGGAGCGGGGCTCCATCCCCACCGCCAGCACCACCAGGTCCGCCTCAAACTCGATGGGACGGCCCAGCAGCGTGTCCTCCGCAACCAACACCACCCGGCCGTCGCGCCGGTAGATTTCCGAGACGTTCCCGCGCCGGTAGCGCACCTCCTTCGCCCGCGCCTCGTCGTAGAATTCCTCAGCCCCTTTGCCAAAGGTGCGCACGTCTATGAAAAAAACCGTCACACGGGCCTCGGGCAGAAGTTCCCGCACCAGGCGGGCCTGCTTGGCGGTGTACATACAGCACACCCGCGAGCAGTACAGGTTGCCCACCTGTGCGTCCCGCGAACCAACGCACTGGATGAACGCCACAGACCTGACAGGTTTCGGAAAACCTGTCAGGTCTCCTGCGGCCAGGCGCCGCTCCATCTCCAGCGACGTGATGACGTTGGGGTACTGACCATAGCCTAACTCCGGCTTGCGATGCGGGTCGAAAACGTCGTAGCCGGTGGCAACAATAATCGAACCCACACTTAACTGGTGCGTTTCAGGTTCCAGGTTAGAGGTTTCACCCCCTCCATTCCCCACTCTGTTGGGCAAAGGTCTCTGACCGAGCCCATCTTCCCCATTCCCTACTCCATACTCCCTACTCCCTACTCCCACTGTCACTTCAAAATTGCCGACGTACCCCTCCACCTCCACGACGTGGGCGTTGAGGAACACGGTGACATTGGGATGGGTCTGGACGCGCTCAATCAGTGGCTCCAATAAATCGGCCACCAGTTCCAATGTCGGGAAGACGCGGTTGAGATCCGCTACGCGCCCGCCCAGGTGATCGCTCTTCTCCACCAGGTAGACCGGGAAGCCGGCATCGGCCACGTCGAGGGCAGCGACCATTCCCGCCACGCCCCCACCGATGACGACCGCGCCTAGCGTGACCCCGACCTCCCGATCCTCCAGCGGCTCCAGCAAGGCCGCCTTGGCCACGGCCGAAGCGACCAGCGACTTCGCCTTCTCCGTCGCCCCCTCTCGGTCGGTGTGTACCCACGAGCACTGTTCGCGGATATTGGCCATCTGCATGAAGTAAGGATTGATGCCCCCCTCCCGCGTCGCACCACGGAAAGTCGGCTCGTGCATCGTCGGTGAGCAGGAGGCCACCACCACCCGGTTCAGCCCCTGCTCCTTGATGTCCTGCGTGATCAGCGCCTGGCCGGGGTCGGAGCACATGTACATGTAGTGGCGGGCCACGACGACGTGGGGTAAGTGGGACGCAAATTCCGCTACCTGCTCCACGTCCACCGTCGCGGCGATGTTCGTGCCGCAGTGACAGATATACACGCCGATACGAGGTTGTGGTTCCATACTCACCCTATTCCCTACTCCCTACTTCCCATTCGTCATTCGTCATCGTCAATCGCCATCTCCACCAACTCCATAATGTCCATCACCTGCAGCCGGTCGTCCAGCCCCTGCACCTTGACCGCGTCCTCAAGCGTCAGCAGGCAGAAGGGGCAGGCCACAGCCAGAATCTCGGCCCCCGTCTCGGCTGCTTCGTGTACCCGCTGGAAGGCCAGCCGCTCCTCCAGGTTGGTCCCCTCGGTCCACATCCGCCCGCCGCCACCCTCGCAGCACAGGCTGCGCTCCCGATTGCGGTCCATCTCCACCAATTTGACACCAGGGATGGCCTTAAGGATGGCGCGCGGCTCGTCGAAGATGTGGTTCTGCTTGCCCAGGAAGCAGGGATCGTGGTAGGTGACGATTATCTTCCCTCGCCCCCCCCCGGTCCCCCCCAACTCTGGGGGGGAAGGCCTTTCTGGGAGATTGGGAGGGTGGGAGAACTTCAGCCGACCCTGCTCGATCAGTTCGGCGATGAGTTGCGTGTAGTGCAGCACTTCGATGCCATCCAGGCTGTACTCATTCTTGAAGGTATTGAAACAGTGGGGGGAGGTAGTCACCAACCGGCTTGCGCCCACGCCACGGATCAACTCGCTGTTCTCCTCGACCAGCATCTCAAACAAACCCGCTTCGCCCATGCGTCGCACCTCGTTGCCGCAGCAACTCTCCTCGGTGCCCAGCGTGCCGAAGTCCAGCCCGGCCGCCGCAAAAGCCTTCACCAGTGCACGGGGGACAACCTGCACACGCGGGTCATAGGAGGGAATGCAGCCCACGAAGTAGAGTGTCTCACATCCTTTCTGCGCAGCCTTGACCGCGGTGCCGTTGACCCAGGCAGCACGGTCCTCCCGTGCCATGCCGCTGGGGTTCCCCTGGCGGAAGATGCCCATCAGCGCCGCCCCAATGGTCTCCGGGATGCGCCCGCTCTCCACCAGTTGGCCCCGCAGCCCGATGATCAACTCGGCCGGGCGCACGTCCTTAGGGCAGCGCTCGACGCAGGTGAAGCAGGAGGTGCAGTCCCACAACTCCGGGTGCGCGCTTACGTCCATTTCCGGCTCCACCAGCATTTGATAGATCAGGCTACGGATGTTGAGCACCGTCTTGCGCGCCACCGGACAACCACCGGTGCACTTGCCGCACTGGATGCAGCCAAAGAGTTCCAACTCCTCGGCCATCGGCTCTGTCTTCAATGCCATCTTCGCTTCCCTCCACCACTACTACGCAGGTCTGCCTTTCTCACGCCGAGCAAGTATCCCCATCGCCGAAGAAGCGGCCGCCTTGGCCTGCGCGACCGTGTCCGGGATGTCCTTGGGTCCCTGGCAGCAGCCCGCCAGGAAAATGCCGTCCACCTGAGTGTCCACCGGACGGAGTTTGGGGTGCGCTTCCTGGAAGAAACCGTCCGGAGAGCGATCTAGTCCAAGCAGCGCCGCTACCTCCGACACGTCAGTTCGCGGGACGACCGCCGTCGCCAGCACCACCAGGTCAGCCTCGACCTCGATTGGCTTCCCCAACAGCGTATCCTCGGCCAGCACGACCAACCTATCTCCCCGGCGGTACACCTCCGCAGGCTCGCCGCGCCGGTAGATCACCCGCTCGTGCTTCACCCGGTCGTAGAATTCCTCGTATCCCTTGCCGAAGGCCCGCACGTCCATGTAGAAAACCGTGATGCGGGCATCGGGGATATTGTCTCGCACCAGGTGAGCGTGCTTGGCAGTGTACATGCAACAGACACGGGAGCAGTAGGGCACGCCGGTGTGCGGGTCGCGGGAGCCCACGCACTTGATGAACACGACGTCCTTCGGCTTCTTGCCATTGACAATGATCTCGCCTAGCGTGGGGCCGGAGGCGGACGACAGCCGCTCGAATTCGATGCCGGTCATCACCTCCGGGTAGACCCCATAGCCGAACTCCGGCTTGGTGCGAGGGTCAATCAGATCGTAGCCTGTGGCGACGATAATCGCACCCACCTCCAGGTCCACGAATTCCTCTTGCTGCTCAAAATCAATCGCGCCGGCAGGACAGGCATCCTTGCACAGGAAAGTCTTGCCGCATACCCCTTGTGTTAGGTACAGACAGGCGGTGGGATCAACAGTGTACTTGAGCGGCACTGCCTGGGGAAAGGGAACATAGATGGCCGAACGTTTGACGATACCCTCGTCGAAGCGGCTGATCACACGCCCCTTCATCCGGCAAGCCGCCGCGCACTGGCCACAGCCAGTGCACTTGTCCACGTCCACGTAGCGCGGCTTCTTGCGCACCCGCACGTGGAATACCCCCCCCTCATCCCCCCCCTCAGGGGAGGGAGAGAGCGACCACGAGGGTTCGCCCCTACTGGGAGGGGTGACGGAGACAACCTCGCTGTATGTCATCAGATCAATGTTAGAATGGCGGCCCACGTCCACCATTTTGGGTGTGAGGATGCACGACGAGCAATCCAGCGTCGGGAAGGTCTTGTCCAGTTGGGCCATGCGCCCGCCGATGGAGGGTTCCCGCTCGACCAAATAGACCTTGTACCCGGCATCAGCGATGTCGAGCGCAGCCTGGATGCCAGCGATACCGCCGCCGATGACCAGTGCTGCCGATTCACGTGGCTCCATGTCCTATGTTCCCATTTCTCTACCGGACACCTTTCAAAAAGTGTCTGGTAGCAAGTTGTCCCATCTCCGGTTTGTACATTGCTTCATTGTTCATTGTTTCATTGTTCATTGCTTCATTGTTCATTGCACCACCGCATCCAGCATCCCATACACCTGAGGCACCTCGAACCCCTTCTGCTGGGTGGCCTTATTGGGACAGGCGACGATGCACGCCCCGCAGCCCTGGCACAGTACCTCAATCACCTCGGCGTAAGGGGCCCCCGGCTCCAGCACGCGGGCGTCGTAGGGGCAGACCTCGACGCACAACCCGCAGGCCGAGCACAGACGCGGGTTGACGCTGGCGACAATCGGCGTCGCCACCAGTTTGTCCTTCGAAAGCAGACTGACCGCGCGCACCGCCGCACCCTGCGCCTGCGCAATCGTCTCCTCCAGGAAACGCGGGCTATGCGCTATCCCGCACAGATACACCCCGTCCGCTGCAAAGTCCAGCGGTCGCAACTTGACGTGCGCTTCCAGGAAGAAGCCATCCTCGTTCAGCGGCACCTTGAGCAGTTGGGCCAGCACCTCGTTGTCCACGTTCGGCTCAATGCCCGCGCTAAGCACTACCAGATCAGCATCCAGTGTGAAGACCTCTCCCTCGGGTTGCACCATCACGTCCACACGCAGCCGCCCGTCGAGGCTCCCCCCCGCTTCGGGGGGGGCGGGGGGGGTCACCTCCGGCTTCTGATCCTTATCGTACTGCAGGAAGATCACGCCCTTCTGCCGTGCCTCGCGATAGTAGCGCTCTTTGAAGCCGTAGGTACGAATGTCGCGATAGAGGATGTACACGTCCGTCTGGGGCTTGCGTTCCTTGATCGCCAGCGCGTTCTTGATTGCCTCCGTGCAGCAGATACGGGAGCAGTAGGGATGCTCTTCGCTGCGGGAGCCTACGCATTGAATCATCACCACAGATTGCAGATTCCGCAATTCATCATTCGTTATTCGCAATTCTAACTCGCGCTGCGTGATCACCCGCTCATCCTGCCCGTAGAGATACTCCCGCGGCTCCATCTGCCGCGCACCGGTTGCCACCACCACCACGCCGTGCTGGATCTCCTCCTTCCGCCCGTCGGCCAGTCTCACCGTGGTGCGGTACTGTCCCACGTACCCGCCCACGTCCACCACCTCCGCGCCGGTCAGAACCGAAACGCGCGGATTGGCCGACACCGCCTCAATCGTTCGCTGCAGCAACGCCTGGGGATCACTGGCGTCTCCTTGTCCTCTTGTCCCCTTGTCCCCTTGTCCCCTTGTCCCCCCACTCCCTACTCCATACTCCCTACTCCCTACGTAGATATGCCGCAGATTCCCACCCAACTCCGTCTCCCGCTCGACCAGTGTCACCCCAAAGCCCTGCTCGGCGATGGAGAGCGCCGCCGTCATCCCGGCCAGCCCTCCGCCGATGACCAGCGCGTGGTGATTCACGTCGAAAGTGGAGTGCTCGATAGGATGCAGTCTCCGCGCTTTGGCCACTGCCATGCGCACCAGTTCCTTCGCCTTCTCCGTCGCCCTCCGGTGATCGTCCCTGTGCACCCACGAGTCCTGCTCGCGGATGTTCGCCATCTGGAACAGGTGCGGGTTAAGTCCAGCCCCGCGAATCGTCTCTTGGAACAGCGGCTCGTGCGTCAGCGGCGTGCACGAAGCCACCACGACCCGGTTCAGATTGTGCTCCTCGATCCGCTCCCGAATGCGCTCCTGCGTGTCCTGCGAACAGGTGTAGAGATTCTCCTCGGCGTAGACCACGTAGGGCAGTGTGCGGGCATACTCGACCACCTCAGGCACGTCTACCACAGCCCCGATGTTGATACCACAGTGGCAAATAAAAGCGCCCACCCGTGGCGGCTCCTCGCTCACGTCGCGCTCCTCCGGCCAGACGCGCTCCTCCGTCAACGTGCCGCGCACATCGGCCAGCAGTGCCGAAGCCTGAGCCGCCGCGCACGAAGCCTCGATCACCGTCTCCGGGATGTCCTTGGGCTCGCTGAACGCCCCGGCGACGAAGATGCCCGGGCGCGTCGTCTGCGCCGGCTGGAAGGAGGGCGGCTCGGCGAAGCCGTACTCGTTCAACTCGACCCCCAGCCGCTCCGCCAGTTCCCGCGTGCCCTCTGGCGGCCTCAGTCCCACCGAGAGCACAACCATGTCGAATTCCTCCTCGACGTTCTTGCCGTCGGGGGTGGCGTGCTTCAGCCGCAGGTTGCCCGTCCCCGGCACCTCCGTGACCATGCTGACCATACTGCGCACGTAGCGCACGCCGTACTCCTGTTCGGCTCGCTCGATGTAACGCTCAAAGTCCTTGCCGAAGGAGCGGATGTCCATGTAGAAAATCGTCGGCTCGACGTTGGGATCGTGCTCCCCGGCGATGATCGCCTCTTTGGTGGCGTACATGCAGCAGACCGAGGAGCAGTAGCCCTGGTTACACGAGATGTCGCGGGAGCCGACGCACTGGATGAACGCCACCTTGCGCGGGTGCTCGCCGTCGGATGGACGTCGCACCTCCCCACCCCACGGGCCAGAGGCCGAGAGCATGCGCTCCAACTCGATGCTGGTGACGACATTGGGCAGTCGCCCGTACCCGAACTCAGGCCGGATGTCACCGGGCATCGTCTCCACCCCCGGCACCAGCACGACCGCGCCCACGTTCAGTTCGACGATCTCCTCGCGCATATCGTGGTCAATGCAGTGCTTCTGGCAGGCGTAGACGCATTGCAAACACTCGGAGCAGATGCCGCACGAGAGGCAGCGCTCCGCTTCTGCCCGCGCCTCCTCCTCAGTGAGGGCAGGATAGACCTCGCGGAAGCCCTGCACTCGCTCGGCCGCAGGGAGTTTGGTGACCTCGTGACGCGGCGCGTCGGAGACCTCGCCGGAGACCACCTGCGCCCGCGCTTCCTCCTCGGTCAGTTCCGCTACTTCGATAGACCCTTCGGGTTTCGGAAAACCCGAAGGGTCTTGGCCGCGCAGGTAAGCATCCATCGAACTAGCAGCCTGGTGCCCCGCCGCGATGGCGTCCACCACGAACCCGGGTCCCGTCACCACAACACCACCGGCGAAGAGCCCCAGCACTTCGGTCGCCAGCGTCACCGGATCCACCGCCGCAAACCGCCCACGTACCTGCACCTCGTCCGGCAGGCAGGAGACGTCGGACCGCTGCCCGATGGCAAAGATCACCACGTCGGCCTCAATGACCTGCTCGGTGCCCGGTATCTCGTCGAAGTCAGGTCGCCCTTCCACAAAGCCCCGGAAGTTGATTTCCGTACACCGCACGCCGGTCACGTGCTCATCAGCGGAGGTGATCTCCTTGAACGTGCGGGAGGGAAAGACCTCGATCCCTTCCTCCTGAGCATCCAGTATCTCCCACTCGTGGGCCGGCATCGTCTCACGGCTCTCCAGGCAGGACATCCCAACCCACGAAGCGCCCAGCCGCACTGCCGTTGTCGCCGCGTCCACTGCGACGCTACCGCCGCCGAGCACCAGGACGCGCTTCCCTTCCAGACTTCGGAACTCCCCCTCCCCTTGTCTCCCCCTCTCCCCCTCCCCGCAATTCCTACTCCCTTCCCGCAGCGCCACCTGGCGCAGGAAATCGGTCGCCATCGTTACTTCGGGCAGGTCCACGCCGGGGATGGGGAGACGGACGCCCTGGTGCGCCCCCACCGCGACGAAGACAGCATCGTAGCCATCCTGCAAGAGCGCCATCGCATCGTCCACGCGGTGGTTGAGTTTCAGTTCGACCCCCAACGCCAGGATGTCATCAATCTCCTTCTGTACCAGGTCATAGGGCAAGCGGTAGGAAGGGATACCCACGCGCATCATCCCGCCGGGCACCGGCAGCGCCTCGAATACAGTCACGCCGTGACCGAGTTTGACCAGGTCTTGCGCGCACGTCATCCCCGCCGGCCCGGAGCCGATCACCGCCACCCGCTTCCCCGTCGGCTCCCCCCCCTCCAGGGGGGGGATGTTGATCTCGTCGGGATGGGCTAGTGCCCAGTCAGCGACGAAGCGCTTCAACCGCATGATGTTGACCGGCTCGTCAACCTGCCCACGTGAGCAGGCGTCCTCACACTTGTGGTTGCAGACCCGCCCGCAGATGGAGGGGAAGGGGTTGTCCTCGCGGATGGTGCGGTAGGCGTCGGCGAAGCGCCCCTCGCGTATCAACGCCACGTATCCCTGCGCCCGCTGGTGAATGGGACAGGCGTCGCGACAAGGAGCACGCCCACGCTTCTCAATGACGAAAGCGTTAGGGATGGCCTGCGGGTAGAGTTTGTAGGCCGCCCGCCGCTCGGACATATCAATGTTAAACTGGTCGGGACGGATAACGGGACAGGCCGCCGCGCAGTCGCCGCAGCCAGTGCATTCGTCCACCACGACGTAGCGCGGCTTCTTGCGCACACGCGCCGTAAGGTTGCCCGGCTGACCCTCAACACTCTCCAATTCGGCGTAGGTCATCACCTCGATATTGAGATGCCGGCCACACTCGACCAACTTGGGCGAGAGAATACACATCGCGCAGTCGTTGGTGGGGAAAGTTTTATCCAGTTGCGCCATCACCCCGCCGATGGCCGGCTTCTTGTCCAGCAGGTAGACCTTAAATCCGGCTCCCGCCAGGTCAAGCGATGCCTGCATACCCCCAATGCCAGCACCGACGACCAGCACCGCGCCGACCTTGTCTTTGCCGTTCTCAGAGAATTCTATCGCCATACCGCCTCCTGAACCCTAGAACTCGCCCGAATGATCCACCAACCGCAGCACCAGCACCGCCATATCAAGCGTCTCCCCGTCGCTGGTGAGGAAATAGTCCCGCAGTGTGACCTCGTGCCGGTAGCCCAGGTCCGTAAACGCCTTGATGACCTGCGGTTGGGTAGTCACGACTTCAGCGTACAGTTGTTGCAATCCCAGCCGCCGGGCGATGTCAATCAGGCAGCGCAACATCAGCACGCCGATGCCCTGACGACGGTGGGCACGGTCGAGGAAGATGCGCACCCAGGCGATGTGACGATGATATCGCTCGCCGAAGTGTAGCGTGGCGTCCCCCATAATCTCGCCGTCCACGACAGCCACCAGCGGGAAGACGCGCTTCAGATCCAGATTATCCACCCAACTTTCTACTACAGTCCTGTCGCCAGCATCGCTGCGGAAGTATTCCAGGTCCTCCTCCATGGCCCGGGCGAAGAGACCTACCAGTCCTGCCTTGTCTCCCTTCGACAGCGGGCGCAGCAGCAACCGGGCACCGTTGGGTAGAGTTTTCACGTGGCGATAACGTGCCAGTTGTTCCCAGACATCCGTCATATCCCTACCTCCACTTCACTCTGACTCGGTTTTCTGCATTGCTTTCCAAACCAACTCCGTCACGTCCATCACACGCATGCGCGCGCGACGGGCTTCCTTGTGCTTGCGTACCGCCGCCGTCAGCGTGCGCTCGCACTGCTGGCAAGCGGAAGTGATGACCTGGGCCTCAATCTCGCAGGCCCGGTCAACCCGGCGTGACGCCACCTCGGAGACGACGTCCGGATCGAAACTCTCCAGATTGCCCCCGCCCCCGCAACACTCGGATATCTGCCCAAAACTGCTCATCTCTACAAAGGTAAGGCCGGGGATACTCTGCAACACCTGGCGAGGTGGCTCGAAGACGTGACTCTTGCGCCCCAGGTCACACGGGTCGTGATAGGTCACCCGCAGGTCCATTTCTCCCAACTCGATGGCCCCTTGTGCGATCAATTCCCCCAGTAATTCCGTGGCATGCAACACCTCCAGGCCGATCTCCTCCCCCAGAACCTTGGGATAGATGAACTTCCACATGTGATAGCAGGAAGGACACGCGAAGACGACGCGGGAAGCACCAAGTTCCTTGACCTGGGCGACGTTGTGCTGGATCAGTGTCTTGGCCTGTCCCAGCCGCCCCATTGACAGCAGAGGGTAGCCGCAGCACCACTCCTGCCCCCCCAGTGTGGTGAAATCAACGCCGCTCGCATCCAGAATGGAGGCAAACGATTGGGGCACGCGATAACTGCGCGGGAAGAAGGAGGCGACGCAGCCGACGAAATAAACAATCTCGGCCCCCTGTTTGCCCTCCAGGCCAGGCGGGATATGCTCCAGGTTCTGGCTCCAGATGAGCCGGTCGCTGTTGTCGTCGCTGCTGATGTTGTGCGTGGTCGCGATAGTCTGGCTCAAGTGGTTGAGGCGCTGGATGCCCGTGCATAGCCGGTCGTCAATTACTGTCTCCGGCCGCTGCACCAGGTAGTCGGCCAGGAGTTCCCGCAGTTCCTGGCAGTTTTCCACCCGGTAGCCCGCCTCTTCCGACATCTCCTTGAGCGCGATCATCACTTCATTGATGTCAATATCATTGGGGCAGTGCGCGCCGCACATCTCACAGCTCAGGCAGAGCCAGGCATCCCGGCTGGACAGGAGCCGTTCCCGCTGCCCAAACTGGATCAGGCGCAGGATGCGGTCAGGCCCGTACTCCATCGCAAAAGCAGCGGGACAGCCGGCGGTGCACTTGTGGCAGTGGTAACACAATTGTGTGGTCTGCCCACTGAGTTCGTTTACCCGATCTATAAATGATCCTTCCATTGCCAGTCCTTTCTACCTTGCGATCACGTCTGCCATCGCCAGAATCTGCTCCGGCGTCCAGTTGTATATCTGGCTCGCCTTGTTGGGGCAGGCCACCACACAGGCTCCGCAATTCTGGCACAGCGCCGCGTTGACGGTGGCGATGTCCCACACTGGATGAATCGCCCGCGCCCCATAGGGGCACGCCTCCACACACATCCCGCACCCAGAGCACAGCTCCTCGATGACGTAAGCCACCATTGGCTCCTGGGTCATATCGTCTTGCGAGAACAGTTTCAGCACTTTGGCGGCAGCGCCTGAGGCCTGCGATACCGTTTCTGGGATGTCCTTCGGCCCCTGGGCCGCCCCGGCCAGAAACACCCCCGCTGTCAGGCTTTCGACAGGGCGCAACTTGGGATGCGCCTCGCTGAAGAAACCGTTCTGATCCACGCCGACCCGTAGCGTCCGCGCCAACTCCAGCGCCTGGTGGCTGGGCGCCATCGGCGTCGCCAGCACCACCAGGTCGGCCGCCACTTCCAGGGGCCTGCCGCTCAGCGTATCGGCTCCCCACACCATCACCTTATCCCCATCGCGGAAGATCTTGCTCACCTTGCCCCGCAGATACAGAATGTCGTGCGCCTCCATTGCCTGTTGGACGTACTCGTCATATCCCTTGCCCGCCGAGCGGATGTCAATGTAGAAAACGTAAGCCTGACCCTCTGGCACGCGCTCCCTGAACATTATGGCCTGCTTGGCGACGTACATGCAGCAGACCTTAGAGCAATACGGCACGCCCCGCTCTGGATCACGGGAGCCAGCGCACTGGACGAACACCACCTCGCGGGGCACCCGTCCATCGGAAGGCCGCCGGAGACCCCCCCCAGCCCCCCCGGAGCGGGGGGGAGCACCATCTCGCAACATCTCCTCGAACGTCAGCCCATCCACCACGTCCGGGACCTCACCGCCGCCATACTCGGGCAGCCGCTCCAGCGGGTAGGGGTCCCAGCCGGTCGCAACCACAATCGCGCCTATGTCAAACGTGAGATCAGTAGACAGGGAAACAGGTAGACAAGTAGACAAGTTCTCCTCCCCTTGTTTCCTTGTCTCCTTGTCTACTTGTGTACTCCCTACCATCACCTCAAAATTCCCCACATACCCCTCAACTCCCACCACCTGCGCACCTGTCAACACCTGGATGTTGGGGTGGTTGAGAACTCGCCCGACCTTACGCTCCAGCAGACCCGGCGCGGCAGTGAAATTGAGATAAGTCCCGCTAAGCCGGGCCATCTTGCCGCCCAGGTGATCCTCTCGTTCGACCAGCACCACTGGATAACCGGCGTTGGCGATGTCTAGCACGGCCTGCATCCCGGCGATCCCCCCACCGATGACCAGCGCCCGCTTCGTCAGCGGCAGATGGAACGGCTCCAGTTCCTCATCCCGCGTGACCTTCTCGACGACGGTGCACACGATCTCGATGGCCTTCTCCGTGGCGCGGGCCGGCTCGTGCTCGTGCACCCAGGAGCACTGCTCGCGGATGTTGGCCATCTCACAGCGGTAGGGGTTTAACCCCGCCGCCGACGCCGCCTGGCGGAAAGTCTTCTCGTGCATGAGGGGTGAACAGGCGGCGACGACTACGCCATCCAGGTCATGCTCCACAATAGCGTCCCTCAGCAACTGCTGGCCGGGGTTGGAACACATGTACCTGTAGGTCGTGGCATGGACGACATCTGCGTGCTGACCAACCTCCTCAGCCACCCTCTCCACATCCACTATACCAGCGATGTTGAGGCCACAGTGACAGACAAAGACGCCGATACGGCTCACTCCACCTCTACCTTCGCCGCCTCGAACAATGCCAACACCTTGGCGGCAGCGCCGGAGGCCTGCGCCACTGTCTCTGGGATATCCTGTGGCCCCAGGCACACTCCGGACAGAAAAACCCCAGGCACGCCACTCTCTATCGGTGTCATCTCCTCATCGCTCGCGGTGTAGAAGCCAAACTCATCCACGCTGATGCCCAGCATCTCCGCCACGTGGCGGCTTCCCTCCGAGGGGATAATTGCCGACGCCATCACCACCATGTCGGCAGCGATCTCCACCTTGCTCCCGGTAAGCGTATCCACTCCCCACACCATTATCTTGCCGTCGTGGGAGAAGACTTTGGACACCCGCCCCCGGATATAAACTGTGTGATCCTCCTCCATGGCCCGCGTGACGAACTCCTCGTACCCCTTGCCGCCGGCCCGGATATCTATGTAGAACACGTAGACCTGCCCATCGGGGACGTGGTGTTTGTAGAGGATGGCATGCTTGGCAGTGTACATGCAACAGATTTTCGAGCAGTACGGCACGCCATGCTCCGGATTGCGGGACCCGACGCACTGGATGAAGACTACCTCCTTGGGGACAGTGCGGTCGGAAGGACGGACAATTTTGCCGCCAGTCGGCCCAGAGGCAGAAAGCAGCCGCTCGAACTCCAGCCCATCCATCACGTCGGGGTGATCCATGTAAGCATAGGCCATCACCGCCTCGTCCTGATAGAGTTCGTAGCCCGTG
Source organism: Anaerolineae bacterium (assembly GCA_034430655.1). Lineage (GTDB taxonomy): Bacteria > Chloroflexota > Anaerolineae > B4-G1 > B4-G1 > JAUWNP01. Next base: position 30,361 of record DAOUEC010000050.1, read on the forward strand.
GCAACGACGACAGCCCCCACCTCCACCTCGACGACCTCAGGACCCATATCGTAGTCAATAGCGCCTGCCTCGCACGCTTCCGCGCACTTCCCGCACGCCAACGGAAAGAGGCCCAGGCAGGCATCGGGGTCGAGTGTGTAGACCGCTGGCACCGCCTGAGGATGGGGAATGTAGATAGCGCGGCGGGCGGCCAGTCCCCGGTCGAACTCATTGGGCACCACCACCGGGCAGACTTTGGCGCAATCGTCGCAGGCAGTGCACTTCTCCTCAATGACGTAGCGAGGATGACGGAGAATACGCACGCGAAAGTGCCCCACCTCCCCCTCAACCGCTACCACCTCACTGAGCGTCAACAGCCGGATGTTGGGGTGCTGCCCGACCTCGACCGTGCGCGGGGTAAGGATGCACTGAGAACAGTCCAGCGTCGGGAAGGTTTCGGAGAGTTGCGCCATGTGCCCACCGATGGAAGGCTGCTTCTCGACCAGGATCACCTCATAGCCACTGTCGGCAATGTCCAACGCGGCCTGCATCCCGCTGATCCCGGCACCGATCACCAAAGCCCGGCAATTCATTGCGAATTGCGAATTGCGAATTGCGGATGACAGTTGTTCATCGTTTCATCGTCTCATTGAACAAGGGCCGCGGATCCACATAATGGTCCTCAAGCCCCCACGTCTCCTCCGGCAGGCCCAGCGCCACGGCCATCAGTTGGGTGAAGTAGAGTATCGGTATCTCGTTGCCGGTGCGACCGGCCTCCGTCTCCCGCTGTGGGTAGTCCAGGTTGAACTGGCAGAGAGGGCAGGCAGTGATGATGACCTGCGCGCCGCACTCCCGCGCCGAGACCACGATGTCCTTTGAGAGCGCCTCGGAGACCTGGGGCTCCCTCACCGTCAGGTAGGAGCCGCAGCACTCGATGTTGTAAGGAAAGTCCACCGGCTCGGCTCCCAGTGCCCGCACCAGGTCGTGCATGATGACCGGGTCCTCCGGGTCATCCAGGCCGATCTCCTCGTAGGGGCGCAGGAGGAGACAGCCGTAGTAGGGGGCGACCCGTAACCCCCCCCCGTCCCCACCCTCCAGGAGGGGGAGTCTTGCTCCCCCCCGCATCGGGGGGGCCGGGGGGGGTCTCAGCGGGCGCACCACCCGTTCGGCCAGCGCTTCCCACCCCAGGTCATCCCGCAAGATCTCCAGGAAATGCACAACGTGCACCTCGCCCCGGTATTCCTGCTCGGTGAACCAGTTGATGCGCTCCAGCATCTCCGGGTCCCGCTTCAGCAACGCCTGGGAGCGACGAAGGACATTGAAACAGATGGCGCACAGTGTCGCCACGCGCTCACCGGCCTGCTGCGCCTGGTAAAGCACCCGCGTCGGGGCGATGAGCGCCATCGAGTCGTCCAGCACCAAGGGGAATGTCGCCCCACAGCACTGCCACTCGGGAAGTTCCTCCAACTCCAACCCCAGCGCCGCCGCCACCGCCCGCCCGGAGCGGTCGTAGTTCTTGGCCTTCGTGGAAAGCGTACAGCCCGGATAGTAGGGAATACCCATCAACCTACCTCATATACTTCCTGAACCCGCCGACGATGGCCAGTTGTGGCACTTCCCGCAGCAACTCCGGCGGGAGCGCATTCAAATCCAGTTTCGCGACCCCCTTGCGCAGCGAAATCTGGCGCAGCGCCTCCATCAGCCGGGGCAGGTCCACCCCCTTGGGGCAGCGGGTGACACAGGTCAGGCAGGAGGCGCAAATCCAGATCGTGTTGCTCTCCAACACCTCCTCCATCCCCAGTTGCGCCATACGGATGACCTGGCTGGGCAGGATGTCCATCGCCGCCACGACCGGACAACCGGCGCTACATTTGCCGCACTGGTTGCAGGCCAGCAGATTCTGGCCGCTGATCTCTTCGACCTGGCGCACGAAAGGACCGCGCACCTTATTGATCGAGATTTGGATTCTCATACACCCTCTGCCTCCTGCCTCCTGCTCCCTGCTCCCTGCTCCTCAGTCTACCAGCCCCGCCGCCCGCTTGGCCGAGGTGAGTGTGTTCCGCAAAAGCATTGCGATGGTCATCGGCCCAACGCCCCCCGGCACCGGAGTGATGTATCCTACCACCTCTTTCACTGCCTCGAAGTCCACGTCACCCACGAGGCGGTAGCCCCTCTTCCGCGTAGGGTCGTCCACGCGGTTGGTGCCAACGTCAATCACCGCCGCGCCAGGCTTGACCCAGTCGGCCTTCACCATCTGGGGCCGGCCCACGGCGGCGATGAGGATGTCGGCGCGGCGGCAGACAGCGGGCAGGTACTGTGTGCGGGAGTGGCAGATGGTGATAGTGGCGTTCCGCTTGAGCAGAAGCATCGCCACGGGCAGGCCGACGATGTTGCTGCGGCCCAACACCACCGCTTCCTTGCCCTCAATCCCGATGTTGTACCGGTCGAGTAACTCGATGCAACCAGTGGGAGTGCAGGGAGCGAACATCGGCTC
>DAOUEC010000051.1:0-28555 GCA_034430655.1 Anaerolineae bacterium
CACTGCAACGGGTGCAGCTTGGCGCGCCAGGCGTAGATCACTACTCCCAGCACGCCCCCAACAAAGGCTCCGTAGATGCCTAAGCCCCCCTGCCGGATGTACAAGATCTCAATAGGGTGCTGGCGGTAGTAACTCCAGCCCACCATCCCGCCCGCGGGCTCCGAGAAGACGTGGTAGAGCCGAGCGCCGATGATGCCCAGGATGATGGCGGCTATGAGCCCATTCCAGACGTGGTCGGGGTTTTCTCCATCCTGCCTGGCCCGCCAGGCGGCATACAGGGCACCCAGCATGACGCCGGTGACGATCAGGAAGCCATACCAGTAGATGCCGAAGTTCGGGGCAATGTAGATGAGGATAGGGTCAACCAGTGGTTTCATATATTCCTCCTCCTGCGACAAGTGTGTGGCAGATTATACCACAAGCGGGCCGGTTATCCAATTTGACGAGACCCTCCCACAGGTTGCCGATGTCATTTCCTGTTCTATCTATCCCTCTGTCGCTCCGGGTGTGCATTCACTTGTGCCACCAGAACCTCATTCACTTGTGCCACCAGAACCTGCGGGAGGGTTGCCTAACCACCCACCAGCGCCAGGACAAGGACTACCAAAAGGCCCAGCAGTGCCAACGCCACGCCGACCAGCGCCGGCACCACGGTTGCAACGGCGGCCCGGCCAACGCTGAAGTTGTTGACGGTGGCTAAGGCTTTGACGTAGATGGCGATGCCCCACACCGTTGCGACCAGCCCAAGCATCGGCCCCAGGCAGTCCACGAAGCCCAGGACGTCCAGGATGTGTGGCGCGGCGTAGAGGGCTGTTGCCCCTAGCATCTGCGAAAGCGTCGCCCTGCCACCCAACAGTTTGGCGACCAGCAAGACCCATAAGGCGTACCCGATCCAGCCCGCCAGCCGGCTGAAGGGAAGGGATAGAAAAGCGCCCAGGTCTCGCAATATCCGCCCCACGGGTTTGGATAGCCGGGTCGGTAGTTCCGCGATGTGGAAGCCTATCTCTGTCCCGGCCTGCATATATGCGGTCATCTGCCGTTCAAATCCGGGCGGCATGTCAAAGTACTGCCGCAGCGTCCTCAGAGATCTGGTGAACTCCTGGATGCTCTGCTCTGCCTCCCGACGCTGGGCTCCAGTGTCCATCGGGCGCAAGTCGCCGGTGAGGTTGACGATGAGCGAGACGACACCTGCCAGCAACGTTACCAACACCAGCAGTGCCAACCCACGCTTCAGCACGTCGGCGCGGGCGACGTGCTGGGCGTAAGCCTCGTCTCTGAATAGCAGCGCACCCCAGGCGAGTTGAAGCAACTCTTTCATTGCGATGTACCTCCTCCGAAGATCAAGGCCGCAGCCGCGCCGCCCAGGCAGGTGATGAATGAGACCACCACAAGAAAGACGATGTAGGGCAGCAGCGTCGCTGCTAGAGCGCGCCCCCAGGTCAGCCGATGGCACGTCTTGAGCGCCACGTAGCGGCAGAGCAGCGTCCACGTGCTCACCACACTGCCGACGGCGACGTAGGGCAAGAATGTGGCCAGGTTTAGCAATTGGGGCGCGACGGCCAACGCGGTGCAACCCAGTGTTTGGCTCAGGCCTTCCTGCCCACCCAGCAACCGGGCGAAGAGATGGGCCAGCAGGCCATACAGGAGCCACACAAAGGCCAGGCCGAGCGGTAAGGTGACGATTTTCAATGCAGCATTGGTGATGTCCGGCGCACCGAACAGCGCCGGGAAGACACGCCACCACAGTTCATATTGTTGTGAGAACATCTCGCGGAACTCAGGGTCGCTCTGCAACTCCTGGTACCAGGGCATCTGCTGGATACCATCGAGCACGATCTGCTGAACGTCACGCATGTTGGGCGTGGTCGCCCATTCCAGTGCCGTCCCCACCAACCCGACTAGCGCCACAGCCAGCGCGACCAGGGCGACGAGCACCAGTCCCCGTACCAGCGGGGTCGAGTCGTCACGCATCTCGGCGTAGGGGACTTCGCTCAGGAAGAGCGCCTCCCATGCCAGGCGTATCAGTGCTTTCATTGTGCTTCCTCCAAATCAGATCTCACTCTGACTGGCCGAAAATCCTTACCAGCGCCCGGGCCAGCCAGAAGACGGTCCAGCCGACGAGCACTACCCCGGCCAGTGCTATCTTCTGCTCATCAATGACCGGCTTAACGCAGGTGCCTTCCGACGTTACCTCGACGACAGCGAGAGGGCGGGCTCGCACGCCCCCGCCTCCGCCCCCGCCACCTCCGGCCTTTTCTGGGGTTTCCTCCTCCGGGGCTTCTTCCTCGACCACCGTCCCATGCCCAACCCCCATCCCGAAGCCATAGGCGACCTCCGCGACGGGGATGACGGTGCGGCCTTCGGCAGTCACAGGCTCACCGAAGCAGGCATTGACGTTGGCCTTCTCCCGCATGTCGGCCAAAGAATCGAGCAGTGTCTGAATCTCCGCTTCCATTGGTTTCCTCCCTCCTGTTTTTCTTGTTCAGGCCAGACATCTCGTCTGGCGTTCCACTAACCGCTAACTGCTGACTGCTGACTGCTGGTCTTGCGCATCAGGCGCACGGCCAGCGCCAGCAGCAGCGGGATGACGAATGCTGCCAGGAGCAACCCACCGAGCGCCTGCATCGTCTTGTCTTGGATAGGGATGCGGCGCTCACCTGTCTCGTCCCGCTCCAGGATCGCGACAGGCCGCATGTGCACGGAGCCCCCGCCCCGCGCGCCTATCCTGTCGCTGCCGACGAAGGCCCGCCGCTGCACACGGCTCGTCACGCGCACCACTGGCACCACTTCGTGTCCCTCGACGCGAATGGGTACCCCCTCGACGATCTCAGTCATCAGCGGACCCCGCTTCTTGGCATCCTGTTCGTGCATCAATCCTCCCTTCTATCCTCTTGCTCCCCTGCTCCTCTGCCCCCTGTTCCTTCGTTCTCACCGGCAGCCAGCAGTCTGGCTAACAGCGCTTCCTCCTCCTCCCGCGTGCTCACCTTACCATCCAGCCGGGCATCGCGCAGCGCACCCAGCAGCCGCCCGAAGAGCGGGCCGGGCCTCAGCCCCATCGCTTTCAGGTCATCGCCAGTGAGTTCCGTCTCCACCAGCCGCCACTCAGTCTGGTAGTGCAGCAGCCGCTCCCGTAGCCGCTTGCGGTCGGTGGCGACCCAGCCCATGGCCAGCACCCGGGCAGAGTATGGCTGCAGCAAGCGGTAGACGGCGCTGGGTCGGCGCGCTTTTCCCAATTGGGTCAGAGTTTCCTCCAGGCTGGGCAACAGACGCAGGTCTTCCGCGTCGTCGCGCATCACCTTCAGACGGGAGATCAACCCCTCCAACTCCTCGTCGCCAAGCCGGTACGCCAGCAAGGCCAGGTACAGGAAAAGGGCTTCCTCTGGTTTCAAGTTCCAGGTTTCAAGTTTCAGGTCTTCACGGATGGTACAATACTTGGTCTGTAGCCATTTGTCACAATGCAGGCCCGGCTGGATATGGGCCAGGACACCCAGGTCGTCCAGGCGGCACAGGGCCCGTTCCGGCTCAGCCTCGCGGAAGATCTGCTCCAGTTCGTGGCGTATGCGGTCGCCACTGACCCGTTTCAACAACGGCAGCGCATCGGCGATCAGTTCCTCGCTGCGGGGGTCAAGGTGAAATCCCATCCGGCTCTCCAGCCGCGCGGCCCGCAGCATACGGGTGGGGTCGTCCACAAAACTGAGGCTATGCAACACGCGGATAACACCGCTCTGGAGGTCGGCTTCGCCGCCGTAGAAATCCAGGAGTTCCCCCCAATGGTCCGGGTCGAGGCAGATGGCGAGCGTGTTGATAGTGAAGTCGCGGCGGTGGAGGTCCTGCTTGATCGAACTACGCTCCACCTGCGGCAGGGCGGTGGGGTAGGTGTAGAACTCGGTGCGCGCCGTCACGAAATCTACGCTGGGCGGTGGTGCGTCGTGGGAGAGACTGCTGGCGACCTGTCGCCAGACGCGCCGCGAAAGGAGCCACTTGGTGGTGCCAAAGCGCCTGTGCGTGCGTACCCGGCCTCCCAGGTCGGTGGCCAGGCGACGGGCCAGTGCGATGGCATCTCCCTCGATGACCATGTCCACGTCCACGATGGGATTGCCCAGCAGCAGGTCGCGCACCAGCCCGCCGACGAAGTAGGGAACGTACCCCATTTCGTGGGCCGTCTGCGAGATGCGGTGCACCAGGGCGAGCACCGGGCCCGAGAGAGCCTGCTCCAGCAGCGCGGCGATCTCGCGGCGGCGGGGTGGCGTCGGGGGCGTGCCCCACAACGTGATCAGATCGGTGCGGGTGACCACGCCGACGATGCGGTCGCCTTCGACGACGGGAACCTGGCCCCAGCCGCTTTCGATCATCAGCCGCTGCAGGCGTTCCACCGAATCACCGGCACTGACGGTGATGCTGCCAACCTCCATCACCTGGGTAACGGAGACGTCGTCCATCTTGAACTGCAGCGCCCGGTCCACGGCCCGGCGAGTCAGCAGCCCGATCACGTGGCCCTCCGCGACGACAGGGTATCCCTCGTGGCCGGTGCGCCGCATGCGCTCGGCGGCGTCAGCGACTGTGTCCTCAGGGGAGAGCACCTGCACGCCCCGGGACATCACCTGGGCGACGGTGATGCCTGGCCGCACGACTTCAGGCAAAATGGACAGCAATTTCTCGTGCACTGCCTGTAGCGAGCGGCCATGGATGAGCGCCGCGGCTGCACGCTTATGCCCACCGCCGCCGAAGCGCCCTGCCACGGCGGAGACGTCAATGTCGTCGGTGGTGCTACGGGCTACGAGTTGGATGCGCTTGTCGAGGGCGACGAGCACAAACAGCGCCGATGGCTCCAGCAGTTCGCGCAGTTTGTGGGCCAGCGTTGAAATCTCCTCCGTGAACTTTGGTGCTTCGGCCCAGGCGACGATGACCGTATGCCCCTCGATCTCGTGGGTTTCGCTCTGTTCCAGCAGCCGCTCGTAAAGTTCGCGCTGCTCGGGCGCGAGGGGATGATGGAGGAACTCGTTGACGACGGCGAGACGGGCCCCCTGTTCCATCAGCCAGGCCGCCGCCCGCACGTCGCGGGCGGTCGTCCCCGCGTACGAGAGGGAGCCAGTGTCCTCGTAGATGCCCAGCAACAGCAACGTGGCTTCGATACCAGTCAGTTTGAGGGAGCGGGCCGAAATCTCCTCGATCAGCAGTGTGGTCGTGGCCCCCATCGGCTCGCCGGAGTAGGTCCAGTTGGGGGGCAGTTCGCGGTCGAGTTCGTGGTGGTCAATGATGTCCACCCGCAGGTCGCGTCCCATCCCCTTGAGCGTGGTCATGCTCTGCGTATCCACCAGGATGGCGTGCCTGATGTTGCCGTGCGGGAGGTCATCGGGCTGGACGAAAGGGAGTTCGGCGCCGTAGAGAGCCAGGAACGCCCGCCCGTTGCGGTTGATGCGCCGAGGCAACACCGGCGTGGCGGCCGGGAAGAGTTTGCCCGCCCCCAGCAGGCTGGCGATGGCATCGAAGTCTGTGTTTTCGTGGGTCAGAATGACTTCCACGGTGGGGCTCCCCGATGATTTGACGCTCTGGAATTGGTGAACTTCTCAGTCACCCTCTCAGGTACTGATTATAGGCAACTTGGCAAGGAGGTCAAGCGGGTTCAGGATCAACGTCTTCAGTCCGTGCCGGTGGGCAGCCAGCACCTTCATCGCACCGATGTAGATGCGCTTGTCTTGCAGGCAGGTCTTGTGATAGAATAGTAGCATCAGGAAAGAGATTGGCAGTTCCGGAGACTTGTTTCCCTTTGAGGAGGTTCTCATGCGCATAGCGGTGTTTGGCACAGGGGCCGTGGGTGGCTACTTTGGCGGGCGGCTGGCCCAGGCCGGCTGGGATGTCGTGTTTATCGCCCGTGGGGAGCAATTGCGGGCTCTGCGGGACCACGGTCTGCGGATGGATAGCCCCAAGGGCGACTTTGTGGTACGGCCCGTGCAGGCGACCGACGATCCAGCACAGGTGGGGGTGGTGGACGCAGTCCTGGTGGGGGTGAAAGCCTGGCAGGTGACGGAGGCGGCGCTGGCTTGCCGCCCGCTGGTCGGGCCAGAGACGTTCGTTGTACCGCTGCAGAACGGGGTGGAAGCGCCATCTCAGTTGGCGGCGGTGCTGGGCGCCGAGCACGTGTTGGGTGGCTTATGCAGAATCGTCAGTTCCGTCGTGGAGCCCGGCCACGTCCGCCACGCCGGGCTTGAGCCCTACGTGGCCTTTGGCGAGTTGGACAACCGTCCCAGCGAACGGGCCAAACGATTGCGGGAGGCCTTTGCACGGGCAGGGGTGACGGCCGAAATTCCCCCGGACATCCAGGTTGCCCTGTGGGAGAAGTTCCTGTTCATCGCCTCGTTCAGCGGGGTGGGAGCGGTGACTCGTGCCCCTGCGGGAGTGTTGCGCAGCCTACCCGAGACGCGCCAGATGCTGGAACGGGCCATGCACGAGGTTCTCGCCGTGGCGCGGGCACGAGAAATCGCTCTGCCAGAAGAGGCCATCCGCCAGACGATGACCCTCATAGATAGCCTGCCGCCGGACGGGACGGCTTCGATGCAGCGAGACATCATGGAGGGCCGACCCTCGGAACTGGAATCGCAGAACGGGGCAGTGGTACAGCTGGGCCAAGAGGCAGGGGTGAAGACCACGCTGCACGCCTTTATCTATCACAGCCTGTTACCGCTGGAGTTACAAGCGCGGGGCCGGGTGCGGTTCGCGCTTTGAGCCGCTACGATGCGTCTCTATGCGAGCGTATCACGCTGAGGACAGTCGACAGGCAGTGTCCCAAATACGATACGCTTCCATAATGGGTCGTTGTTCTAACCCGCCTCCGGTGGTATAATCTGCCCTGCAATGGGCAAATGGGCCATCCTTATACTGCTCCTGCTCCCGCTGACAGCGTGTGTCCCCGATAGTTCTCGCACCGTTACGCTCGTCGCAGACGGCGAAACGCGCACGCTCGCCACCGACGCCCTCACCGTCCGCGACCTTCTGGCTGAAGCAGGCATCACGCTCGATGAGGACGACCGCGTGGTGCCCGTCGAGCCTACCTTCATCGAGGACGGGATGGCGGTGCGTGTCATCCGCGTCGAGGTGCGCACCGAGATCGAGCAGCGCGAAATCCCTTTCGAGCGCCAGACCGTGCGCGATGCCTCCGTCCCCACCGGCGAGACCCGCCTGCTGGAGCAAGGCGTCACCGGCATCGAGGAACTGAGCTACCGCATCACCGTCGAGGACGGCGTCGAGATCGAGCGACGGCTCGTGCGGCAGGTCACGCTTGAGGAACCTCGCGCCGAAGTGGTCCTCATCGGCGTGCAGGCAGAACTCATACCCGTGCCCATCACTGGCACCGTGGCCTACATCGCCAACCACAACGCCTGGGTGATGCAGACCACCAGCCCCAACCAGCGGCGGCTGACGTACACCGGCGACCTGGACGGCCGTGTCTTCGCCCTCTCGCCTGACGGTTCCTGCCTGCTTTTCACCCGCGTCGCCCCACCAGGTGGGGAAGAAGGTGGAATCGCCCCCCCGGGTGAGGGGGAAAGTGAGGTTATCCCCCCGGTTGAGGAGGAAAGTTGGGCTATCCCCCCGGGTAAGGAGGAAGGATGGACTGCCGCCCCGGATGGGGAGGAAAGGGAGAGCATCCCCATCTATGAAGGAGAAGTAACCCCTTCCACCTCCCCTACCAAAGGGGACGTAACCCCATCTCCACCTCCAGGTGGGGAGAATGAAGGGGAAACGGAGGAGAATGGCCCCCTTGACACCCTGTGGATGATTGAGACGGCTACCGCCGATGCCGAGCCGATTCGGTTGGAGGCCGAAAACGTCCTATGGGCCGACTGGGCTCCCGAATGTAAGTCCATTCCCACCGGCGCCGGCTGCCGCATCGCCTACGCCACCGGCACGCCGGCCGAGGGCAGTCCCGGCTGGAAAGCGGAAAACGACCTGTGGGTCGCCCGACCCCGCGCTCGCGATGGCCGATTGCTGGGCCAGCGACGCATCGTGGAGCCCAGCGCCGGCGGCGCCTACGGCTGGTGGGGCACCACCTACGCCTGGTCTCCCGACGGGCGTAGTCTGGCCTACGCCCGCGCCGACGAGGTCGGCGTCGTCCGCGCCTACAACGGGGTGCAGACTCCACTGGCCCGCTTCCCACCGTACCGCACCTACGCCCCCTGGGTTTGGACACCGACCGTCAGTTGGTCGCCAGAGGGGAAGTTCATCGTCACCACGCTGCACGGCCCTGCCCCGACCGGCGAAACAGCGGAGGACAGCCCCGTCTTCGACGTCTGGACGCTGGCCGCCAATGGCACGCTCACAGCGGAATTATCCAGCGAGGCCGGTATGTGGGCCGCGCCGGTCTACGCGCCCGAGGGGGAGAGCATCGCTTTCGGCCACGCCCGCAGCCCCTACGCCAGCCCAACCAGCGGCTACGACCTCTATCTAATGGACCGCGACGGCTCCGACCGGAGACCGCTTTTCCCGCCTGAAGAGGAGATCGGCCTGGAGTACCCGGAGATAGCCTGGGGGCCGGGGGGCGACCGGCTGACCGTCGTTTACCAGGGCAATCTGTACCTGATCTACGTCACGGACGGCGAAATGCATCAACTGACCGATGAGGGCAGTGTGACGGCGGTCCGGTGGCGGTGGTGACTGGGTGACTCGGTGACTGGGTGACTCGGTGACTCGGTGACTCGGCGACTCGGTGATTCCACTCTGCACGTCTCTGTGTTTTGTTCCAACTTGCCGATTTGAGGCGCAGATTCGCTGGGTAGTTACGATTAATGAACAATGACCGATGGGAGGTAAGCGTGGGGCGAAAGGGACGGGGGGCAAGAACCCACACATTCATCTGCCTGATCGGCCTTCTGGCCAGCCTGCTCCTGGCTGGTGCGGTACTGGCTGCCAGGCGGCACGCACTCTTACAGACCACTACTACCTACTATACCCCTCTCTCTCCTCTCTCTGGCGAGGCCGAGTGGGAAGGGAATTGGGAGTTCTCGGAGTTGGGGGCTGACCCCAGCCAGGCCGGCACGGAGCGCGTCACCATCCCCTTCGCCGGCACCGACTTCGCGCTGCGGGTGCGCCGTGGGAACTATCGCGGCTATTTCTTCGTCAGCGTGGACGGCAAGCCGGCCAACCTGCTGCCCCGGGAGAAACACTCCGCTTACCTCGTGCTCACCTCGCCCGACTACACACCCCAAATCGTCACCATCCCTGTCGCCAGCGGCCTGGACGATGGCCCCCACGTCGCGGTCGTCGTCGCCGAGCGAGGGTGGAATCAATGGCCGCTGGCCGGCTGGAGCGTGAGCCGCACGCCGGACACGAGCCCGTACCGCTGGGCGCTGGTGGGGCTGGGTGTACTGGCCTTCGCCTGTCTGGCTGGCGCGATCTGGTGGGGAGCAGGGGAGGCAAGGAGGCAAGGAGACAAGGAGACAAGGAGACAAGGAGACAGGGAGACAAAAAGAGGGGAGGATACTGTTCGCAATTCGCAATTCGCAATTCGCAATTCGCAATTCCCAATCCGCAATTCGCAATTCCCAATCCGCAATTCACAATTCGCAATTCGCAATTCGCAATTCGCAATCTCCATCCTCCTCGCCGCAACCGTGTTCTACTTCTCCCCCTGGCTTCCACTCACGCTCATCAGCGGTCTGGCGCTGGCTGGGCTCATCCTCCTGCGGCTCGACCTGGGGCTGGGGCTCGTCGTAGCCATGGCCCCCTTCTATCTGCATCCCCGCCCTCTTTTCGGCAAAGCCTTCTCGATGGCAGAGATCCTTACCCTCCTCTGCGTGCTCTCGTGGGGAGTCAGGCTGGTCAGTCAATGGCAAAAGGCAAGAAGCAAGAAGCAAGAAGCAGGAAACAAGCAAGAAGCAGGAAGCAAGAGAGATCCTGCATCCTGCATCCTGCACCCTGCACCCTGCGTCCTGCATCCCCCATCCTCTCTCGATCTCGCCGCTCTGTTCTTCGTGGTGGTCGCCATCGCTTCCCTCTTCGTCGCCCAATACCGCCACGTCGCGTTGCGCGAGTTGCGCGTCGTCGTCCTGGAGCCAGCACTCTTCTACCTGATGCTGCGCACGATCCGACTCGATGGCAAGGCTTTATGGCGCGTGGTGGATTTCTTCGTGTTGGGGGCCGTCGCGGTCGCGCTCATCGGCCTGGTACAGTACGGCCTCGGCATCAACGTCATCACCGCCGAGCAGGGCTTTCCCCGCCTGCGCTCCGTCTACGGCTCGCCCAACAACGTCGGCCTCTACCTGGGGCGAGCACTCCCGATGCTGGTGGCCGTCACCCTGTTCGGTCGAAACCGTCCCCGTCGCGTTGCCTACGGCCTGGCAATCGTCCCGCTGGGACTGGCGGTGCTGTTCAGTTTCTCCAAAGGCGCGCTCATCCTGGGTGTCCCACTTTCGCTGCTGGCGCTGGGCGCGCTGGCAGGCGGACCGTGGTTGTGGGGCTCGCTGGGGGCGGTGGCCGTGGCCGCCGCAGCCAGCATCCCACTCCTGCGCACTCCGCGCTTCGCCTCCCTCCTTGACACCCGCGACGGCACCACCTTCTTCCGCCTCCAACTGTGGCGCTCATCCTGGATGATGTTCCGCGATCACCCGTGGCTCGGCGTCGGACTGGACAACTTCCTGTACCAGTACCGCAGCCGCTACATCCTGCCTGCCGCCTGGGAGGAGCCGGACCTATCCCATCCGCACAACATCCTCCTCGACTACGGATGCCGACTGGGGTTCTGCGGACTCGTCGCCGGGCTCTGGCTTCAGGTCGCTTTCTGGCGTCTGGCCCTGCCGCTGCGCCGCCTGGTCGACCCAAACCGTCGCGCACTGGCTCTGGGACTGATGGGCTCGATGGTCAACTTCCTGGCCCATGGCCTGGTGGACGCCTCTTACTTCGTCATTGACCCGGCCTTTACCTTCTTCCTGACGCTGGGCCTGGTGCAACACCTGGCAAGGAGTGAGACTGATGAACTCGAAACCTAACCTCAACACGGTGATCCTGCTGCTCGTCCTGCTCGCCCTCGTCGTCGTCATCGTCGGCGGGATCGTATTGCTCGGCTCGATCCAGCGACTGACGCAACCGCTGGAAGATGCCGAGCAGGCATTGCGGGAGCAGTGGAGGGAGATCACCAACCCCACGCCCACCATCATCCTCGACCCGGTGACGATCATCCGTCAGATGCGTAGCCTTCGCCGGCTGGAGACGGCTTCCTACACCATCGAAAAGATCATCACCGCCGAATCGGGGCAGGGACACTTTGACTTCCTCTTCGGCGACCGGTTGATTCTGGTCGCCCACGGTCAGGTCATCGCCGGCGTAGACCTGGGCAAAATGGAGGAGGACGACGTCATCGTCGCCGAGGAAGGGATGGCGATTGTGAGGCTGCCGCCGGCTGAGGTCCTCGTCGTCACGCTGGACAACCAGAAGTCTTACGTTTTCGACCGGGATACCGGGCTGATCGGGATGAACCCGGCGCTGGAGACGGAGGCACGGCAGGCTGCCGAGGAAGAGATACTGGACGCGGCGCTGGAGGAGGGCATCCTGGAGATGGCCCAGCAGAACGCGGAGACCTACGTGCGAGGGCTCATTCTGGCGTTGGGCTTCCGCGAGGTCATCTTCGCCGAGGTGCCGCCAACCCTCGATTAGCCGTCAGCCGGTAGCAATGATCAGAAGTGCCCATGTGGAGGCAGAATAGCAACAGTGACTATCACTTCAGTAGCGTTTCCAAGCGAACGACTTTAAACCCATCCCGCTCCATCGCCCACACCAGCGTCCGTCCCTCAATGCGCGGGAGTCTAGGCATACACCATCAACTCGACTTCCCTGCGGATGGCCGGCTTGGGCCGCAGACCGAGCCCATCCAGACCCACAACCTCAATGTACCCCTCGGCTGCCTCACGGAGATTGGCGATCGCATCCTCGACTGTCTCACCCTGGGTATAGATGTCAAGTTCAGGGCAATGCACCGAATAGCCACCCTCCTCCTCGTCGGGGGTAAGTTCGGCCGTGACGACCAGGCGGTATACCGTCTTGACCTGATACTGCTCTATCTTAGTCTCGTCCATAAGTGGCCTCCTAAAGCAGGCTCATTATACTGGCAATCGCTGTCCTACGCAAGAGCAATCTAGAATCAAATAGAGGTTACAACAATGAGAGTTCAGATCAACCACACCACACTTGAACTGATCGAAGGCGACATCACGGAGATGGACACCGACGCAATCGTCAACGCCGCCAACGAGCGACTGGCGCACGGCGGTGGGGTGGCCGGGGTCATCTCCCGCAAGGGTGGCCTGGCCATCCAGCGGGAGAGCGATGCCTGGGTGCGCCAACACGGGCCGGTGCCTACTGGCTCGGCGGCCATCACCTCCGGCGGGAACCTGAAGGCCCGCTACGTGATCCACGCCGTGGGGCCGGTGTACGATGGCACACCGCGCTCGGCGAAACTGCTGGCCTCGGCAGTGCGCGCCGCGCTCCAGATGGCCGACGACCGCGGTCTGCGGTCCATCGCCCTGCCCGCCATCAGTACCGGCATCTTCGGCTACCCGATGGAGGAGGCGACGCAGGTGATGCTGTGGGCCGCTATAGATTACCTGAAGGGTGAGACGGAGTTGCGGCGGGTGGTCTTCTGCCTCTACGGACACTCTGCATTCGAAGTCTTCTCCAGGGAACTGACAGCCCAGACCGAATAGTCCGACCGGACTGTGCTCCTCACCTCTGCAACGACCGTGATTACTCAGGCATCATCATTCTGAGCGACCGAAGGAGCCTGTCCTGAGCGAAGCCGAAGAGAGCGAAGAATCTCGCGTTGGCAATGACAGGAATATCCCCAACCTTGACAACACCCAGCCAGAGTGTTACAATCTGTCTGTTGCCGAGCACCGCCAGCCCAGCAAGGATTCCCCCCCGTGGGGGAACTGAGAGGGTAAGGTTGTGCCGGCGCTGTTTCCGTTGGGGGAGAATGTGAGTCAGGAAACTATTGCCCGCATATTGGCCATCGAACAAGAGGCCGCGAAAATCCACGACGACGCCCAACGCCAGGCTGCGCACCTAATCGAGGAGGCCGAAGAAGCGGCCTCCGCATTGCGTGAGCAGACTCTGACCCAGGCCCGCCAGCAGGCCGAGCAGATTGTCGCCACGGGCCAGGAGGCGGCCGAGGCCGAGCGGTCACGCGCAGTCGCACAGGCCGAGGCGGAGGCCCAGCGCATGGAGACGCTGGCTGCACGCCACTTCGACCGCGCCGTGAACTTCGTTCTTGACCGGGTTGCGGGACGCGAGTAGCAATGTCCATACAAGACGTCAATGCCTACTCCCTGGTCCACGCCACGGTGCGCGCCCTCTACTCAACCATGCTGGCGCCGGAGACGTGGAGCGCGCTCGTGGAGGCGCAGGACTTCGACGCTGTTCTGACTGTGCTGTCGAAGACTGTGTACGGTCCCTATCTCCAGATTGAGCGCCAGGAACTGACTCCCCGCCGCGCCATCTACCAGATCAGGTGGCACCTGGCCGACCTCTACGAGAAAATCATCCGCCTGACGCCGGGCCCCGGGCAACAACTACTGCTCCAACTCTGGCGGCTCTACGAGGTGGACAATCTCAAAGCCACCCTGCGCGGGATCGAGACCGGGGCGTCGTGGGACCAGGTGCGCCATTTGCTCTGCCCAATGGCCAAATATATCACTCTCACTACAGCCAGTATGGAAAAGATGATCCAGAGCGGCGACGTGGCGCGGGCAATCGAACTCATACGTCACACCCCCTATTACGAGACCCTCGTCCACGCATTGGAGCGCTACCGGGCCGAGAGGAACCTGTTTCCCCTGGAGGTGGCGCTGGACCTGGACTATCACCGTGGTCTGTGGCAGAGCATCCATCAACTGACGGGCACAGATCACGAGCAGGCACTGCGCATTGCGGGCACGGTGCTTGACGTGGATAACCTGCTGTGGGCGATCCGCTACCGCGTCTATCACCACCTCTCGGAGCAGGAGATCATCAACTACACACTGCCCTTCGGCTACCGGGTGCGCGACGAGGACATCCGCGCCATCGCCGCCGGTGCGGACATCGCCCAGGTGGTGAAGCGCATCTACCCGGGCGTTCAGATCCCCCCCTCCCTGATCTCGGGGGGGGGAGAGGGGGGGGGCGGGCTGGCAGCGCTTGAACTGTCCTGCCAGCGCCACATCGTCAAAACGTGCCGTGCAGCCTTCATCGGCTATCCCTTTCACGTCGGCATCCCGGCGGCCTACCTGCTGCTGAACGAACACGAGATCCGGGACTTAACCGTGTTGATCGAGGCCAAGTCCTCACACCTCCCGATGGAGATGTTTGCATCCATGCTTGAGATTCAGCCAGTTGGGGCCGGTCTCCCGACCACGCCCCCCCAGACCGATCAGAGGTAAGCATGTTTCGGCCACAAGCGATGAGTAAGGTCGAACTGGCCGTGCCGGAACGCGACGTCGTGCCCGTGACCGAGGCGTTGGCCGACTCGGGTCTCTTCCACCCGGCGCTGGCTGGCCGCTTAGGCGGTGAGCGTGCCCCACGTCAGGCCGAAAACTGGCACGAGCGGGCGGTCGCCTTCGCGGCCCTCGAACGGCGTATCCTGGCCGTGATGGAGACGCTCGGCGTGGACGAAGGCCCGCCCCCAGCGGAAACACCCCATCTCGTTGAGCCCGAAACGGCACAGATGGACATTGAGCGCCTGGAACGAGAGGCCCGGGCGCCCGTCCAGGAGTTAGAGGAGGGACAGCGCAGACTGACCCAATTGCAGCGTTACCTCAGCCAGTTGAAGCCCATTGCCGGCCTGGAGGTGGACCTGGACACATTGCGCAGCCTGCGTTACACTTTTGCGCTCCCGGGCACTATGCCTATCGCCAACCTGGAGCGGTTCCAGACCAGCCTGGAACTCATCCCCTCAGCACTGGTCACGCTGCGACGTGAGGATCACCTGGCGACGGTCGTGCTCTTTGGCACGCAGCGCGACGCCGACATCCTGAGCCGGGCTGCCCGCAGTGCCTATCTCAACCCACTTGAACTGCCGGAGACGTACCGTGGCACCCCGGCCGAAGCCATCACCGCCCTGGAGTCCGGCATCAAGCGCACACGCCAATACGTCGCCGAATGTCGGAGCAGCATTGACTACCTGCACGAGGCGCACGTACAGCGTCTGCGTCACCTGCTGTGGCGGGTGCGTGCCAGTCGCACGCTGGTCGAGACCATCGCCCGCTACGACCGGCTGCGCTACACATATCTGGTAGCAGGCTGGGTGCCCGCGTCACAGGTTCCCACGCTGAAACAGAAGATTGAGCAAGTTTCAGATAAAGTGCTGCTCGAAGTGAGCATGCCCCGGCGACATGAGGATGGTCATATCCCGGTGGCGCTCGGAAATCCCCCCATCGTGAGGGCTTTCCAGGGCCTGGTGACCAACTATGGCTATCCCCGTTACGGCGAATTGGACCCCACGCCCGTGCTGGCACTGACCTTTTCCCTTGTCTTCGGCATCATGTTCGGCGACGTGGGACACGGGCTGGTGTTGGCCCTCCTGGGCTTGGCTCTAGCCAGCCGCAAGGTGCGCGCGTTGCGCGGGCTCTCCAGCATGGGGGCAGTGGTCATCGCCTGCGGCATAACGGCGATGATCTTCGGCTTCCTCTACGGCAGCGCCTTCGGCTTTGAGGTACTCCAACCGCTGTGGATACGACCGATTGAGGACATCATGGACATCTTGCTGTCCACCATTGCTATCGGCGCGGGTCTGTTGAGCCTGGGGATGGTCTGTAACGTCGTCAATGCAGCGATGGCGCACCGGTGGGGGCACATGCTCTTCGATCGCAACGGCCTGGCCGGGTTGGTCTTCTACTGGTCGCTGATTGGACTGGCAGCGGGGGCCTTTGTGGGCGACTTGCCCGTCAACCCCATCCTGCTCGCCGCGCTGGCTGCCATATCCGGGCTGGCGGTGACGTTCGCCGAACTACTGGAGCACCTGGTCGAGGGTCACCGGCCGCTCGTCGAGGGCGGCTTCAGCACATACCTGATGCAGGCGCTCTTTGAACTTTTCGAGACGATCATTGGTCTGCTGAGCAACACCCTCTCCTACGTCCGTATGGGCGCTTTCGCCGTGGCACACGGCGCGCTCAGCATGGTGGTCTTCATTATGGCCGAGATCGTCAGCCCGGCGCACGGCGTGGGATATTGGGTCGTGGTGGCGCTGGGCAACCTGTTCGTTATCGGCTTCGAAGGGCTGATCGTGGGCATCCAGACACTGCGTCTGGAATACTACGAGTTCTTCAGCAAGTTCTTCTCTGGCGGCGGCGTGCGCTACCGCCCGCTGACGCTGATCCCAAGAGGGGAGGAATGAGAACTGCCCCTGTGCTACATTCAGGGACACAGAACGAGGAGGAATGTAATGCTTATCACAATCACTCTACTTGCCGGGCTGATACCATTGACACCAGCCATCGTGTTCGCGCTCAAGCGAAAGAGGTATGCGCCTGCCCAGGCGACCCGCAAACTGGTACTCAGCCTGGGCGGCTTCAACCTGGTACTGGCACTGATGATGGTCGGCCTGGGGCTGGTCTGGTTCTTCGCCCCCAGCGTCGTTCAGGCGGCGGGGCTGGCCCAGGAGACGGGCAGCGATCCCTACGCCCCGTTCGCCGCCGCCATCGCCGTCGGCGTGGGTTCCCTGGGCGCAGCCTATGCCGTAAGCACCACCGGGTCGGCCGCCGTCGGGGCCATCGCCGAGAAGCCGGAGGTCTTCGGCCGCGCCCTCATCTTCGTCGGCCTGGCCGAAGGTATTGCCATCTACGGGCTGATCATCGCCTTTATGATCCTCGGACGCTGACGAAAGGGTAAGAAACCAGGTTTTTCGGAAAAAACCCGGTTTCTCAAGAGGTGATATGAAACTGCTGGTCATCGGCAACCAGGATGCCGTGAGGGGCTTCGCCCTCGCCGGTGTGCGCGGCCAGATCGCGACGACGGCCGGGGAACTGAACCATGCCCTCGACGCAGCCCTGTCCGACGCGGAGATCGGCATCGTGCTGGTGACCGAGGACGTCGCGGACCTGGCCCGCCAGCGGGTGGACACGCTCAGGGTACACAGCACCGTCCCCTTAGTAGTGGAGATACCGGGGCCGGAGGGGCCGCGCCCTGACCGGCCGCCACTCAGCGAAGTGATCCGGCGAACTATCGGGGTGAGGATATAATGCCAGAGTATAACGACATCCAGACTCTTGAGCACGCCATTATAGGCGATGCCAAAGAGGAAACGGAGCAAATTCTGGCCGACGCGCAGGCCAGGGCCGAGGATATCCGCCAGCAGGTGGAAACGCAGGCCAACGCCAAGCGTGAAGCCATCCTACAACGAGCGCAACAGGAGGCCGAGACCCTACGCAGCCACGCAGCGGCCGCGGCACAACTGGAGGCCCAGATGCTGAGGTTGAAGCGCCGCGAGCAGTTGCTGGAGCGCGTCTTCGCCGGCGCCCGCCAGCAACTGGCCTCCGCACCCCAGTGGCCGGACTACGAGCAGATCGCCCGCCGCCTGGTACGCGAAGCGGTGGAGCGGTTGGGCGCCGACGAGGTCCTGGTGCGGGCCGATGAGAATACGCGGAGGGTGCTCGATGACAAGGCGCTGGCTGACCTGGGAAAGGCCCTCCCCCCCGTGGGGGGGATTGAGGGGGAACGCTTCCCCCCCGTGGGGGGGACTGAGAGGAGACGCTTCCCCCCCGTGGGGGGGACTGAGGGGGAACGCTTCCCCCCCGTGGGGGGGATTGAGGGGGGTGGCGTGCGACTGCGCGCAGGCGAGCCCCTTGCCCGGGGCACCGGCGTCGTGCTGGAGACTCCCGATGGCCACCGCCGCTACGACAACACGCTGGAGACCCGGCTGGCCCGTATGCAGGACGGTCTGCGCGCCCCCGTCTACCACATTCTGATGGGAGAGGCGGTATGAGCAAGACGAGCATACAGGTGGGTCAGGTGATCTGGGTGAACGGCCCGGTAGTACGCGCCCGAGGCTCGCAACAGATCGGCATGCTCGAAGTGGTCGAGGTCGGCGACGAGCATCTGGTGGGCGAGGTCATCGGCCTGGAGATGGACGTGATCACCATCCAGGTATACGAGGAGACGTCGGGGTTGCACCCCGGCGCGCCCGTCTACGGCACTGGGCTACCGCTCTCGGTGGAATTGGGGCCGGGCCTGTTGCAGTCCATCTTCGACGGCATCCAGCGCCCGCTGCCCGTGCTGGAACTGCGCAGCGGCACCTTCATCGGGCGGGGCATCAAGACAACCCCACTTTATCGCAAACAGAAATGGGCCTTCACCCCCCGCGTCGAGGTGGGGGACGTGGTTCAGGGAGGCACCATTCTGGGAGTCGTGCCGGAGACTCCGTTGATCGAACATCGCATCATGGTGCCGCCCGACGTGTCGGGAAGGCTGACCTGGGTGGCCCCGCCGGGGGAGTACACCATTGAGGAGCCCATCGCCCGGGTGACCCCCCTCAATCCCCCCTATGAGGGGGGAGGAAGCCCCCTCAGCCCCCCCTATGAGGGGGGAAGCACCCCCTCCCCCCTGGAGGGGGGACAGAGGGGGGTAGGTGGCGAACGGGAACTCACGATGTTCCATCGCTGGCCGGTGCGTCACCCGCGCCCCTATCGCCGTCGCCTCCTGCCCACAGAGTTGCTGGTCACAGGACAGCGCGTGCTGGATGTTTTCTTCCCGCTGGCGAAGGGGGGCGCGGCGGCCATTCCGGGGGGATTCGGAGCCGGCAAGACAGTCTGCCAGCATCAGATCGCCAGGTGGAGTGACGCGGACGTGGTCATCTTCGTGGGATGTGGGGAGAGGGGCAACGAAATGACCGAGGTGCTGCAGGAGTTCCCCCACCTCACCGACCCGCGCAGCGGCCATCCGCTAATGGAGCGCACCATCCTCATTGCCAACACCTCCAACATGCCCGTCGCCGCCCGCGAGGCCAGCATCTACACCGGCATCACGCTGGCCGAGTATTACCGCGACATGGGCTACCACGTGGCGCTGATGGCCGACTCCACCTCACGCTGGGCCGAGGCGCTGCGCGAAATCTCCGGCCGCCTGGAGGAGATGCCCGCCGAAGAGGGCTACCCGGCCTACCTGGCCGCCCGTCTGGCAGAGTTCTACGAACGGGCCGGCCGCGTGACCACGCTCAACGGTGCCCCCGGCTCGGTCAGTGTCATCGGAGCGGTCAGCCCGCCCGGCGGCGACTTCTCCGAGCCGGTCACGCAGCACACCACCCGTTTCATCCGCTGCTTCTGGGCGCTGGACAAGGCGCTGGCGTCGGCACGTCACTTCCCGGCAATCAACTGGCTCGACAGTTACAGCGAATATGTGGACGAGGTAAGCGACTGGTGGCGAGAGAAGGGACACGAAGACTGGTTTGCGCTGCGCGAGCAGGCGCTGGAGATATTGCAGCGCGAGAACCGCCTCCAGCAGGTCGTCAAACTGGTCGGCCCCGATGCGCTGCCCGACGACCAGCGCCTGATCCTGGAGACGGCCCGCCTGTTACGCGAGGGCTTCCTGCAACAAAACGCCCTTGACGAGGTGGACTCGTATGCAACCATTGAAAAGCAGATGCGCATGCTAGAGATCATCCTCCACTTCCACGAGCGTGCTGCGCAAATCATCGCCAAAGGCTGCCCCATCGTCGTGATCCACGATCTCCCCATCGTGAACACCCTCGTGCGGATGAAGACCACCGTGCGTAATGAGCAGGTGGAACAGATAGACGAGATTTGGAAAGCATTGGACGAGCAGATGGACAAATTAAAGAAGGATTACATGTGATGGAGATAGCAGAATACGGGGGACAAGAGGTCGCGGGAGTGGCCCGCGTTGAAGGCCCCATCGTCGTCGTCGCAGGGATCGGCAACGTCGGCTACGACGAGGTGGCCGAGGTCGTGGACTCACGGGGGCGGCTCCGCCGGGGGCGGGTGCTGGAGGTCGGCGAGGGGGTCGCCGTCGTCGAAGTCTTCGCCGGCACCACCGGCCTCTCCATCGAGGGTACGCACGTCCGTTTCCTGGGCCGGCCCATGCGCCTGCCCGTATCCACGGAGATGCTGGGGCGCGTCTTCGACGGCCTGGGCACGCCCATTGACGGCGGGCCGGAGCCGCTGGCCGAGCGCTGGGCCGACGTCAACGGCCAGCCGATTAACCCTACCGCCCGCGTCTACCCCCGCGATTACATTCAGACCGGCATCTCGGCCCTGGATGGGATGAACACGTTGGTCCTAGGCCAGAAGTTGCCCCTCTTTTCCGGCAGCGGCCTGCCCCACGATCAGTTGGCGGCACAAATCGTGCGCCAGGCCGCCCTCCCCCTCAGCGAGGGGGAGACGGAAAACTCCCCCCCTATGGGGGGGGCCGGGCAGGCTTCCTCCCCCCCTGTAGGGGGGGGCGGGCAGGCTTCCTCCCCCCCTGTAGGAGAGGCCGGGCAGACTTCCTCCCCCCCTGTAGGGAGGGCCGGGGGGGGTTCCTCCCCCCCTGTAGGGGGGGGCGGGCAGGCTTCCTCCCCCCCTGTAGGGGGGGGCGGGCAGGCTTCCTCCCCCCCAGTAGGGGGGGGCGGGGGGGGTACCCGTTTCGCCATCGTCTTCGCCGCCATGGGCGTCAAGCACGACGTGGCCGAGTTCTTCCGCGACTCCTT
This sequence comes from Anaerolineae bacterium, assembly GCA_034430655.1. Taxonomy (GTDB): domain Bacteria; phylum Chloroflexota; class Anaerolineae; order B4-G1; family B4-G1; genus JAUWNP01. The sequence goes on from DAOUEC010000051.1 coordinate 20,657, forward strand.
CGCTGCCAGCGGCGCGCTGACCCGCGTGGCGATGTTCCTTAACCTGGCCGACGACCCGCCCATCGAACGACTGGTGACGCCGCGCGTCGCGCTGACGCTGGCCGAGTTTCTGGCCTTCGAACGGGACATGCACGTCCTCGTCGTCCTCACCGACATGACCAACTACTGCGAGGCGCTGCGGCAGATTTCCAACATCCGCGGTGAGGTGCCCAGCCGCAAGGGCTACCCGGGCTACCTCTACAGCGACCTGGCCTCGATCTACGAACGCACGGGGCGCATCAAGGGCAGCAGCGGCTCCATCACCCAGTTGCCCATCCTGACCATGCCCAATGACGACATCACCCACCCCGTGCCCGACCTGACCGGCTACATCACCGAGGGGCAGATCGTGCTCAGCCGGGAACTGTTCCAGCGGGGCGTCTACCCGCCTATCTCCGTCCTCCCCTCCCTCTCGCGGCTGATGAAGGATGGCATCGGGGAGGGGCGCACGCGAGCCGACCACGCGCACCTGTCGGCGCAACTCTACGCTTCCTACGCCCACGTGCAGGATGTGCGCGCGCTAGCCTCGGTCATCGGCGAGGAGGAGTTGACCTCGGTTGACCAGCGTTACCTGAAGTTCGGCCAGGCCTTCGAGCGCGAGTTCGTCGGGCAGGGCGCGACGGAGAATCGCACCATTGAGGAGACGCTGGACGTCGGCTGGCGAGCGATCTCGATCCTGCCCCGCGAGGAACTCACCCGCGTCAGCGAGGTCGAGATCGAAAAATACTATGGGAAGCAGGGAGGTATAGGGAGTAGGGAGTAGGGAGTAGGAAAAGATGGCACGACTACGAGTCGCCCCCACGCACAGCAACCTGATCCGCATACGCGAGGCATTGGAACTGGCGCGCGAGGGGTACGAGATTCTGGACAAGAAGCGCGAGGTGCTGACTACCGAACTGATGCACATGGCCCACGACGCCGCAGTGCTCCAGGAGCGAGTGTGGGAACTGCTCGCGGAGGCCTACCGTGCGTTGGAGATGGCGCGGCTCTCAATGGGCAGAGAGCGCCTGGAGTGGGCGGCGCTCTCCGTGAACGAGACTGTCGAGGTGGAGGTGAAACCCCACAGCGTGATGGGAGTGGTGATACCCACCGTCAGGGCTCACGGCGCACCGCCGGAGATGCCCTATGGCCTCGGCAACACCACCGTCGCACTGGACAAGGCCGTCGCCTGCTTCCGCCGCGTCCTGGCTGAGATTCCTGTGCTCTCCGAGACGATGACGACCGTCTGGCGGCTGGCGCGGGAGTTGCAGAAGACTCAGCGGCGCGTCAACGCGCTGCAGTACATCTTCATCCCCCAGTATGAGGAGACCGTCGTCTTCATCGAGAGCGCGCTGGAGGAACGGGAGCGCGAGGAGACCTTCCGGCTCAAGCGCATCAAGTCACGGGTTGCCCAGCCGGTGATAGGCCCAGCGACGCGCGAGTACGCGCAGCCTTACCGCGATATCGGCGGCGGCAAGTCACCTATCTACCGCGACATCGGCGGTGGCAAGTCGACATCACGCGAGTTTGGCTAGAAAGACCGGAGGCTGCTAATGGAAGAACGGAGCCCTTTCACACACATCCTGGTCCCCACCGACGGATCGGAGACCTCGATCAATGCCGGTCGGCTGGCGATCCGGATAGCCGCCACGTACAGTGTGCCGATCACATTCGTGTACGTCGTAGACAGCGCCATTGCGGATGAGATCGCAGGAGCAACCTCAAAGATCGCGGAAACGGTGCACCGGGAGTTAGAGGCCAAGGGACGGCACTACCTGGACTATCTCTCCCGCCTGGCCCGGGACAGGGGTCTGCAGACTGGTCAGGTGGTCCGGCACGGCATTCCCCACAGCGAGATCGCCAATCTGGCACGCGAGCAAGGGGTGGACCTGATCGTCATCGGCCAGGTAGGCCGCCGTGGGCCACGACGCGTCCTCATCGGCAGCGTGGCCGAGCGGGTGATCGAATACGCTCCCTGCCCCGTCCTCGTCGTCAGGCACACCCCCGCCAGACGCTAACCAACCAACTCCAACTACCCAACTTCCCCACCCTGCGGTATAATTGATTTGACTTGGTTCCCCCTCTAATCCCCCCCATAGGGGCGAGGTAGAGGCACCCTCCCCCCGTGGGAGAGAGCAGCGGTGGGGACCTGTCAGGTATACAATACAGAGGTGAAATTATGACTAATGGCAAACTCCAGGCTGGTGGCCTGATCCAGAATGACCATCTGGCCCTGATCGGTGTAATGGACATCCCATCACGTCCAGGCGTAGGCGGCAGGCTCTTCTCTGCGCTAAGCGACCAGGGAATCAACGTCGAATTCATTGTGCATCTGATTGATCTGGAGGAAGAAGATCACATCGTCCTGTGCGTGGACCGGGATGACCTGAATGAGGCGCTGGCAGTGGTCGAACGTGTACGGGAGGAGGTCGGAGGGAAAGCCATTACCAGCGACTCTGAAGTGGCGTCGGTGAGCCTCTTCGGCCTTGATTTTCGCGAACAGCGCGGCGTCGCCAGCCGGATGTGCCAGGCACTGGGCGCTTGCAACATCAATATTCGCGCCATCAGCACCTCCCTCTCGACCATCACCTGTGTGATCGAAGCCCAGCGCCTGGACGAAGCCGTCCATGCGCTGCGCGACACATTCATGTTGCCCTGAATTGGATGCTGGATGCTGGACGCTGGATGCTGGATACTGGATACTTAATGACGGCGAGCAACGCAAATGTTGGAGGGTAACTCTATACAGCAACCCAGGTTGGGCACCATCGTGCGCATCATTGGCCCCGTGGTAGACATATCTTTTGCAGGTGAGGAATTGCCAGCCCTGTTGAGTGCGTTGGTCGTTCACAACAGCAAACTCAGCGTCACCATTGAGGTACTGGAACACCTCGACCGTCACACGGTGCGCGGCATCGCGATGGAAGCGACGGCCGGGCTGCGCCGCAATATGACGGTCGAGGACACCGGCGCTCAGATACAGGTGCCGGTGGGGAGAGAGACGCTGGGGCGCGTGTTCAACGTGCTGGGACAGCCCATAGACGAAGGGCCGACCCTGGGTGAGGTGCAGATGCAGAGCATCCACCAACCGGCACCCCCTTTCGTTCAACAGGAGCCCTCGACGGAGGTCTTCGTCACCGGACTGAAGGTCATTGATTTGCTGGCCCCTTACGTGCGCGGCGGCAAAGTCGGTCTGCTGGGCGGCGCCGGGGTGGGCAAGACGCTGCTGATTATGGAAATGATCCGCCACACCTCAGCCGAGCACCGGGGCGTTTCAGTCTTTGCTGGCGTGGGCGAGCGCACCCGTGAGGGCAACGAACTCTACCTGCAGATGAAGCGCACGGGCGTACTCAAAGACGCTGTGTTGGTCTTTGGGGAGATGAACGAGCCGCCGGGGGCGCGTTTCCGGGCAGCGTTCACGGCGTTGACCATGGCCGAGTACTTTCGCGACGTCGAGCATCGGGATGTCTTGTTCTTCGTTGACAACATCTTTCGCTATATTCAGGCCGGCGGCGAAGTGTCGGCCCTGCTGGGGCGCTTGACCAGCGCCGTGGGTTACCAGCCTACGTTGGCCACCGAGGTGGGCATGCTGGAGGAGCGCATCGTCTCTACGTCCAAGGCCGCCATCACCTCCGTCCAGGCGATCTATGTGCCGGCCGACGACCTGACCGACCCGGCACCCGCCTCGACCTTTGCGCACCTCGACGCCACGGTGGTCCTGTCGCGTCAACTGGCCAGCCAGGGCTTTTATCCGGCCGTTGACCCGCTGGAATCGCATTCGCGCCTCCTCGACCCGCGCATCGTCGGCGAGGAGCACTATGGGGTGGCGACGCGCGTACGCGAGATATTGGCGCGCTACAAGGAATTACGCGACGTGATCGCCATCCTGGGCATAGAGGAACTGGCCGAAGAGGACCGGCTGCTGGTGCGGCGCGCGCGCAAGATGCAGCGCTTCCTCACCCAACCCTTCTTCGTCGCCGAGGAATTCACCGGGCAAGCAGGGGTCTTTGTGCCTCTCGAAGAGACAGTGCGCGGTTTCAAGATGATCATTGACGGCGAGTTGGACGACATCCCAGAACAGGCTTTCTACATGACCGGCGACATCAACAGCGTGTTGCGCAAGCGAGAGCGATGACATGTCTAAGACGATGCAGTTGGAGATCATCACTCCCGATGAGATTATCTTAAACACTGACGTAAAGGCAATTCGCGTACAACTGTCTGACGGCTGGTGGGGCATCCTGCCGCGACACGCGCCCTTTCTGGCGCACATTGTTGCCGGCATCATGCTCTATCGCCGGCAGGGGGGCACCCGCTACGTGGCCCTGTACCAGGGCACGATCGAAATGCAGCGACGCTATCCAAAGCCAGACCGTGTGCTGGTATTGACCGCTGCCGCCGAAGAAGGCGAAGACCTGGCAGTGCTGGAACATGCGCTGGAGCAACAACGCGCCCGACTGAACCAGATCGCCCAGGAAGCCCGCATCGAATTCACGCGGGCGCGGATGGCCCTGGAACGGGCGCTGCGCGAGACGGCGGAACTGGCTCCGCTGGGGCCGACTGTAATCTGAACAATTTGTTCGCAGTGACGACTTCAGTCGTCCACAGCGAGCGACTGAAGTCGCTACTACGAACCCTTACGAGAAGAAGATTGAACGACGAACGATCCGAGCCAACATCCAAACAGCCAGAGGTGACCCCCCTCAATCCCCCCTCCAAAAGGGAGGAGAGACCCGAAAACTTCTGGCAACTGGTTGCCCAGGCGAGCATGTTGGGCTGGAACCTGGTGGTACCCATCGTGGGTGGAGTGCTGCTGGGACGCTACCTCGACGACATGTGCGGCAAAGAGTTCACATGGACGCTCTCGTTGCTGTTGATGGGCGTGGCTGTGGCGCTTAACAACCTGTACACTATGTACGTCGAGATTAGGGAGTAAGGAGTAGGGAGTAGGATGAAAAAAATAAGTAACCCGCTCACTCTGGTGCTCCTGATCGTGCTGGTCATCGGCCTGGCCATAGTCAGCAACCTGCTGAAGGGGCCGGCCGGCGAAGCAGAAGAACCCGACGTCGCCGAAGAGATCACGCCACACGTGGTCTTTACCGTGGGGCCGCTAGGGGTGACATCAACAGTCGTCAACACCTGGGCGATGATGCTCCTGCTCGGCGTGGGGGCCTATCTGATTGGGCACAACCTCAAACTGCGACCAGGGCTGGTACAGAATATGCTGGAGTGGATAGTCGAAGCCATCGAGAAGTTGATCCGCGACATGGTGGGCACGGAGGACGTGACGCTCTTCCTGCCCGTCGTGGGCACACTGGCCTTTTTCATCGGCACCGCGAACCTGATTGGCCTGCTCCCTGGCCTGAAGTCTCCCACGCCGGACATCAACACGCCGCTGGCCATGGCGCTGGTCGTCTTCTTCAGCGTACCCTATTTCGGGGTTCGCACGCGCGGCGTGTGGGGCTACCTCAAGCACTACGTCGAACCGATCTTCCTGATGCTGCCCGTCGAGATCGCCAGCGAGATCGCGCGCACTTTTTCGCTCACCTTTCGACTGTTCGGCAACATCATGGGAGAGGAAATCATTATCAGCATCCTGTTTATCGTGATGCCGCTCTTTGTGCCGGTGCCAGTAATGCTGTTCAGCATTTTTACCGGACTGCTGCAGGCATATATCTTTACACTTCTGACCTGCGTATATATCGGCGGAGCGGTCAAAGCGCACGAGTAACCAATGAACAACGAATCAATGAACAATGAACAAAGTTGGAAAGTGCTCGAATTCACTACTGGACACTTTTCTGAGGGATGTCATTCTGAGGAACGGAGTGACGAAGAATCTCGCTCTCGCAGTGCAAAACAGAGATTCTTCGCTCCCTTCGGTCGCTCAGAATGACAGAACAGACCAAGACAGCAAAAATGTCCGGTAGTGAGGTGCTCGAATACAAATCACAACAAGGAGAGATGAAATGGACTGGAACAACTTGCCGTGGGATAAGATCTTTATCGTGTTGACGGTCTTGATCGCCGGGCCCGGCGTTATTGTAGGCATCGTCGTGCCGGCCATCGGGCAGATGCTTGTCGCCTCGGCCGGGCTGAAGGCAATCGCCCGGCAGCCCGAAGCGGGCGACCGCATCAACACCATCGTTCTGCTTTCTCTGGCCATGCTGGAGTCGCTGGCCATCTACGTGTTGGCGGTCATTTTGATCCTGATCTTTGCGAACCCAATGCTCAAGTACATCGTCGGCGAATAGCGAATGGCGAATAGCGAATAACAGTCATCGAAATACGTTGATTGCTAACTACTGACTGCTGGCGGCTAACCGCTGACTGGAGATGATTATGCTGGAAATTAACCCAAGCACACTGCTTCTACAAATCGCCAATTTCCTCATCATGGCCTATATCCTGACTCGCTTCCTTTTCAAGCCCTTGAAGGAGATGCTCGACAAGCGTGCGAGCCAGGTGACAAGGGCGGTGGATGAGGCGGAAAAGGCTACCCGTGAAGCCGAAGAGTTGAGGCTGAAGTACGAGAAAAAGCGCGAGAACATTGACGCAGAAATCATGGCGCTCAAGAACGAAGCCCGCATCGTCATTGATGAAACGCGGCGACAGATGCTCCAGGAAGCCTACCAGGAGATTGAGGCCATGCGTGCACGCGCTGAAGAGGAGATCGAACAGCAGCGCGCCGACGCACTGCGTCTGCACCGCAGCAAGATCGGCGAATTGGTGGCTACACTCACCCGGCGCATGATGGCAGACATCCTCAACCCACAACTACATCAGGCTTACCTGGACACCTTTCTGGACCAATTGCGTTCAGTGCAGTTGGAAGGACGCATCTCCACCAGCGGTGAAGAGACTGTTTCGGCCGAACTGATCACAGCGACCCCCCTGGCCCAGGAAGACAAAAGGCAGATCGCGACTACATTAGAGACGGTGGTATCCCAAGCCATTGATCTGGCCTGCCGTGTTGACGCCGGTCTGGTCGCCGGCGCGATGGTGCGCCTCGGCGACACGCTGATTGACGGCAGCCTGCAAGGGCAACTCCAACAACTACGCAGCCGGTACGAGGCAGAACTTGCCTGAGTCTGTGCCTAAGCCTGTGAACGAGCCTGCCACATCCCCCCCGTTACACACAGCCGACCTGCTCGATCTCATCGCCCGCCTGGGCGATGAACAACAATACCGGCTCCACCAGATTGAACTGGCGTACAATCTCGAGACCGAGTACCACGTTTCAGCCTTGCGTGGGCTGATTGACCAGTACCACTACCGCTTGTCGGCGCAAAGCGTGGGCTCGGTTAAACGGGTGGGCGATGGCGTGGCTATCGTCTCCGGTCTGCGCGGCGTGATGGTGGATGAGCTGATCCTGTTCCCCGATGGCACATACGGTCTGGCGTTGGATCTCGACCACAACTACGTAGGCTGCGTGTTGTTGGGGACTGACGTGGACATCCACGCAGGTGCCATTGTTAAAGGGACGGGGCAGGTGATTGACGTGCCGGTAGGCGAACCACTCCTGGGGCGCGTGGTCAATGCACTGGGCCAGCCCATCGATGACCTGGGGCCGCTGGAGGCACCAGAGAGGACTGTGCGTCGTCCCATAGACTGCCGGGCACCGAGTTTCATCCAGCGTACACCGGTCAGTGAACCGCTGCAGACCGGCATCAAGACCATCGACTCAGTCATCCCGTTGGGACGCGGGCAGCGTGAGTTGATTATCGGCGACCGACAGATCGGCAAAACCGCCATTGCCGTTGACACAGTCATCAACCAGCGCGACCAGTCCGTCTACTGCATCTACGTCTGCATTGGACAGAAGATGTCCACCGTGGCGCAGATTGTGGAGACGTTTCGTAAACACGACGCGCTGGACTA
>DAOUEC010000052.1:0-12133 GCA_034430655.1 Anaerolineae bacterium
ATGACCGCCGTGTCCACGTCGCCGGCCGCGCCGATGGCCGGGTCCACCATCACGCCGGCAGCGACGTAGACCTCCTCCACCTCGCTGCCGATGAGGTAGCGGGCCATGTCAAAGTCGTGGATGGTCATGTCCAAAAAGATGCCGCCAGAGACCTCGATGTATTCGATGGGCGGCGGCGCGGGATCGCGGCTGGTGATGCGCAGGATGTGCGGCTGGCCGATCTTGCCGGCCGCCACCAGTTCCCGCACGCGCCGAAAGTTGGGGTCAAAGCGGCGGTTGAAGCCGATCTGCAACTTGACGCCCGCTTTGTCCACCACCGCCAGCGCCCGGTCAATCTCGCCCAAATCGTGGGCGATGGGTTTTTCGCAAAAGATGTGTTTGCTGGCGGTGGCCGCTTCCTCGATCATCTGGGCGTGGGTGTCGGTGCTGGAGCAGATGACGACGGCTTCGATGTCGGGGTTTTCCATGATAGCCCGGCGATCCTGGGTGGCCGTGGGGATGCCGAACTCGGCGGCGCATTTCTGTGCTGCCTCCACGACGATGTCGGACACGGCCACGAGATTGGCCCCGGGGATGCGGAAGACCAGATGTTCAGCGTGGAGCCGCCCAATCCGCCCCGCGCCAATGAGTCCAACATTAACTCTATCAGACATTCCTCCCTCCCAGTCTACGAATTACGAATCTACGAATCTACGAATTCACGAACCCACCAGCCACCGACTGAACCAGCCGATGGCCAGTTGGTTGTCAAAGTAATGCCCCATCTCCTCTGGCTCGATCAGTTTGGCACGCTGTGGCACGCCTAGAATCCGGTACACCTGGCGCACGATGGCAAAGGACTCGCGCGCTGCGGGGTTGGTGGCCGGATCGCGCCGGCCGCTGACGAACATCACCGGGCGCGGGGCGATGAGGGCGGCCACGTCCCCCATTTCGGCGTAGCGCAGGATACCGGGGATGTCGTTGCAGGGGCAGTGTTCTTCATCCAATGAGGTGACGACGTACTTGCCCAGGTAACTATTGATCAACGCCACCTTCACACGGTCGTCCAGGGCCGCCGTGTACATAGTCAGCGCGCCGCCAGCGCCGATGCCGGTCGCGCCGATACGTGCCGCGTCCACCTCAGGGCGGGTCAGGAGATAGTCTATGGCACGCATCCCGTCCTGGACGAGCAGGCCGTACCAGGTGCGACCCACCAGCCGGGCGGCGGCGTCAATCTGCAGGTGACCTATGGCGCCGAGTCGGCCGAACCCACGCAGTTCCATGGTCAGCGTGACAAAGCCAGCACGGGCCAGTTCCAGCCCGTTGGCTCGCTGGTAGGACTTCTGCAGCCCGGCTGTCTGGGCGATGGTGCCGTGGCCGGGGAAGACGACGACGGCTGGCTGCGGTTCGTTGACCTCCTCCGGCAGGAACAGGTAGATGGGCACACGCAGGTCTCCTTCGGTGTTCAACCAAACGAGTTCACGCCGGAGACCGTCAACGGAGATTCGCTCCTCCACCTCGGCTTTCAGTTCTGCCGGGCCATAAGGCTGCTGGGGGCGGTCGCCTACGCCCAACAGGTCCCATAGCCGCTCGCGGAATTCGGCGCGCCAGGCTTCCCATTCGGCCCGAGTCGTCCCCCGGAACCGATACGGCGGCGTGGTCGTGGCGACACGGCGGATAGGGGCCAGCAGCGCGGCGGCCACCGTGTCGTCCTCTTGCGCCTGAGCGCCCGGCGCAATGCTTTCCACCAGCCGGCCGCCCAGTTCGCCCACGCCTTCCGCCAGCCGTTCGACCACTTTCTTGATCTGACGGGCCGGTGAGGGCTTCTCGCCGAAACGTTTCGCCAGGTCAGCGGCGGCTTCTTCCAACAAGACCCTTTGCCTGTATCGCGTTTCCAGTTCCTCGTGGTTGCGGCGCAGCCAGAGGTACAGGTCGGCCTCCGTGCGGCCGGGGAACTCCTGGAGGATACCACGCTGCTGGATGATCTGGACGATGGGAGTGTAGTGCATCTCGCACCACAATGCTACTGCCTCGTCGAAAGGGATTTCCCGCTCATCTATTCTGGAGAGGTTCTGTTGGAGGGCTTCGATCTCGTACAGCAGGTCCTCGTATCCGTCCGGCTGGGTGAGTTCGAGCGACGTGTCGGGGCAGAGACGGTCTACGTTGGTGCGCGCCAGGAACGCGGCGTGGGCGGCCTTGCTCAACAGGTCGTCTATGTCAGTATCCGGCTCCAGTGGGACGCGAGTCTTATATTCCCAGACGTAAGCCTGGATGGTGGGGGTGTTATGCTGGCGTGCCACCGAGACGCGATGGTTCCCATCGCGGACGAAATAGACCTGGCCGACCTTGTAGAGTTCGACGGGAGGGAGGCCACCGCTGGTGGTGACCAGCCTGTCAACTCGCCGCCACCGTTCTCCCAGGTCGTCCTGCCGGGGGAAGAAGGCGCGGGTGAAATCCCGGTAGCGGCCCACACTGCCCACGATGTGATCCAACGGCACGTCCTGGAGCCCCAGGTAGCGCACGTTGCGCAGGCCCAGTCTCTTGCGCACCTCTTCAAACGGCAGCAGGTCGGCTGGGCGCTGCGTGAAGGCAGTCAGGACGTCCTGGGCAAAGGCGGCTTGCCGGGCTTGTTTCCACTCCTGGGTTTCTGAAGTCGTGTAAGTCTCGCTCATCAGACCTCGATCTCCAGGCCATCATAGGCTACCGTGACCCCATCTAGCCCTTTGGCCCACTCTTCCAGTTCGTCGTGGGGCCGGTTATGATGATTGCAATGAGTCAGGACCAAACGGTTGGCCCCCACCCGCTCTTTCAACTCGACTGCTTCGAGTGAGGTGATGTGGTCTTCATGCGGTGGGGAAAAGCGCGGAGTATTGACAATCAGCAGATCAGCCCTCTCCATCAGGCAGTAGGCGTAGTTACTGAACTTATTGCTGGTATCGGAGGTGTAGACGGTTTTGTGACTGCTCTCGTAGATGGCCAGACCGAAGCAGGGAACCGTGTGGCTGACAGCGAAAGGGGTGAAGAAGAAACCGTCGAAACGCACGGCCATCCCCGCGTGGAAGGGGCAGTGAAAGGCGATGTCTGGCAGTTTGTCGCCCCAGTTTTCTCGCCGCAGAGACTCGTACACTCCTGGCTCAACAAAAAGGTCCACATCTTTTTTCCAGTAAAGGAACTCCTCCAATCCTCCAGTGTGGTCATGATGGGCATGGGTGAGAAAGATACCATCTATCCGGAGAACCCTATGCTGGGCTAACGACGCTCTGATGTCTGGCGGAGTATCCAGCAACAACTCGTAGCCGGGCAGAGAGAAGAGAACGGCGTTCCTTCGCTTCACCAGCCTTCCGCTCTCCCTCTTGGCTCTGGCACAATGGGGACAATCGCAGCCGATGGCTGGGATACCCTCCGCTGAGCCAGTGCCCAGAAACTGAAACTTCAAGACTACACCTCCAGCATCATGCCGTCGTAGGCCACGGTCACTCCTTTAACCTGGCGAACGAACTCTTCCAATTCGTCGTGGGGCATGTTCTCGTGATTGATGTAAGTCAAGATCATCTCCCTGGCCCCCACTCGATCTTTGAGCTTAATAGCCTCAAGGGTGTTGATGTGGTTCTCGTTGACCTTATCGAAAATGGGGGCATTGATGATCAGCAGGTCACAATTCCACATGACCCGCCGGGCGTAGTTGGTCAGGCGGACAAGGGTATCCGAGGTGTAGACGACCCGTGTCTCGCCTTCCTTTACCGAGATACCAAAGATGGGGCGCTGGCGGCGGGCAGCGAAGGGAATGATAGAGAAGCCGCTGAAGTAGAGAGAACTCCCTGGATGGTAAGGGATGTGAAACATGACAGCGTCGAGCATCTCGGTCCAGTACTCCCGTTTGATGGTCTCGAAGAGGGCGTCCTCAGCCAGGAAATCCAACTGCCCTGGCCAATACTCGAACTCCTTGATCCCACCGATGTGGTCATAGCGAGATCGGGTGGCCAGAATGCCATCCAGTTTGGTGATCTGATATTTGTTGATCAGGCTTCTGATGTCCGGAGCGCAGTCAATTAACAACTCGTAGCCGGGCAGGGATAATAGAATGGCATTTCGCTCGCGGACCAATTTCCCACCCTCGTTTCTGGCCCTGGTGCAGTGGGCACAATCACAGCCAATGGCCGGGATACCCTCGGCCGCGCCGGTGCCCAAGAAATGGATCTTCATTGTGCCCTACCTTTCTACAGTGTGAAGTGCTTCATGCAGCCCAAACAGCAGGTCTCCCTCGGGCCGACCGCGTGGTGGCCGATGATAAAGAATCCGGCACAGGCTATTATACAAGTGACCGATAGATCCGCAAGCGATCTGCTTGCCATAGAGGATACCGGCCTCCGGGTTCTGCGGGCCGACGGCCAGCAGGCTGGTGCCCACTTCGCCGTGTGAAGGTCCTCCGTGGGTAATGATGATCCACGGCTTATCCCAGAAGAAGGCATTCTTGTCAACCACGATCATGACGTCCCCACAACAGGGAGCCTGCAGGAGTTCCAGCCATTGTAAAGGGTAAGGAAAGGGCTTATCGTACGTTTTTTCCAGCATCTCCTGGCCCGAGACCACCCGACCCTCGATCTCGTCCAGACCCAGTGGGTCTTTCCCCCAGACCAGCCGGTACAGGAATTCTCCGTCCGCTGCGGAAAGCGTTGCCTTGCCCTCCGTGGACAGGATGACCACGCCACCCTCCTCTCGATTGCAGACGACAAAGGCCGTCTCTGGTTGACCGGCGATCGCCGCCAGGATGTCCTGCCCAATGGTAGTCCCTCAACTGCCGATAGGCAGTCCTCCGCCAGGCCGTTTTGTCGTCGGGGTTTCTGACGTACAAATACAGCGAGCCCCGGCCATTGGAGACGACGGCTGCATTTGCCACCCTCACCCCTCCCCCCGGCCCCCTCCCCTCTCCCGAAGCCATGAGAGGGGAGGGGATGCCCTCGCCAATAAAGACTAGCCCCGCGATGCCGGCAAGAAACTCCTCGGGCTTGAAGTGGCCCTGGATGGGCCTGGGGCCGTGGTCGGAGAACATAATGAGCATGGGGTCTTTCGCCTGCGCAGCGAGCCCCTCGATCAAAGCCGGGAACTCCTCATCCAGCCTTTTCATAAACGCCGCCTGCCCGGCCAGGCCTTGGTCGTGCACAATGCTGTCGCCGGAGATGTTCAGGAGGTACAGGTCTGCCTCGTAGTCCTGCATGGCCTGCAACAGGGTCTGGATTCTCAAGGGGATGATATCATACGAGGCCATACTCTCCATGCGTATCGCCTCATCGTCCTCTAACGAGATCACCTGACCGGCCCCTACCTGCCCCAGTTTCCAGCCGATCTGACAGATGGTGAAGCCCAGGTTGGGGATGAGCCGCTCGGCCAGCGCCAGGCTCACGAAATCCGCCAGTCTGGGTGCTCCCTTGATCCAGGTGACCGTTCCAGTTTCCCTGTCGAAATCCGTCTGTTTCAGGCTGAAGTAGCGCCGGGTGACCCGGTCGAACGTCACTTCGCCCAGCACCGGCAGCATATCAAGGCTGCAGCCGGCCTTCACCACCACTTCGGCCGACTCGGTGACCGAGGGCATGGCGCTGATCAGGTGGCGAACGGCAGTGCCGCCCGCGAAAGCAGCAGCGATGTTAGTCAACCCTAACTCACCGATAAGCGGGTAGAAAAGACCCAGGTTATCGAGCCACAGGATGATCAGGGGGCTTGCTCTCAAGAGTTCCTTATCCTCTGTCTCCGCCCCTGAAAATCGCCATGCCAGCTGGCTTCGCTGTACACGACGTCTCCCTCAGCGCCGACGAAGGTCCAGATATGCTCCAACTCGTAGAGGTGGGTAATGTCCCAATCCCACCAGATGGCATATTCGATAGCCAAGGCGGCCGGTTGGCGCCCGCGAGGCGTGAGGCCAATACATCGGGGGAAGGAGGGGGAGTAGCCATCGGTGCGGAAGATCGTATAGCCCACAACCAGGGGCAAGAAGGGCTCGTTTTGATCCAAGAAGATGCGCGGCGCGTAGCGGACGGCCAGAGCCAGTTCAGCCGGATCCTCATATACCTGTGGCGGATATGCGCCGGGGTGATCGGCCACAATCGGGGCCTTGCTTTTTTTGTGAATCATGGCGTCGTATTCAGACCGAGATCGGCCCGGTAGGCATTGTAAAGATACGTCAGTGAAAAACCGCCGTCGAAGTTGGCGTGGTAGGTTAAGGCTTTAGCCGGGTCGAGGAACCAGTCGCCCCGAGAGAGAGTGTCGCCAATCTCCTGGTTGTAGCCCCAGGGAGTGTTGGCCTTGTCTGTGCCGTAATCCTCGCCGTCAAATGTTGCTGGCAAAATGTGACCCCGGTAGTCGAAGGGTTAATCGAAAGCCTGTCCAGGACCGATCTCATCCCGGTGTGCCCAGAGGGTCTCGTAGATGGAGACGAGTTGGTACAATACGTTGTCGTCTTTGGGGCTCTCCGGCACCTCGGCCCGCTCTCCCACGCGGTAGACGACGACGTGTGATACGATGGTTTTGCGATGGGCGTAGATGCCATGGCCATACGTCTCCACATAGACGATGGGGTGACTTCCCTCAAGCCGAACCGAGCCCTTGACCTTGAGGAAGTTCCCTTCCACCGACCGGTCTGCGGTATAGAGGTAGATGTGGTTGTGGGCAAGCGTCTCCACGGCCTGCAAGTGCCCAAACGGGGTGCTGTCCTTGGCGACGACAACTTGAATGGACTCCATGTCGTTCTCGTGGCAGCCGTCGGACTTCTCGCACTGGTCGCGGGTATAGTCGCGGGGGTGAAAAAGAGAGTAGAAGAGAAACCAGTGCGTCTCCGTCTCCGCCACCGAGTAGTAGACGTAGGCCGAGAGGTCGCCCGTGGGCTGGTTCTCCCAGTTGTTGTTGCCGACCCAGTCGCCGTCGAAGTCCACGGCGGTGATGAAATCCTGGTCGGAGGCGACGCCCTGGTGGATGACCGGCGCGCAGTGGCGGGCCAACTCCTGGTGAGAAGCCGGAGGGCCGGGGGTGACCGCAGGCATGGGTGACGCACAAGTCTTCAATGCCAGTGCCACCAGCACCGCCAGGCTCAATTTTGTGATGACGACCAGATATCCGAGCGACGACATAAGATGCCCTTCACTCTGTACCAGACGCACCTGAAATCAGCAGGTCACGTGGAACAGTCCGATGACCTTACCCTGGGCCTTGTTCCACAGGCGGATGGCATCGGGTGTGGCTGCCAGTTCCGTCCGGCAGTTGTGCTTCTGCAAGTATGCCTGGGCCTCTTCCGAAAGGCGCACCGAGTCATACTGCCCCGTCCCGATGATGAGCAGTTCTGCCCCCTTTTCGTACACGTACCTGACCTCGTCTAACGAAATAGTGTGAGAGGTGCCGTAGATCCTCTTGGACAATTTCTCCTTGCGCTTTTTGACTGAGCCGTCCAATCTCAGGATGACATCGTTTCTGATCTTGCGGCCGTCAATGGTGATCGAGCCAAAGGTCGTGGCCTCGATTTTTGGTCCTATCTTCTATGTCACCTCCCTCCAGCCGTCCGACCTCGTTGTGGAAACGCCAACTCGTTGGCGTCCTAAGTAGGTTCACATAAATTCCTATCACCTCTACGTGAGCACCACATCTGGCTCAAATGCGGGATATCAGCCTATTTCTCCCACATGTGGGGGTAATCATCAAGACATTGCTCCTCAGCAAGCCGAGAAAAAGCGACAAGAACTTATGTGGACTTACTTAGCTGGTTCGCAGGATTTCTACTTCGCCAGGTTGTGGGCTGCCTCCAGCAGGGCCGTGCTGACGGTTTCGATGTCCCCCGACCCGTCCACCTCCACCAGCAGGCCCGCCTGACGGTAGTAGTCAATGAGGGGCGCTGTTTGCTGGTGATAGACCTTGAGGCGGGCTCGCACCGTCTCTGGCCTGTCGTCGTCCCGCTGGTATAACTCCCCACCGCAGGCGTCGCATATCCCTTCCTTGGCCGGCGGGCTGAAGATGGTGTGGTAGGGCATCTGGCACTGGCGGCAGATCCAGCGGCCTGATAGGCGGCGCACCAACTCATCATCGGGGACGGCGATGTAGAGCACGCCGTCCAACCTTCGCCCCATGTCGGCGAGCATCCTGTCCAGGGCCTCGGCCTGGGTCTGGGTGCGGGGGAAGCCGTCGAGGATGGCGCCCTGGGCACAGTCGGGCCGTTGCAGCCGTCCCCGCACCATGGCGATGGTCACGTCGTCGGGCACCAGATCGCCCCTGTCCATGTATTCCTTGGCCAGTAGACCGAGTTCCGTCTCGTTTTTCAGGTTCTCACGAAACAGATCGCCACTGGCCACGTGAGGCAGATGCAATTCTCTTTCCAATCGCTCCGCCTGGGTGCCTTTACCGGCACCGGGCGGGCCGAGCAAAATAAGGTACATTACGATTCTCCCATACTGGCGGCGCTCCCTCTTGACCGGCTGGGCAGCGCGTGGCATAGTTCCGCTCCAGCACCCTGACAGGCAAGACGTGCCTCAGATTGCCGGAGGGGCCTTTGGGATGGATAATCTTTCCGTTGAGGATGAGGCCAGGCTACTTCTTTTTCTTCTTGCCTTTGCCCTTCTTCTTGGCCACGTCCTTCTTCTTGCCCTTGCCCTTCTTGCCTTTCTTCTTCGCCATTGGAATCTCCTTGTGATAGATAGATTCGGAGTGCTACCCCGGCCTCGCTGATGTGGAACTTCCTCCCTTCGTGGATCCTATCACAGCGCCGAGACAGCCAGGGCCAGTTGCCGGCGCATCTCGGGATGGTTGAAGTGCCGCCACGTTTCGGGGAACGAATCCACCAGGAGACGCAGTTCGTTCTGCTTGGCCACCAGATAGCGCGTCACTCCGCTGATGTTGATCCGTTCTCGCCGCTCCTGTTCGCTCCACTGCTCTAGAAACTCGATCAGGAGATGACAGGCCACGTCAGCATCGTGCAGGTTGCCCAGGTGATCCTGCACCGTCACCACCTCTTTGACGACCTCCTCCGCCTCCGGGCCCAGCACCTCCCGAAAGAACTCCAGGGCATAGCACAAGCGCTTGCAGTCAATGCGCAGGGTATGGAGTGTATCCAACGAGGCGTTCTCAATCACCGGCTCGTATCCGCGCACCACCTCGTAGCGGGTGTAGATCAGGGCTGGCACCACCTGGTACACCTGGTGAGGCACTGGCCTGCCAGCGGGGGGCGGTAGAGTACCGGCCCCTTCCGTAATCAGGAACCGGCCGAATTCCTGCACGAAACGCTGGTACCGTTTGCCATCCAGGTAGGCCGCCATCTTTGCCCGCGCCGCCTCTCGCTGCCCCCACCAGGCTTCCAACAGCGGAGCAAGGTCCTCGTAGGGGCGGGGTGACCCCGCCCCTACCTCCGCCGCCAGGTAGTGCTGGGCCTTTTCCACAAAGACGTCGAGGTCGCGCACGCAGCCCAAAGCGCGGCCGGTGCGTCGCAGCCCTTTGAGGAAGGGCCGCAGGGTGTCGGAGTCGAAGTAAGGGGCAAAGACACGGAAGGCGGAGCGCATGCGGCGGGTGGCAACGCGCATATCGTGCAGTTCCTCAATGTCCTCTCCCAGTCGCGTGCCCGGCTCGTGCTCTAGCATGCGCTCGAAGTGGAAGCATAGTGCCTTGCGCCCGGCCTCGCTCATGGGATCATCGGGCAGGACGCCGGATGCCTTCCGCTTCCTGGACAGCACAGCCTCGAGCCCTGCCCCCTCCTCCGGCTGAACCCAGATCGCAGGCTCTCCTTCGACCACGAAGCGCAACTCGACGTCGAACAGGTGATGCCACAGGTCGGCTTTCTGCCGGGCGCGGGCCGCGTCCTCGCCAGCGAAGGGGCCAAGCACTGGCAGCACGATGGCCTGGGAGGAGGGCTGGGCCTGGCCCAGGGTGGTGGTCTGGCTCTGGGAATAATCAAGGCCATCGGCCACGCGGAGGAGAGCGGCCAGCATCAGGGTCTCCTCTCGCACCTCGTCCGGCAAGGCCAGGAAAGATGGCTCCTTGTCCAGTCGCTTGGGCTTGAACTTCTTACGATGGAGGGCAGTGGTGCAGGCTACCATCTGCTGCTCGACTTCTCCCAGTTCGACCAGCCGGTGCTCGAGGATGATGTCCCGGCCGGCGGTGTGGTGCTTTGCGGGGTAGAAGGCGAAGCCCACGTTGTGCAAGATGGCCGCCGTCTCCAGCAGATCGCCCCGTTCTGGGGGCAGGCCGTGCACCTCGGCCGTCGCGTCGAACAGGGCCTGGGCCAGACCGGCCACGTGTCGGGCGTGGGCCATGTCCACCTCGTAGCGCCGGCACAATTCCTCAATGGTGACTTTTGGCCGCTCAGGGCGGGGAGACCTCGCCCCTACGACCGCCGCCTCAATGACCGGCTCAGTAGGCATCTCCTCTGCCGGTGTTGCCGCCGCCAACAAGTCAGCCGGGAAGACGTCCATTCGCCTTACCCGGAACGCTCGCAGCCAGTAGCGTACCCGTCTGGCCGACAACCCCACCTGTGGGCCGATCTCCCTGAGGATGAGGCCCTGGTCGCGGAGCACCAACAGGCGTGCCCGGCGAACGTGGGCTGGTTTGCCCTCGCTGGCGATCCATTCCAATATGGCCCGTTCCTCGGTCGTTAGTTTTTCGGTAGTGGTTACATGTTGACTGATGACGCTCCAAATGGTATCCTGTATCGAAAAGCTGACCAGGAGGAGCACCGTCATGATCCAGAGTGTTATCACGCATCGCTGCACGAAATGTAACAGCATCAACATAGTCAAGAACGGCACAGACTACAAAGGTGATCAGAAGTTTCATTGCCTCGACTGTAACGCCTATAGAACTCTGGAACCACAAAGCCGTTCTTACCCCGAGTTCGTCAAGCAGTTTGTCTTGCGTGCCTATCGGGAGCGGGCCAGTATGCGCGGTGTTGAGCGCATCTTTGGAATAGCACGCCAGACATTAGCACGCTGGATCATAGAAAAAGCCGCCGCTTTGCCTGACTTGGCTAACACTTTAGAAACAGCGAAAGCGGATGATGTGTTGGAACTGGATGAATTGTGGTCATTTGTGTTCAAAGAAAGCGATAAACGGTGGATATGGATCGCTCTGTGTCGTCGTACTCGTCAAGTAGTGGCTTACTTCATTGGTGACCGCAGTGAGAAAAGCTGTCAGGAGCTATGGAAGCGAATCCCAGCAGCATACAAGAAGTGCTGTTCATACAGCGACTTCTGGGAAGCTTACCAGAAAGTCTTTCCAAGCAACACACACCAATGTGTAGGCAAAGAGAGCGGCGAAACAGCACACGTGGAACGTTGGAACAACACATTGCGGCAGAGACTGGCTCGGTTTGTGCGGAAAACACTGTCGTTCTCCAAGTCCGACGTTTACCACGAAGCGGTGCTGAAGTTGTATCTCCACTACTACAACACAAAGTGGTGCCCCATCAGTTAATATGTAACCACTACCCATTTTTCTTCACGTTTTTCCGGATGCCAATCCCAAGGTCTGCGATGGATAAGTCTAGCCGTTGCCGCCTGGGAAAGTACTGCCCGCAACCATTCGTCATAACTTAAGCGCCTCTGAACCTTACCAACTCAACCCGGTCAACCTGGACTAGAGCGCGAACTTGCGTTATAGTCAGGGATATGAGCAACAAATCGAAACCTAGAAACCCTGACCACGTTCGTCGGCGCAACAGGCCTGGCCCAGACAACGAAGTCATTGCAGAACGGCTCGAAGAACTCGTCCTCCCTGCCGTGATGGGCCAGTTGGCATATTTCCGCAGTCTGAGGTTGCGGGATCGCATTTTGTCTTTGCCGGTGATGGTAGCCACTGTACTGACACTGCTTTGGCGGCAAGTGCCATCCGTGTGCGAATTGGCTCGCATGTTGGCGCGGGAGAAGTTTCTCTGGGTACCACAAGTGGCGGTGTCGCAGCCGGCATTGTCAAAGCGATTCCTCTCATTCCCGTATGAGATTTTCCGGCGCGTGTTGCTAGACCTGGTGCCCAGACTGCGAGACCGAGCGCTGAAGCGGGAGCGTCCGTTACCCAAGTCGGTCGAGCACGCCCGACACCATTTCGACCACATCTGGGCTGCGGATGGCTCTACGTTGGAGGCTCTGTTTCGCAAGCTCAAGGCATTGAGAGCTGCCCCCGTAGGGCAACTAGCAGG
>DAOUEC010000053.1:0-3823 GCA_034430655.1 Anaerolineae bacterium
CTACCGCAGCCCGCAATGCCGAGCGCAACGTGGGTCTGAGCGACGAGGAGGTACTGGCGATCATCAAGCAGGCCCGCGAAGAAGTCGCCTCTGCTGCGGGGTAAGCCATGCTGCGCGTGGTCATTGACACCAGTTCGCTGGTCAGTTATGTGCTGACCTGGGGCGAGTTGATGAGCCGGGTCGTGGCGCACTGGCGAGCCGGCGACTTCACGCTGCTTTCCTCCCCGGTCACGCGGGCCGAACTGGTGGGCGTGCTGGCCCGGCCGGCCATCCGGCAGTTGGCTACGGCTCCGCTGGACGAGTTGATGCGGGGGCTAGAGCGCTTCTCAGAGCATGTACCAGGGGCTCTGGACATCTCCGGCACTTGCCGGGACCCCAAGGATGACAAGTTTCTGGCCTGCGCAGTGGAGGGAGGTGCCCACTACCTGGTGAGCAGTGATCGGGACCTGCCGGATATGCGCCGCCACCGGGACGTGGCTATTGTCAATCCGGGCCAGTTCCTGCTGGCACTGGAGTTGTATCCGATGGAGGCGCGAGCGTTAGCAGCCCGCTTCGGCCACGACGTGCTGGCGAACATCCAGGCCGCCATACCCCTGGAGCCGGGGACGGCGGCGCGGGTGGCGGAGGCGGTGGTGATGCTGGAGGGTGAAGAGAGGGCCTGATTGTCCGCGCAGGTGGACAGCCATAAGTGGTAAACAAGTACCAGGCGGTGCACAGCAGCCCGCCGTTCAGGCCGATTCGGCCAGCACCGCCCGACGGAAGATCGCCAGCCCCTCGTCCACCTGCTCGCGGGTGACGGTCAGCGGCGGGATGAGACGGATGGTCTGGGTCCAATGGCCGCAGGGGTAGAGCAACAGCCCGCCCTCGAGCGCCCGCTCAAGGATGCGACGGACGGCTGCGGTGTTGGGCTCCTTATCGGTGCCGGGCTTGACGAACTCGACGGCGATCATCAGCCCTACGCCCCGCACGTCCCCCACGATGGGCGATTCGGCCTGCAACTCGCGCAACGGTCCCAGCATATAGCCGCCCTGGGCGCGGGCGTTCTCCAGCAGGTTCTCCTCGCGGAGCACGTCCATCGTCGCCAGGGCCGCGGCGCAGGAGATAGGGCTGCCGCCGTAGGTGGTGCCGTGCGACGCCGCTCCCCACTCCCTCATAATCTCCCCGCGCGCCGCCGTCGCGCCCAGCGGAAAGCCGTTGGCGATGGCCTTGGCCAGACAGATGATGTCTGGCTCCACGCCGAACGCCTGAGCCGCGAACCACTCGCCGGTGCGGCCAAAGCCGCTCTGCACCTCGTCGAAGATGAGCAGGATGCCGTGCCGGTCAGCAATCTGGCGCAGCGCGACCAGCCAACTGCACGGGGGCACCACGTAGCCCCCCTCGCCCTGGATCGGCTCCACCAGGAAAGCGGCCACGTCCTCAGGCGCGATGACGTACTCGAAAAGACGCTCAATGTCCTCCAGCGCCTCCTGCGCGCATGCCTCCGCGTCGGGCGCTGGCGAGCGAAAGGGGTAAGGAAAACGGGCGAAGTACACGTCGGGGACAAATGGGCCGTGGCCGGTGCGGTACTTCACCTTGGAGGTGGTGACCGTCGTGGCCCCCAGCGTGCGGCCGTGGAACCCGCCCAGGAAGGCGACTAGCCCGCGCCGCCCCGTCACGTAGCGGGCCAGTTTGAGCGCCCCTTCGACCGCCTCGGCTCCGCTGTTGCCAAAGAAGAACATATCGGCGCCGCCGGGCGTGACCTGCCCCAATTCCCATGCCAGCCGCAGCAGCGGCTCGTGGGCGATCACCCCGACGGGCGCGTGGACCATTCGCTCCATCTGCTCGCGGGCCGCCGCCACGACGCGCGGGTGATTGTGCCCCACGTTGCAGGCGCCGAAGCCGGCCAGGAAGTCCAGGTAGCGCCGCCCGTCGTGGCCGTACACGTAGACTCCCTGGGCGCGGTCCGCCGGCAGGTTGGGCCAATCCTGCGCCAGGCAGGGGGCCAGCAGGTCATCCAGGTGTGCGACCAGTTCGTCAAAGGATGAGTGTTTTTCCACAGTTCGGTCCTCCTCTCACATTTCACGCATCATGTGAATTTCAACACTGTGCACAACACGAAAACGCCTACGATGAAGGCCAGCCAGAGATAGTCCGCAGGGCAGGCGGTGAGCGTCTCGATCTCGGTGGGCTCGACAGGTGCACCGAACCCCTTGGTCTCCATCGCGATTTGGAAATCGTTCGCCTTGCGGAAAAGCAGCAGGATCAACGGCGTGATAATCGGGACGTAGGCTTTGACAGCGCGCTTGACCAAGTTCATCGAGTCTATGTCGAAAGCGCGCAACTTCTGCGCGTCCACTAAGGCAGTCTGTCAACATTTGAATCACTGACACGGGGTGGCTGTCTCAGAATCGGGGAAGTTGCTGGCGGTGGAGCATTGCCTCTTTCGCGTGCCGGACGCCGCGCTCCTGTCTCACCCCAGCAGCGACGGCACCCGCGCCGTCAGGCCGCGCAACTTAGCCTGGAGCAGCGTGAAGGCGGAGACCAGCGGGTTCAGCGGCACCATCATCACCGGCGTCACGCCCATCAGACGGGCCTGGTAGCGCGTGTTGGTCATCAGGTCGTTGTGCGCCTCCACCCGGTAGATACGCCGGTCGGGGTAGCGCCGCGCCAGCGCGTCCCCCACCTCCCTGCAGGCACACGGTCCGACGATCAGGATGTCGCCCGGCAGGTCGTCCATGTCCGCCTCCTCGAAGCCGGAGCCGCAGACCAGGGTCCAGCCCCCCTTGCTGTGGTAGTCATTGTAAAGCATCTCCTGGACGCACTCGGAGTTTCCCCGGCAACCCTCGACGCAGGCCTTCGCGCGGCCCACCACCCACCGCACGTCGGGGTGAAAGCGGCGCAGCAGCGTGTGCGGGAGACGTTCGGTGAAGCGGCTCAGCGGTACGCCTTGCACGTTAATGCGCGCGATGTCCCCCTCGCCCAACCCCCACTCGGCGCACAGCCGCAGGTGCTCGACCTCCTCCAGGCCGTAGCCCAACACCCGCGCCCCCACCACGTCCACCGCCAGCGTGTCCGGCCCGCCGATGAGGACGTTCATCGGCACCAGGCACTCCTCCAACAGTGCAGTGCACGGGAAGTGACCATGAGCGGTACCGGTCACCCCCTCGACAATGCAGAAATCGGGCTGGGTGAGGGCGTAGAGCGCCGCCAGCCGCTGGTGAAGCGTCCCGTGACTGTGCTGCTTCATCCGGTCGGCGTCAACGGGGAACGCCTGCTGGTTCTTCACCCCCAGCGTCACCGTCGCCATCGAGTGGGTCTTCAGTTTGGGCAGGCTGAGGTAGAAATTATCGCCCCGCTGGATAATCTCGTCGTGCAGGCGGCGGGAGACGCGGGCGCGGGTGCCGTCGCGCAGGTCTACCTCGACCGTGGGCCCCTCGTCCAGATAGACCGGCTCGGCCCCGTAGCGCCGGCAGATGTCCGCGTAGCCGGTGACTTTGAACACCAGGCGCGTGAAATTGCCGCCGGTGCAACTCTCCATCACCGCCAGGCGAGTGTAGCCATGATCGTGCAGGTAGGCCAGGAGCGCTTCGAGGACGGCGGGGTCGGTGTACGTGTGGGGGGTGAAGTGAATGCCGTTGGGTTTGATGTAGATGGTGCCACCGTTCCTGGGAATCACAGCCCCGACGCCGCCGTGTGGGGCGAAGATCGCCTCCAGCGCAGGTTTGAGGCCCTGGGTCGTGTCGGCAATGACGACGGTGGGCATGAGATACCTCCTTTACTTGACCCCCATCCCCACCCCTTTCCCCTATGAGGAGGAAGGGAGACCATGATACGGGATAGACTC
>DAOUEC010000054.1:0-7108 GCA_034430655.1 Anaerolineae bacterium
CGGGTTAGCCGTAGAGCCGCTCGCATCCTTGGTTTCGATACGCTAACGCTACTCAACCGGCGGATGCTCGCTGCGTTACTCAGCTCAGCCACTATTCAAGATAACGTTGCCCCAAAATATTGAGAAGATACAATACAGCCACGGGACGGCCATTCTTCGTGATGATAACCGGCCCATCCTGACATCGTCTCAGGTAGGCACTGAAACGAGCCTTCACTTCTGCTACAGGTGCAATTTTCATAACTCGAACTCCTCTTCACCTATGAAGTGTGACGTCCCCCGCCACCAGGCGATGCAGTACGTCATCCGGGGTGCGCAGCAAGAGCGCCCCGTC
This sequence comes from Anaerolineae bacterium, assembly GCA_034430655.1. Classification (GTDB taxonomy): domain Bacteria; phylum Chloroflexota; class Anaerolineae; order B4-G1; family B4-G1; genus JAUWNP01. The sequence goes on from DAOUEC010000054.1 coordinate 335, forward strand.
CTCGTCAACAGACTCGGCCACGCCGGTGAGCACTCCTTCGCAAGTGGTCGCCTTCACCGGCTGGCCCAAAGTCGCCAGCCAGGCGGCCCACTCCTGGTGCGGACTCTCGCCGGCCCGCAGCGCCGCGTACCGCCGCTCGACCCCAGACAGGAGTGCGGCCAGTAACATTATCCGGTCCACCGGCCGCCCTACCTCGGCCAGGATGCTGGTGGCATCGGGAGCCAGAGTAGGCAGCGTCTGCGGCGGCACGTTCACGTTGACCCCGATGCCGACCACCACGAAGTCCAGCTGCTCCCCCACCACTCCCGTCTCGGTCAATATTCCCCCCAGTTTGCGCCAGTTTTGGGTTTCGGGATTCGAGATCCGGGATTCGATTATCAAGTCGTTGGGCCACTTGAGCCAGACCCGTAGCCCAGCGGTCTCTTCAACTGCGCCTGCCATCGCAAGCGCGCACAGCATCGTCAGGCGCTGGGCCCGGGTGGGGGGCAGGTCGGGGTGGAAGAGGATCGAGCAGAGCAGACAAGTGCCCGGCGGAGCCAACCAGCGCCGTCCCATTCGCCCCCGCCCGGCGGTCTGCTCGTCGGCGACGACGACCGTCCCCTCCGGCGCTCCCTGTGCCGCCAGTTCCTTCGCCACGTCGTTCGTTGAGCCGGTGCGCGGCAGGACTGCCAGATTGCGCCCAAAGACCCGCGTTGCCAGCGCCGCCTCGATCTGCTCCTGGCTCAATTTATCTGCATCTTGCATCTTGCCTCCTGCCTCCTGCCTCCTGCCTCTCTTATCCTCATTCTACCCTCGCTACCCCGCCCTGTCAACGCAATTGCCTCCTACTCCAATTTGTTGTACAATCAGGGGGCAATGGACCGCCTCTGGACGCCATGGCGTATGCCTTATCTACGAGGCGAAGAGGGAGCGCCCGAAGGGTGCATCTTCTGCGTCAAGCCACAAGAGGACGACGCGGAGGTACACATCGTCCACCGCGGCCGGTTCTGCTACGTGATCCTCAACCGTTTCCCCTACAGCAATGGGCATCTGATGGTTGTCCCCTACGCCCACGTCTCTTCGTTAGAGGACCTCGACGCCGATGCGCTGGCCGAACTGATGGCGCTGACACAGTTGAGCCTGCGGGTGTTGCGGGCTGCATACGAGCCGCAGGGCTTCAACGTCGGCGTGAACATTGGCAAGGCAGCCGGGGCGGGGGTGGCGGAGCACGTTCACCTGCACATCGTGCCCCGGTGGGTAGGGGACGCCAACTACATGACCATCGTGGGCCAGACGCGGGTTATCCCCGAGTGGCTGGACCAGACCTACGAGCGGCTGCGGCCGCTGTTTGAGCGCATGAGTGCAACCAATAACTAGCAATAGGAGGAAACACAGTGTCAGACAACGCACGTGAAGCCGTCATTGTCTCCGCCGTCCGCACGCCCGTCGGGCGGTTCCAGGGCACGCTGGTGCCCCTCTCCGCCTCCGACCTGGGGGCGGTCGCCATCCGCGCCGCCGTCGAGCGGGCTGGGATTGACCCGGCCTCGATTGACGAGGTAATGATGGGCAACGTGGTGCTGGCCGGGCAGGGGCAGGCCCCCGCTCGCCAGGCGGCCATCAAGTCAGGTCTCCCCCCCACCGTCGGGGCCACCACTGTCAACAAGATCTGCGGCTCCGGCCTCAAGACGGTGATGCTGGCCGCGGCGATGATTGCCGTCGGAGATGGCGACATCTTCGTCGCCGGCGGTATGGAGAGCATGAACAACGGCCCCTATCTGCTCCCCAAGGCCCGCTTCGGCTACCGGCTGGGCGATGGCAAACTGGTGGATGCCATGGTCTACGACGGGTTGTGGTGCTCCTTTGAGAACCAACACATGGGCAACTCCGCCGAGTGGATCGCCCGTGAGTACGGCCTGACGCGGGAGGAACTGGACGAGTATGCCTGCAACAGTCAGATGAAGGCCATCGCCGCCATTGACGAGGGCCGCTTCAAGGACGAGATCGTGCCCGTGGAAGTACCTCAGCGGAAGAGGCCGCCGGTGCTCTTCGACACCGACGAGACGCCCCGGCGTGACACCAGCCTGGAGAAACTGGCCCGCCTCAGACCCGCCTTCCAGGCCGACGGCATCGTCACCGCTGGCAACTCCCCCGGCATCACCGACGGGGCTGCCGCGACTGTCGTGATGGCCCGCGAGAAGGCCGAGGAACTGGGCATCAAGCCGCTGGCCCGCGTCGTGGCCTACGACCAGGCGGCGGTCGATCCGCTCAAGGTCTTCACCGCTCCCGTCTTTGCCGTGCGGAGGCTTCTTGCGAAAACTGGTACCACCGTGGACGACTATGACCTGATTGAGATGAACGAGGCCTTCGCCGCCCAGTGCCTGGCCGACGGGCGGGAACTGGGGCTGCCGTGGGAGAAGGTCAACGTCAACGGCGGGGCCATCGCGCTGGGCCACCCCATCGGCTGCTCCGGTGCCCGTGTTCTCGTCACGCTCATCTACGCGCTGCGGCATCGGGGGCTGAAGCACGGCCTGGCCACCCTCTGCCTGGGCGGTGGCGAGGCGGTGGCGATGGCGATTGAACTGGAGTAAATGAGTAGATGAGTAAATGAGCAGGGAGGAAGGTGGAATGGACATCAAGAAAATCGCTGTCATAGGTGCGGGCACGATGGGCAACGGCATTGCCCAGGTCTGTGCTATGACCGGCTATCAGGTCACTCTCGTTGACATCGTGCCGCAGCAACTGGAGCGGGCGATGGCCTCGATCCGCAAGTCGGTGGAGAAACTCCACAGTAAGGGCCGCCTGACCGACGAGCAGCGGGAGGCGGCGCTGACGAACGTCACTACCGCCGCTGAGGTCGCCGCCGCTGCCGAGGCCGATTTCGCCGTCGAGGCGGTGGTCGAGAACCTCGAGATCAAGGAGCGGGTCTTCGCCGAACTGGACGAGCGTACACGGCCCGAGGTCATCCTGGCCAGCAACACCTCCTCCATCTCGATCACCGAACTGGGGGCCATCACCCGCCGGCCCGATAAGGTCATCGGCATGCACTTCATGAACCCGGTGCCGCTGATGAAACTGGTCGAGGTCATCCGCGGGCTGGATACCTCCGACGAGACGACCGCCACCGTCGTCGCGCTGGCGGAGAGACTGGGCAAGACGCCGGTCGAGGCCCAGGACTACCCCGGCTTTATCTCCAACCGTATCCTCTGCCCGATGATCAACGAGGCGGTCTACGCACTGATGGAGGGTGTGGGCACGCGGGAGGCGATTGATGCGGTGATGAAGTTGGGGATGAACCACCCGATGGGGCCGCTGGCGCTGGCCGACCTGATCGGGCTGGACATCGTGCTCAACGTGATGGAGGTGCTCCACGCCGGACTGGGGGACGACAAGTACCGCCCCTGCCCGCTCCTCAAGCGCATGGTCGCGGCCGGCCACTTAGGGCGTAAGACCGGGCGGGGGTTCTACGAGTATGGGTAGGGGCGCGGTCACCGCGCCCCTACTCCATCGCCGCCAGCGCGATCACCGCCGGCGGCCAGTCGGGGTGGTAGCGCAGCGCCGCCTCGAAGTCGGCCCGTGCCCCGAGCGCGTTTCCCTGTGCCAGTCGTGCCACCCCGCGCCAGTAGTATGATTCTTCCAGGTTGTTCGTCGTCGCCAGCGTCGCATCTGCCAACGCGATCACGTCGTCGTAGCGACCCACGGCATAGTAACTCTCGTAGGGACCGAACTGGTACCACAGCATGCGGTAATGCAGTCCCAACTGCCGCGCCTGGTCGTAGGCAGCCGCGGCCTCAGCGTGCCGCCCCAGCGAGGTCAGGCTGGAACCGGCGTTGAACCAGGAGAAGGTCATCCAGTCGGCACAGTCGGCGTAGGCCACGCAATCGTCGGGCGGGGTCAGGGCCTCGGCGCGGGCCGTCTCCAGCGCCCGCTCGTACATCGCCGCGTCGTCTAAATCAGGGCCGAGGATGGCCGCCAGCGACTCCCACCGCTCCGGCGCGTAGATCACCAGGTAGGCCCAGTTGAAGACGCGCCATAGTTCGTCCAGTTCCCGGTAGCCGATGGTCACGTCGGGGCCGTGGAGCGAGTCGTAGGTGAGGAACTCCTGGACGGCGTCATCGTAGCCGATGATGAGCCGGTAGTGACCCAGTTGGTCGCGGGCGTCGCGCACATACCAGGTCTCGACGACGACCGGGAAGCCAGCGCGCACCAACGCCTTGAGCCGGTCGATGGTGCCGCCCACGCGCACGATCGCGCCTGCTCCCCCCGGCCCCCCCGAAGCGGTGGGGGGTAGACTGCGCACGTACGCTTCCATCTCCCACGGGCTGACGTTCTTGTCCTCCGGGTCGGGTTTGAGGACGGGGGCGACGTCGTACTGGGTCTCGCTACGCCCCCAGTAGGAGAGGGCCATCGCCAGCGTGGTCGGCCCGCAGTTGTTCCAGCCCTGGTGCTCGTGGCGCAGGCCGGTCAGTGTGACGCTGACCGGAGGAGTGGGTGTTGGTGTCGGCGTCGGAGAGGGAGGGGGTGGGGAAGGCAGAGGTGTGGGAGTGTGGGAGAGAGGGGGTGGGGGAGTTGATTGGTTCGTTGGTTGGTTAGTTGGTTGTGAAGTAGGTGGGGGCGTGGGTGGGAGGAGGGTCGTGAAAGGGGTGGGGAGGGTGTCCGGGTGGGGGTTGTGGCGCAGTTCCTGGAGCGGCTGGGGTAGGTAGTAGGCGTAGCGGCCCGGCAACGCACGAATGAATGTGGGGCAGGCCAACAGGCTGACCCCCAGCAGCACCAGCACCACGATCAGGACAGGGACGTAGCGCGACTTCGCCATGCGCACATCATACCAGAAAGACGGGCAAATGAACAATGAACAATGGGACAATGAACAATGAACAATGGGACAATGACCAATGAACAATGAACAATGAACAATGACCAATGGACAAAAGGCCAGATGGCAGGTGCTTGATGCTGGAGGGCAATGTGAAACCTGAAACCTGGAACCTGAAACACGTTCTTGTCCTCGGCGTCGTGCTGGTGACCCTGATTGCGTGCCAGCCTGCGACACCTGTCCCACCGACCTCCACCTCGATTGCGACTGCCACACGACTGCCTACGGCTACGCCCACAGCCACGGTTACGCCCACGCCGTTGCCTACCTCGACACCCACCGCTACTCCCACTCCCACTCCCATCTCCACTCCCACTCTCATTCCTACTCCTTCGCCGAGGCCAACCTTTACGCCTGTTCCCTTTCCTGACGTCGCCATTGTCCGTGGGCCCTACCTCCAATCGGTCACGACCAGTTCGATCATCGTTGCCTGGGAGACCGGCCTGCTTGGCCACGGGGAGGTCGTCTATGGCAAGACGGAGGAGTACGGTGCGAGCGTGGCCGACTTGGCCGTGGGCACGCGCCACGCCGTCACTCTCACCGGCCTTGCGCCCTACACCGCCTATCACTACCGCGTCGAAAGCAGCGGCGCGGCCCTGAGCGAGGATGTGACCTTCCGCACCGCAGCAGGCCCCGATCAGACCAGGTTTACCTTCGTCGTCTTCGGCGACACGCGCACGCAGTATCAATCACACCAGGCGGTGGTGGAGCGTATCGTCGCGCAGGGGCCCAACTTCGTGCTGCACATCGGTGACCTGGTGGCCGATGGCACTGCCCCCCAACAGGGGGAGACCTTTTTTGAGATTGAGCGGGAACTGATGGCCCGCTTTCCCTTGTTTCCTGCGTTGGGCAACCACGAGGGCAACAGCCCGCGCTACTTCGACCTATTCTACCTGCCCGGCAACGAGCATTGGTACACCTTCGATTACGGCAACGCCCGCTTCGTATGCCTGCAGGTGGACGGCATCGCGGACTTCGGCCCTCAGAGCAAGCAGTATGCCTGGCTGGAGGAGGCGCTGGCGGCCAACATGCAGCCCTGGCTCTTTGTCTACTTCCACATCCCGCCGTACAGTTCGGTCCAAGATGCCCTCGAGGGTGACGTGCGTCAGGTGCTGACACCGCTCTTCGAGCGTTATGGGGTGGACGTGGTATTCAACGGCCACAAGCACAACTACGAGCGCAACGAGGTGAACGGCGTCACCTACGTCGTCACCACCGGGGGTGGGGCGCCGCTGTACGTGATGCAGGAGCGGGAACCGACGCAGGTCGCGTTTGTGCTGGAGTATCACTTCGTGCTGCTTGAGGTTGACGGCAATCACCTTGGGGCGACGGCTATTTCCAGCCAGGGGAAGGTGCTCGACGAGTTTGAGCGCAATGCAGACTAAGTGAAATGGGTGGATGGGCAGATGCGCCCGCCTCGTTTGGTTGCTGCGCCAACTTGACCGCATCCCTCACCTGGGCTACAGATGTAATGATTTGTCAAGGGGCAATTTCTGGGCGGGAGGGATTTGGGTCAATAGACGTGCCGAAACGATCACTCGCAGGGTGTTTGTTGCGGGAGACAGGCGGAGTATAGAAGTGTGACGCACCGGGGGACTTCCCCTACAGTTGAAAGACGAGTGGAGTGGGAAAGCACTCACGCCCATTTCTCGGTTTGGGGTATCCCCATTTTACCGCGAGACAGCGCGTTTGTCAGTTGGAACCAACGCTCAGTTGCCTGCCAGGGTCAAGCGAGACGGCGGCAGCGAGGTCGTCTTGTTGGGACCCCGCCGAATAGCAGTCAAATCAGCGCCCAGGGCCTGTTAAAAAACAACTTCCTGGTTTAGTCGTTGCACCTGAGTATTCGAAGCAGTATCCGAACGTGGTCGAATAGTGTAGTTCCATTTTGGACAGACCTCGTGACGTTCCAGGTTGAGTTTTTTCAT